>NZ_JBVJAH010000002.1:0-55202 GCF_055590785.1 Streptomyces sp. NPDC041796
CCAGGGCGGAGCCGGACCAGTGGGCGGCGAAGCCCTGGATGAAGGTCCATGCACCACTGCGGCCTTCAACGCCTCTGGCAAGCGACGCGGCAAGATCGAACCCTTGTGTCATAGCAGGACGATATCCGTCCCGCTCACCAGCCCTCTTCACACCCGACGAGCCGACCAGGTGTTCCTGAAAACGGGCAACATTCCGGGCCCTCTCGATCACCATGTTGTCCGAACCCTGCATCAATCGTTCCCATCTCACGCCAGTGAAGCCATGCGTGCGTACGCGGCGTCCGAGCACCACGGGCACGCCGTGCAGTGCCTTGCCGAAGTGCTGGAGGAACGCGGCGACGTGGAAGGCGCGATGGCCGCCTGCCGCACCTTCGGTGCCACGCCGGACGCAATGTGACATGTGGCTGTACCGCTGTCCGAGCTCCTGGTCCGGCACGGACGGGGCGACGAGGCGATCGAGGTGATGCGCGCGCTCGCCGAACGGCCCGGCGGCGCGGAGGACTGGATCGTCCACACTCTTTGAACCCTGTATGCCGACCCCGGCCGGCCCCGGGACGTCCTGGCCCACCTCGATGCCCTCAGGGCTCGCCACGGCGGCAACGAGGACTGGGACCTTTCCCATATGCGGCTTCCGCTCATTGCAGACTGCGGCCTGCTCGATGAGCGATCAAGCAGGCACGGGCGCACCCCGAGTGCGACACCTGGTACGTGGCCTGGGTCCTGTCCGACGTGCTTGCCGAAGCCGGCCGCCCCGAGGAAGCCGGCTGCTTCCGCCACTTCTTGACTGCTGCGCATCGCCTGCAACAGGAAGAATTTGGCGGCCTGCCTCGGCTCAGGAGCCGCGTCGCACGCGGACATCCCTCGCTCGTCACCGCGGGCACACCATCCTGGTGCGCCGAAACCGCGCGCGGCTCGGACGACGTCCTCCAAGTGGCCTGGAAGCGGGTACGACGCAGCGCTCGGCAGCGCCCTCGGAGAGGACACCGGAGCATGACTTCAAGACAGCAGCAGCAGTTCCACGCGCCGTGCGGGCACGTGCTGGCCGTACCCGCCGACCACGCGGGCCAGGACGTCCGCTGTCCCTACTGCCACCGGATCGTCCGTGCCCCGTCCCCCGACGTCCCGTACGCCTCGCCCGTCCCCCTCCCGGCCGGTGCCCCCGAGCCGGCCGGCCTGACCGCCGTCTACATGACGGCTCTGCTCGTCGGCCTGGCCGGAGCCGCGGTCGTCTATCTGGTCATGTTCGACGACCTGTCCGAGACCGAGCTCGTGACGCTCACGCCGCTGTGGTTCTTCCCCGTGGTGTTCGGCCTGTACGGCTACGTCTCCCAGCGGCTGCTGCGCCACCTCGCGGCAGGGCGGGCGAGCACCCTCGCCGGCGCGGCCCGCCTCTCCCTCGACGTGGCCGGCCACTGGGCCGCCCTGGTGCTCTTCCCCTTCCTGGTACTGCGGTGGCGCAGCTCCCTGCTCGTCTCCCTGGTGGCGGCGGCCTTCTGGGCCGTGCTGCTGTGGCTCTTCTTCGCCCTGCTCTTCCCGACGCTCTGACGGCCCTGCCGCCGTTGCCTCGCCGTACTGCGGATCGCCTCCGGCGGGAGACGGAGCCGGAGTTGGGGGCCGCCCGGTCGGGCCCGGCCGGTGGCGCTCTTGGCATGTACGCTGCTGCTGATCTTGTGCTGTCGAGAGTCCGGGGGACGAGCGATGGACAAGCGAGCCGTACGACAGGCTCGGGCCGTGACGCGTGTGATGGGCAGGCGCACGGCCCTGCGGTACCTGGCGGTCGGTCTGGGGGCGTCGGTGCTCGCGGCATGCGGGAAGTCCGCGGACGGCACGGGCACCGGGGGCGGAGGCGCGGCCCGCGGCTCCGCCGGCGGTTCCGGACCCCTCGAACAGGCCTTCAGCGCCTCCGTCCGAGGCACCTGGAAGGTGGTCGTCGAGCTTGCGGGCAACGGCACGGCCGCCGTCCTCACCGCGGAGATCACCGCGAGCAGCTGGACGCTCACCATGGGCGGTGGGCAGGACTCGCCCTGGGGCGGCCAGTGGGCCCTGATGGGTGACACACTCGCCATCCACGGCCCCGAATCACCCCAGGACCCGAACGAGTCGGTACAGGCCACAGCCCTCGGCGTGCCGGCCCGGGTGGGCCGCAGCGCCTCCCTGGTGCTGCCCTGGCGGCCGCCGAGCGACACCTCGGCCGGGGCCGGCCAGAACCTCCAGGTCGAGTACGCCAGGGCACGCTCCGCATCGTCCACGTCGACGGCGACCAGCCGTACCGTCTTCACCTGCACGCGCGGGTAGCCGCACCAGGCCGCGGCCGCGGGATGCCTTACCGGCGGACCGGCGGGTCGGTGGAGCGCCGGACGAAGGCGAGCGCGGTGTCGGCGACTTCGCGCCAGCCGTGGTCGATGGTCAGGGCGTGGGCGGGCATCTCCACGATCTCCGTGGCCGCAGGCTCGCTGCGGACCTGCTTGCGGTACGAGGCGTGCGCGATGGCGCGGGGACGCTGGTGTCCTTCTCACCCGACACGATCAGCAACGGGCCCCGGCCGAGCGCCGGTGATGGTCACCCCCAGGGTCGCCTCGAGACGGCCCCGGGGCGCGCCACCCCCCGCGAGGGTGCTGGAGCGCCATGGCTTCGTTCAGTTCAAAGGGTTCTGGCTCACTTTTTGTGATCCGTGCACGGTGAGTGATCTCCACTGGGAGACCAGTGAGGAAGGAAGGTGGGTATTCAGCTGCAGACGATGGGGCAGCCACGTCGGATCGAGTGTTGGACAGCGCGCAGGAACAGTGCGACGTAGAAGGCTGTGTCCAGGTCCTTGCTCCACGGCCCTGTCCGAGGAGTGGCCAGTTCCTTTGCTTGATGCCTGAACCACGTGCTCAGGTCGAGGTTGTCGCATGTTGCCGGGGTTTGAGGTGGCAGATCGATGACTGCCGCCAGCTTCGCGGCGAGCGGTAGGACCTGCGGGGCGCCGGCGACCATGGAGTCGTAGTCGGCGGAGTCGATGGGCAACCAGATCGCTTCATCGAGCGAGAAGGGAACGAGCACGGTCCAGCCGCAGAGGATCTCCGATTCCTCTCGTGACAGGTGCGTCTCGCACAAGGCGAGGAACCCGGTCATAGAGGGGGTCAGCTTCTCCTCGAAAGCTTGACCTGAGCCAGGTGCGAAGTCCGTCTCTGGGGGGACGTCTTCGTAGGCAGGCAGGCCCCGCCGCCTGAGTTCAGCGTTGAGTGCTGAAGCGACTTCGCCCCATCCGTCTTCCTCATCACCGAACCATTCCTCCGCGCCGACGCTCACCAGATACACACCCATGTCGGGAAGCTATCGCGCGCGTCTGACACCGATCAGTGAGCCAACAGGACTCGCTTGCGGAGCAGGGCGAATCCGGCGCGTCCGAACATCTGGCGCTTGAGCATCTTGATCCGGTTGACGTGTCCTTCGACGACGCCGGAGTTCCAGGGCAGGGTCAGGCCGGCGATGACCGCGTCGCGGTCTCGGTCGATGCCGGCCGCGAGAGTGTGAAGGCTGGGAAGGTCGTCCTGGCGGACGGCGTCGAGCCACTGTTCGCCCTGGGTGAGCATTTGGGCGAAGGATCGGACGTGACCGGTCAGGGCATCGAGTTCAGGACAGTTGGCCAGAATGGTCTTGAGCCGGAGCTGTTCGATCTCGGTCAGCGTCTCGGGTCGGCTCAGGATCCATCTCGTCACCACGCGGGGTGCCGGCGGTTGCGCGGTGACCGGCCAGGGCGAAGTGCGCTTCTCTCGTAGGTAGGCGCTGACCCGGCCGTAGCTGCCTCGATAGCCCAAGGGAACGATCTCCTCCCAGAGCTTCCAGGCGTTGGTGCAGCCCTCGTCCCAGCGTTCGTCCAGGTAGGGCTTGTACTCGTCGAGAACGGAGGGCCTGTTGTGCTGCCACTGACCACGAAAGGGGTCTTCCGGCTTCGCAGCGTCGGCGAGGCTCTTGACCGTGCGGTGGGTCATGCTCAGCTGGCGCCTGATGGAACGGCGGCTGTGACCGGCTTCCAGCAGCGCGTGGACCGTGGCATGCGTGGCCCGGATGCGGTTGGCGAATCGCTCGCTCCGCCATGGAGAGCCCGCCTTCTCCCTCCCCGAGGTTGTGCCACAAATGCCAGCGGTCGGCGACCTGCGTCGCCTGCGGTGCCCCCACCGTGGCGTCTTCCGCGAAGAACGGCGGGCTGTCCCGGCAGACGATCCCGGGTGGCTTTGCCAGCCATGCGGCCAGGCTGGACGCCTCCCGGTCAGGCAGCAGGTCCACCGGCCGACGGGTCTCGACGTCGACGAGCACCGTGCCGTAGACCCGTCCTTTGCGTGTGGCGTACTCATCAACGCCAACCACCCGCGGGGCCGGGACTTCGGGTTCGGGCAACGCATCCAGCAGCCGCAACACCGCGCTGCGGCTGATGGACACCCCGAAGGCCCTCGCCAACCGGGCGCCAGCCCGGCCGGCGAGGGCGAGGCCCACCGCGGTGAGAGTCGACCGCAACCAGGACTCCGGGCAGAAGAACCGCCGAACTCGCAGTTGTAGGACCACCAGACGCCCCCCACTCGGCACGTCCGCGGGAAACCGCAGATAAGAGCTGTGCACCCGGGTCGACTCGCTCCCACAGTCCGGGCATGCCGCCCCGGCCGCAGTACTACAGACGTCGATGCGTATCGCCTCGTGGCTCACGTCCAGCGACAGCACCGACACGTCCGCGATGGACGGTAACAGCAGGCCCTCCAGGGGAGGCGACGTCTCTTCCACGACGCCGCACTTTCGACCACACCAAGATCGGCCCTGGTCATTCAGGCAACTTCCCGGAGCCTGATAGGAGCAGCAGCCGTCACTCAGCGTGCGTGCGTCACGGAAAGTGAGCCAGAACCAGTTTGGGTTTCTGGTTCACTTTCCGTGGGGGCTAACTGAATGTGATGTCAATGGCTCCCCCGGCAGTGAGCAACAGAAACTCGGAGACGCATGCCCACGGCCATTGCTGTGAAGCCTGATCGCCGTTCTCTTGGTGGCGTCACGACGGCAGAATGTGGAGGTGGACTCTGACCTCTACCCTGATCTGGTTGCTGCGGGCAGCCTGGCCGCGGCGCTGGAGCAGCTGGCGGCCGAACTCGGTGTCGATCTCATAGCGGTGCCCGGTGACTGGGGCCCGCTTGTTTCGGCCGGTATCGCCTCGTCGGTCCCTGAGCGCAAGCCGCTATCCGTTCACATCGGGGCGGAGAGCCGTTGGTTCAGTGTCTCCGGCTGGAGTCGCGGAGTCGAACTCATCACGGGAGCCACGCCCGACTTGGCGGATGTCGTCAGGGCCGGGGCGGCGTGGGGGCGGAGCAGGAGCCTGCGGGAGCTGCGGGCAGAGCTGTCGTTTCTGCGCTCCAGCGAGCGCGCTGAAGCTCACGAACGCGGTCCGGCCGCGGTGGTGGAGCTGCAGTGGCGCACGATGCGGGAGCAGGCGGCTGAGGAACCGGATTTCACAGGGTTCGGCGAACTCGTGGAAGCGGCTCATGCCGAACCGCGGCTGCGGCAGCTCTATGTGTTTTCCAGCCACTGGACGCTCGGCTTCAGCTCCTGCACTGGGTACCCATTCCGCATCGAGGTGGCCATCGTCCCGTCACACCATGGCAGCCCGTTCCGCCTGAAGGAGCATCCGCTCTCCGACGATGTTCTCGGCGAGGCAGCCACAGCCGAGGAAGTCGTCGCCCTGGCGGTGTGCCACCTCCCCGCCGATCTTGGTCCGGCCGTCGCGGGAACCCTCGAACAAGATGGATGACGAGCCGAACTAAATCACTGGCCGTCACCGAACCCGTGGCCAGTTGGCTCTCCGTCAGACGGCTGCGGACGGGGAAGTCCAACCGGCCACGCACAGTTGTCTGACCTGCGCTTCACGAGTAGAGCAGGACGCGCTTGCGGAGGAGATTCTTCGTTTGATTCTTGTTCGAGGACGGCGGGAGTGGGAGATGCAGCCATGGACGAGCAGCACGACCAGGCCGTGGGTGCCGGTTACCGATCTTCCATGTGCGCTGCCCGCGGGACGTCGATACCGAGCTGTGCCGGCTGCTGCGCGGCCTGGTGGCGGACGTGACGCCGGTGGTGCAGGCCCTGCCGCCGTCCGCTGTCGTGGCGGACGTCTCCGGCAGCCTTCGGTTCTTCGACCGCGATCCGGCGGTCTGGCCCGGATGATCAGGACGAGAGTGCTTGCTCTGTACGGCCTGCCCGTGGTGATCGGGGTGGGCCCGAACTGAACGATCGCGGCCATGGCGTCCTGTGAGCCGGGACGAGGCGGTGTGCGTGCGCTCGGCTCTGACCCCGAGGCTGTCGGCGGCACTCCTCCACCCCCGGCCGGTCGGTGAACTCCACGGGATCGGCCGCGCCCAGGAGCAGACGCTGACGGCGTATGGCGTGCACACGATCGGGCTGGTGGCGAACCTGCCGGAGGCGACAGTGCAGCGGGTGCTGGGCGGGAAGGCGGGCCGGCTGCTGAGCGAGCGGGCCCGCGGCATCAACCGGCGCCGCGTGGTGCCGGCCGAACTGCCCCACAGCGCGGCCGCGCAGCGCCGCTTCCCCACCGACACCCTGGACCCGGAACTGGTGCGGTCCGCGCTGCTGTCGCCGGCGGTCGAGCTCGGCGAGCGGCTGCGCAGCCGCGCCGGCAGGCGGCCAGGGCCCTGACGCTGACCGTGACCTTCGCCAACCACACCCAGATCCACCGCAGCCGCCAGCTGCCCGGCGGCCCGTCCGCGCACACCGACGATCTGCGCGATGTGGCATATGAGATGCACCAGACGCTGGGGCTGCAGCGAGCCCGGGTACGGGCCGTGGCCCTGCACCGCGAGCAGCTCGCGGACGCCGCCGGGGTCGCTGAACAGCTCTCCTTCGATCCCGTCCGGGAGCACCGGCTGCGCGCCGAGCAGGCCGTCGACGCGCTCAACTCCCGCTTCGGCTCCGGAACGGTGGTCCCCGCGGCGAGCTACTGAACTTGAACTCGTGATGTCGGTCGACTCGTGGTGGCGGCGTCAGGGTCCGAGACCGTCGGCTGTTACCGGCTCGGGTTCAGGACGATGGCTGTAGCCAGCGCCGCGGCACCCGCGGCACACCGCTGCCCCGGGCTTCGACGTCGAAGACCTCGAGGCCCCGCGCGACAACATCATGGTGTTCGACGGGGTGGGCGGCATCGGCTAGACGACGCTGTCCCGCAAGCTGGAGGCCGCGCTCGCCGGCGCCGAGCACCGGCCCGCGCAGTGGGGCGAACCCACCTGGGCTGGTGAGCAAATTCTGCCCATACGGATCGACCTCGCGCGCTCGGCCGGCACCTCGTTCGAGGACCTGGTACTGACGATTCGCGCCGCGCTCAGTACCCTCGGCCGCCCGCTGCCCGCCTTCGACGTGGCGCTGCGCCGCTACTGGGAGGCGCAGTACCCCGGCGAGCCACTGGAGGGAGTACCTGCGCCGCGGTGGCCTGGCAGGCCGGTTCAGCAAGGCGATGCCGCAGCAGATGCAGTCGGCCACGGCCGACGTCGCCCAGGTGCTGCTCCTGCCCGGCACCGTAGGTACGGCCGTTGGGCAGGTCACCGGCTCCCTCGTACGGGCGCTGCGGGAGCGGCGTCAGACCGTACGCGCGCTCGCCCGGTGCGCGCGGCTCGCCGACCTGCTGGAGGCCGAGCCCGACGTGGAGTCGCTCAGCTTCTATCCGCATCTGCTGGCGTGGGAGCTCACCCAGGTGCTGGCGGACAAGAAGGTCACACTGGTGATCCTGCTGGACACCTTCGAGGACGTCGGCGACCGAATCCACCGGGACCTGGAGCGCCTCATCCAGCGGGTGGTGTGGCTGATGTCGAACGCGTTCTTCATCGTCGCCGGCCGCTCGCGCCTGCAGTGGGCCGATCCCGCCCTGCAGGGCCAACTCGACTACACCGGAGCCGCGCCCTGGCCCGGTCTCGCCGCCCCAGCCGCCGTGCCGACGGCGCGTACGGCAGGAGCGGCAACCCGGGGTCGCGGGCGGCAGGTGCTGGTCGGCGACTTCTCACTCGAGGACTGCGACGACTACCTCGCCCGCCAGTTCTCCCGCGACGGCCAGCCCCTCATCAGCGGCGAAATCCGCCAGGTCATCACCGACCGCTCCCACGGCCTGCCCCTCTATCTCGATCTGTCGGTGCTCCGCTTCCTGGAGATCCGCCGCACCCGCGAGCCGGTCACGGTCGACTTCGACCACGACTTCGGCGCCCTGATCGCCCGCACCCTGTCCGACCTCACCCCGGACGAACGCCACGTTCTGCGGTCCGTCAGCCTGCTGGACGCCTTCGACCTCAACCGGCACCGCCACCGCCGGCCTCCCGCACGAGGCTCCGGCCCAGCGACTGATCGAACGGCCCTTCGTCCGCGAGAACACCTTCGGGCTGTGGCCTTACCACTCCACGGCCTGATCCGCTCCACCATCCCCAGCGCCGACGACGCCACCGACGACCGCTGGACCGACCGCGACTGGCGCCAGACCGCCGAGCGAGCCCTGGCAGCGCTGGGCACGCAACGGGCTGCTGCCGAGGCCACCAGCCGCGACCGGATGGTGCTGGTCGGCTGCCTGCGCCAGGGCCTCCCTCTCGCCCGCGACTTCCGGCTCGACCTCGGCTGGCTTACCGACGCCGCCTGGGCCTACGTCAGTCTGTCAGCGGCGCCCCCATGGCGCGGTGGCTGGAACGGCGAACAACCCACCCGCAGCCGCTGGCGGACGCTGGTCACCACACGGCGCGAATACCTGCGCAGCGTGCGCTGAGGATGAAGTCGGCGGCCGTTTCCGCTGGAAACGGCCGCCGACTGTGAGGTGCGCCAGCGTCTGGATGTGACGCGATGATCAGGTGGGATTCAGCGGGGTGATTCCCGTTACCGCGTACAGCTCGGGCTCAAGCGACAGAACCGTGAGCGGCTCACCCGCCTTGAGCGCCTGCCAGGCGATCACCCGTACGCACACCGTCTACCCCGGCGGCACCACCCAGGCCGTCACCGTCGACGAGTCCAGCCGCCCCAAGGCCATCAAAACCACCTCGGGCACCACCCCCCTGGTCGATCTGGCCTACACCTACGGCTACACGGTCAGCGGCACCGCCAAGGACGGCACCAAGATCCGCACCGCACGGACAATGCCACCAAGCTGACCACCAGCTACACCTACGACTCACAAGGCCGCCTGTCCTACGCCAAGGAAGCCGACGCGGCCGGTGCCCGCAAGGCTTCCTGGCTGTACTGCTACGACAAGGCCGGCAACCTCACCCACTACGACTCCTCCGCAAGCACCTGCCCCGCCACGCCGACCTTCGGCTACAACGACGCCTCCCAACTCATCTCCGCCAACGGCTCCACCGACGCCTGGGCCTACGACAAATCCGGCAACGAACTCGCCGCCACCCCGGGCACCGGCTACGCCCGCTCCAGCGAAACCTGGACCGACCACAGCCAGCTGAAGACCATCGCCACCAGTGGCACCGCCCGCGACGCCGTCCACGCCGGCACCGACAACAGCGAACGCACCAAGCTCGGCGAAACCTGGTTCCACCACACCGCCCTCGGCCTGACCGGAACCACCACCGCCGGCACCGACACCGGATTCATCCGGGAACCCGCGGGCACACTCAACTCCATGCGAACCGGGGGCAAGAGCTACTACTACCTCACCGACGCGACCGGCAACGTCCTCGGCCTCGTCGACGACCAAGGCACACGCACCCATACCTACGCCTACAACCCCACCGGCCGCGCCCGCACCACCACCGAGGCCATCCCCCAGCCCTACCGCTTCGCCGGCACCTACGCCGACCCCACTGGGCTGTAAAAATGGGCGCACGCTACTACGACCCCAACACCGGACTCTTCACCCAACCCGACCCTAGCGGCCAGGAAACCAATCCGTGCCTGTACGCCAACGGTGACCCGGTCAATCAAAGCGACCCGACTGGTCCTCTCTCATTCCCCGACCTGTCAGGCGGATGGGAGTTCGCCAAGCTGACCTACGAAACGGTCACAGGAAACGAGGACCCGCCTTCGCTACTAAGGTAGGCATCCTCACCGGCGTCGGCGTCGAAGGCCTGTGCCTCGCCGCAGCTGCGGCCGGAGCGGTCCCGACCCTCGGTGCGTCGGTCGGCGCTGGGACCAGTGGTTGCCACGTAGTCGCAGCCGGTCTGGGGGCTGCAGCCGCAGCCGGCACGGCCGCCGCGAGAAGCTGAGCTCCTTGTAGACCCCCAGTGGGGCGTTCCCTGGAGGGAGGCGCCCCACTGGCAGAAGGGGGATCGAAATGAACCGAAATAAACAATTCGGCGTGGGTATGGCAATTACCATATGTGCAGCGCTCGGTCTTTTCGTCCTTGCCTCTCAGGGGAGCGACGGCGGGGGTTGGCAAGTTCCTGTTGCCGTAGGGGCTGTTTTGCTCATCGCGCTGCTGATGCTGGTCATCAAGCGGAGGAAGTGAACGTGAATTCGGCAGTTCTGACCGGGACGTCCCTTGCTTTCGGTGGCTACGTCTGGCTGGTCGTGATCGGGTTTCTCATAGCGATCGCGATTGTTCTTTACGTTACGGCCAAGAAAAGGTAAACGTCGCCAGAAGGCACACGCCATGTCGGCGAGCGTAATCGGCTGCACGGCGGAACACCTAGCTGCGCCGCCGGGCATCACCATGCTCGACCTGGACCTCCCGGGCGCTTTAGCCGTGGCCCGGCACCACATTTGGGCGTCAGAGCATTCCCAGTACGCATCCCAGCCGAATCCGCACCGTACCGATGGGGTGATCACCGGCACCACGGCCCCGGATCGGTGGAGCGTTGAGCCGGTCGCGCCCTCGACCTCACGCCCTGTACTCCGGGACCGGGTTATCCTCCGGCGCGGAGACGAGCCCGGCGGTTCTGGACAAGGGGATGCCAGCGAGCGCTTCAGGTCCGTCGAGCCAGCGCGCGGAGGGGGTGCTGGGAGGGGCACGTCGCCCATGTAGTGGGCGATGTCCGCGTAGTAGGCGTGTTCAGAACTTCTTGGGATTGATCACTCACTCCCATACCCCCTCTCCTGAAACCGCAGGTCGGTCTCCAGGGCTGCCACTGTGCGCATCAGCGGTCCACGCTTCGGGGCGGAGGGCGGCGACCATCGCCTCCAATTCCCCGCCAGGCACTGGCCGGGTGGTGTACACCGCGCGTACGCGCCGATGTCGGCGCCGTCGCCGGTACGGAGCGGGGTGACCGCCCCGTACCGGTGAGCGGCTGGCCTCCAGCCGCGTTGGCGGGTGAGGCGGCCATCGGTTACCCGACCCGGCGTGCGGGGACGGCCGCTTTGCGGTGCCGGTTGTTCCAGGCATCCATGACGTGCTTGGGGATGGAGCCGACCTGTGAGACGGCCATCCCCTGGGTGCGGGCCCAGGTCCGGATCTCGTTATGCGGATGGTGTGGCTGTTCTCGCCCCAGGCCAGGGCACTCAGGGCGCGCGCCAGATGCGGGGTGCCGTTCGGGTTCTGGGGTGCGCGGGCCTTGTGGTGGGCCTGGGTGAGTCCCTCGGTTTCGGCGATGGTGGCGATCTCGCACGTGGTCACGTCGGGCAGCTGCGCGAGGATGTCGTCGGGGGTGGCGCCGTGGTTGAGCATGTCGACGATGGCGGCACGTATGCGTCGTTCACTTCGGCTCCTCCTTCGGGGTGGTGGTGGCGAATTCCGGCGCAGCTGGGAGCGCCGGGTGTGGGTGGTGCCGGCCCAGATGGCGGTGCCGGCGTCGGTGTGGTGGTCGATGGCCCAGGCCAGGCAGGCCTCGCTGGTGGCGAGGGGCAGCGGCGGCAGGCCAGTTCAGCAGCGGCTCGGTCGTTGGGGTCGTCGCTGGTCCACCAGTCGGGATCGGTGTCGGGTGCCTGGCAGGGCTCGGCACCGGTGAACCGGGGGAAGGGGGGTGAGGCGGCCGCTCACGACCAGGCTCCGATCTGGCTGACCCCCGTGGATGTCGCCGTCGCGGTCGGCGTGGGTGTGGGCTCCGTCGCCGAGCTGGGCGGCCAGGTGGTCGGGTGAGGGTCGCGCCGGTGGGCAGGCCTTCGCGGGTACGGAGGTCTACGCCGTGGGCGCAGGCGGCGTCGCGGTTGGTGTAGAGGCCCAGCGGCAGCTGTCCGTGCTCGTACTCGGCGCGGTAGATGGTCAGCTCGACCGGCTCGCCGGGGGTGAAGTGGGTGATGCGCGGGAAGAGGGTCTCGGCAGCGGCCAGGCGCTGCTCCAGCAGTTCGATGTGGGCGAGCAGGTGGGGCACGTCCTGGGTCGGGTTGCCGGTGCCGGCGGCGGTCGCAGGCGGATGTCGTGGACCAGGGCGCTGCGGTCGGTGGGGCCGCGGGCGCCGTGCGGATCAGGGTGGTCGGGGTCACGAGGTGCTCCGTTTCTGGTAGCGAGTGCTGGGCCGGCCTGTCCGGTCCCCCACGTCGTCCGGGCCAGTTGGTTGGCAGACCGGGCAACACGGCCGGGTGGGCAGCTCTGAGGAACGAGGCGAGGCGTGCCGCAGGCCAATCGGGCCGCCAACGGGAAGAAGGAGCGCTGCCGGTGGATGTCGATCGACCATGAGTGCGGTGTGGTGCTGGGCCAGGCCCGCGGTGAGACCGGAGGGCCGCTGGAGGCTGTCCCGTGTCCATGGGGGATCGACAGCCTGGGTGGCGCGCCGTCAGAGAGGCGGGCCGGCCACCCAGGGTAGGTCATCGCCCCTACGCGGGGCGGTCACGCCTGCCCGTGGCTGGCTCGTTGGAGCTGGTCGGGTGGGAGGTGCTGAGGGCGGTCGGCTGAGTGGCCGGCGACCTGGCGGCCGGCCCCAGCGGTGAGTGTGCTAGCTGTACTTCTTAGTCCTCTTGAGGATGTAGTCGCGGGTTACTCCGAGGACGGCCACGGCGTCGGTGCGGGCACCGTGGTAGGCGCCAGCCAGCGTCGCGGCGACGGTCCTCCAGTAGTCGGCTTCGGCGGCTTCCCGGACTCTCTCGGTCTCTTCGAAGATCTTGTCCCGCTTGGCTTTGGCGTCGGCGAGTTTTTTCTTCAGCTGTGCGCGGGCCTGATGGATGTCGTCGGGTCGGGGGGTCATGTTCTTGCTCCTCGCGGACATGAGGGGCGATGGTTCCGGCCCCCTGCTCCGGTTGGAGCGGGTTGGGAGGGGGACGGTGGGCTGGGTTTGGCGACCTGTCCGCCGTCCCCGGGGCGGAAGGTGGATCAGGCGTGGCGGTGCTGGAAGCGCTGGAGTTCCACACTGGTCATAGACCCAGCGATCTGCTGGGCCTTGGCGGTGTCGCCGTTGGCGGAGGCGCACAGGACGGCCCTGACCTTGGCACAGCCGACGGCGGCCTGGGTGGCCTGACCGGTGGTCTGGTTGAGGGTCTCGCAAGGTCGTCGAGATTGCGGGCCATGATGGTCCCTTCGGTGGTTCGGCGGTGGTAGGGCCCGGGGTGGCTGGCTGAGTTGGCGACCTGGCGGCCGCCCCGGACATTTGCAACACCTCAAAAATGCAGACTGTGAGTATGCATATCAAGAGTATGCGTATATCGGGTCTGGTTTTCTTGTGTTCCCGCCCCGGGACCGCCTCGGCGGCAAGCCTGAACGCTCCAACAGCGTGCTGACGATCGCCGTCCACGCAACCGAGGCCGAGACCCGCAATGCGGCCACCAAGCACCTCGCCTAGGACTTGCCCAAGTTCGCGGCGACCTCGGAGCCGTTGACGTCGTCAACGCGCAGGTCGTCCTCGGCTTGCTGGAGGACGAGCGGCAAGCCAGCCAGGCGAGGCGCATACGCGGACCAGACGCGTACGGCTCACCGGGCCGCCGTCCAGCGCGATGCCAGCGGCGGCGAGCACGGGCGGGGCCAGAGCAGCAAGGCTGAGATCGACCGCGCGCCGCACGTGGAGGAACTTGCGGACCGCGAGCACAGTCAGGCTGTGCCGGGTGCTGGTGTGGGGGTCAAGCTGTCCGGGCCGTACAGCTCGGCCTTGACGGGCATGTCAAGGCCATTGAGCTTGGCGCGGCGATCCATCAGGTTGAGTACGGTGTCGACGGCCTTCATGTCGACGGCTTCTCCAACGTAGGTTGTCGCGGCTGGCCCAGACGGCTTCGAGGAGGGCGTCGAGGCGTTCGTTCTCCTGCCGTCGGTGGACGCTGGCGTCGGCGGCCTGCTCGTCGCGGCGTTCTTCCAGGGCGCGGACGACAATGTCGCGACGTCGGCGCCAGAGATCACGGTGACGATCCGGTCGTCAACGAATGGTTGCGACCGGAGCCTTCAGGACTCGTAGGGGCCGCCCCGGAAGTACAGACTCCTGTGCGCTCGTGGGCGGTCACCGCGACCGTGCGCGACATCGGAGCGGTCGGCAGGTGCCGTCCGTTCGGCCAGCTCCCGCAGTCTCTCCAGGCCGGCCAGCACCTGCGAGCGATTGTCCGACCTCTTCATCCAGGCCGGCAGCCGGGCGAACATCGCCCTCGTTGGCCGTACGCCGCCACGCTCTCGGAATTGCGCACCGACGTAGGCGGACAGCTCGGCGATGTGCTCCCCGTTGTAGGCCCACAAGATCTGACCGACGCAACGGGTCTGCAGCCACAGAGGCCGCTGGAAAAACGGATCCTCACTACCTCCCAGCACCGCGCCGACCAGCCCAGCCCCCCGCACCTCAGGGTCCCAGTCGGCGGCGGCACCGCACCCTCCACAAGCCAGACGACGCGGCTGGAACAAGAGCTCGCCGAAGTACTTGAGATCAGGAATGCCTGGCCGGGGAATCACGAGAGCGCGGCCTCCGCACTGCGGACAGACCACAAGTATCTGACCCGCGAACCGAGCCAACGGAACCCCTCGGTCATAGTGACGAGCAAGATCAGTACGCGGCTCGGAATCCATGACGAACACCATCGCAGGTTCACGACACGACCGGCGACCGGGTTCCCGAACATGCCCCACAGGTCGCTACCAGCCATTTGCGATACACGGCCTAAGCGCCGTGGGAATGTGTGGCCCCGCCGCTCGGGGGTGAGTGGCGGGGCCGGTGTGCTCGGCGGCGGTCGGGGGGCGGCCGAGCTCGGGTCGACGTCCTTGTGCCCCGGGAACGCGTGGTCATGTGTGGGGGTTACGGCCTGGCCGGGAGTTGCGCGCGGGGACACTGGGCTCCCGGCCAGGCTGTGCGCTTCTGATGCTGGCGTACGGGGGGCCGGTTGTCGGGCCGGTATCCCCCGCATCCCGGATTTGCGTGTTCTGGTCTTCGGTCGCTTGGGTCGCTCGCTACTGGTCGCGGCTGGTGAAGGGGATGCCAACGGCCTGGAGGGCGCGTTTGAGGGGACTGTGCTGGGCGGGGACGCGGGGGTCGAGATTGGCGATGAGGAGCCGCCCGTCGGACAGACGGGCGGTGACCTTCATCGTGCGGGTGGCGCTGGGCACGGTGGGGGCTACTCTCCCGGCTCTGGGGCGGGCTCGTCGGCGGGGGTGGGGCCGTAGCCGTAGTAGCCGCGGACGACTTTGCCGTTCTTGATCTGCCGGTGGATCTTCCTGGACTGGGTCGGTCGGGAGAATGCGTGTCCGTCGTGGAGCCTTCAAGGCCGGTCAGCATGGCGATCTGCGTTCGATGCAGGTGGACGCCCCCGGTCCGGCCGGGCGCGGCGTGCTCCTTGAAGGAACTGCCCGCTCGCTGAGCAGGGCTTTGCGATCCGGCTGACGATTCGGCGTTTCACCTGCGGGGCGGCGGGCTGCCCGCGTCCGACGTTCGCTGAGCCGCTCTCCATGCTGGCCGCCCCGCACGCACGGTTCACCAAGAGGCTCAGCCGCGCCCTGGAGCGAGTGGGGCTCGCGCTGGCCGGGCGGGCCGGAGCTCGGCTGGCTGCCCAACGGGCCCCGACGCCAGACATGTTCCACGACCTGCCGCCAGAAGGCACAACGCCGGTGCGAAAAGGCTCAGCTCGACGCCGAGACCGACCGCCGCGGAATCTCGCTCAATCCACCGTCCGAGAAGCGGCCGCTTCGATGCCTGATGCCCGCAGCTTACGGGCCAGGAGCTCCATCTCGGGCAGGGTCCCTGAGTACTGCCCGGCCAGGACCTGCTCCAGCACGGCCCTGACGCCGTCCAAGCCGATGCCGAGCTCCGCCCGCAGCACCCGCATGACGGTGCAGCTACTCGTCGGCGGGCTGACCTGCAACCTTGCCCGCCCGCGCTCCGAGAGCAGCCGGCTACGCATCTCGTCCGGCAGGTCACCGCCACAGAGAGCCAGGGCAAAACCGCAGGCCGGGCACGTCGACTCGACATCCCACCGCAGCGCCTCGCCCACCAGCGCCTGAACACCGCACCACTCTGCCTCGGCACCTCACCCCTGACACACAGCGGAGTACCTGATGGACTCAACCAAGATCGGCTTTTCCGCAATTCATCCTTACAACAGGGGAAAGGGTAGGCAGGAAGCCGAACATCTTTCGAGGCGCCGTCGTCACCAAGCGCAGCAGCCTGTCGGGGTGGGACGGCGGCCCCGTACTGGCGCCGTGGCCGACCCGGGAGATCGTGGGTGATCTCGCAGGGGATCTCCGGGGGCCGGGCGACGGCCATCTGCGTCATCCCGTGGGGCACCGCTCCCCTTCTGACCGCGTGGCTGCGCCCACGCCGAGCGGTGAGCGTGGTCGATGGGTCCGTACACCCGGAGGCGGACGAGCCGTTGTTGGGCCGGTGGTCGAGGTGGCAATGACCGAGCTAGAGCAACACGTGAACCACTCCAACGCCCTCGCCAGCGGCTCCGACAAGGCGTTCGCTGTGCACACGCTGCTGAAACTGCACGAGGCAGGCAACCGGTGGACCGTCGACGAGCTGTGCGGCTGGGCGCTGGGCCATGGCTTCACCGGCGCCGAGGAAGATCGCCTGCGGCAGTACGCCACCAAGGTGCTTGACAGATCTCCGTTCCGACCGTTGCCGAGCGACCCATTCTCCCCTGGTGCCGTTGAACGATGGCAGGGCCAGGCGTCTTAACTGCCAGTCTGTAAGGGCCTGGCGCACCCGGCGTTCTATGTCCGCGGCGCGGCGGGCGGCGGGCCGGGGGCACGGGACGGCCGCACCGGCGAGACCACAGTCCGGCACCCTCAAGACCCGACGAGATCGGCAGCAGGCAATCATGGAGCGTACAAGCGCACGACTCGGCGCGGATGTTCCTCAACACCCAGGACCGCCTCGTGTCACTCGGGTGGGTGGCTGCCCAGCCACGCGGACCAGGTGACATGGCCGCGCAGGCCGGCCGGGCAGGTCAGGGCGCGGGCCGCCCGCTGTGCCCGGGCGGGTACGGCCACCCTCACGACACGGCGGTGCCGGCCGCGGGTCCGCTGCCACTGCGAGACCAGCTCACCGAAGGGGAGCACCTCCGGCCCGCCGAAGTCCTCGCACTGCCCACCGGGCCCGTCGGCGACGCGCTGGGCCACGTAGGCGGCGAAGTCCCCCGAGGCCACCGGCTGCGTCTCGATGTCCGTCGGGAGCGCGAGGACGGGCATCCGCGCGGCCTTGCCCAGCATGCGGTCGGTCAGCCAGTGGAACTGGGTGGCCCGCAGCACCGACCAGGGCACTTTCCCCGCGCGTACCAGTTCCTCGGCCGTGTGCTTCAGCCGCAGGTACGGCAGGCGACTCTGTCCGACGCCGACGATGGACACGTAGGCGAAGTGACCGACTCCCGCCCTGGCGGCCTCCTCGAGCAGCCGGCGAGTGCCATGGACGTCGACGTCCGGCGGACTGCGCCACAGGTCGGTCGGCAAAAGGTAGCCGCGCCGCGCAGCCGGTGACCACGTCGCCGCGTGCACCACGGTGCGGACCCCGGCCATCGCCTCCCCGACCCCGGCTCCGGTGGCGAGATCGCCCCGCACCCACTCCACGTCGGGATCGGTGCCGGGGGAGCGAGCGAGCACGCGCACTCGCCAGGCGGGCTTCAGCAGGCCGATCAGGTCCTGTCCCAGATGCCCGGTCCCACCCGTGACCAGAACGGTATCCATCGGCGGCACCTCCGGGAATGCGCGGCTTTGTCATCCGAATGTCGCACCCCGCCGATGCCTCGGCACGTTGGGACACCCCCAGCCGCCCAGTGGTGGCACGCGCCCCGTCATGCCGCTCCGTGTCAGCGGCGTTCCGGGCAGCCCCGGACGAAAGCCGCCTGCCCCGCGTACTGGAGGTCCTCCGCCACGACACTGACGAGGCACACGCCACGTGTGACCGGAGGCGACCACGAGTCGTCCACGACGCGGTCCAGGTCCGCGTTCCGGATCCCGCGAACGAAACGGAGGCTCCGTTGGGTCGCCCGGGCGAATCTCCCCCCGGAGGCCGGCCGTTGGCCGGCGGCGGCCCGTTGGCCCCGGAACAGGCCGGATGCGCCACGCCCCCACCCGCCTCAAGCTGCTCGGCACCCGCTCCCCAGCCGCCCGCACCCGAACTGACCACGCAGCACCCCACCCCCGACGCGACAGCAGCGGGCGGCGCCTCCCCGGCACCGCAACAGCAAGCCCAGCGCGGACCACGACACACGACCAGCACCACGGCACAGCGGCACGGCAGCACGGCGGCGAACGGGGAGATGGCCAGCCAACCTCAACATCTGGACAGCCGGACAGCTGGCGAGGCCAGCGGAACGGCGCGGCCCGGCCCGGGCGGGGGCAACCGGACACTGGGACGACGGCACCGGGACGCCGGTCGACAGGACGGCGCAGGATCGGCCGGAGCAGCGGCACGGCGGCGCCGGCAGGGGGCCGGCAGGACGGGGGCGTCCGGGCGCGGGCGGCTACGCCGTCACGCTCGGGCTCACTTCACCGACGGACACCTGCTGGATCAGCCACCTCTCTGTCTGCCCGGGCCGCGGCGCCTGAGCCGGGCCCGAACCCCCTGACGATCAGCCACCCGGCCAGCCCCAGCTCCCACGCGAGCACCGGGAGCGCGGCCGCCGCCCCGGCCACGGAGAGCTGCGCGTAGGCCCCGAACATCACGGCGACGGCCGAGGCACAGATCAGCGGCCCGCCAACCAGCCCCAGCACGGCGATGAAGCGCGGCACGAGCCGTGCGCGGTACGCCAGGTAGGCAAGTAGAACGGTGTTCAGGCCGAGGGCGATGTTGGGCCCGAGCAGGAACGTCCAGTCGTGCACGGCCACCAGCGCGACGTCGGCGCCTGCCGCCGCGCCCGCGTCCCGCCGCAGGGTGACGAGCGCCAGGACGGCGACGATCCCGAGGGCGATAACGGCCGCCTCCAGCAACCGCCCGAAGGCGTACCCGAACGCGAGCCCCTCGCCGTGGCGCCGCAGGACGGGGAACAGCGCCGCCCCGGTACCGGCCACCGCCGCCACCAGTACCACCTCGCAAAGCACCCCTAGCAGCGCCCGCGTGTCGGCGCCGTGCGCGAGCCGGCCGTCCACCGCTCCCAGCAGGGGGCGGTACAGAAGGGCCCCGGCTATCGCGGCGGCCTCGGTCAGCAGGAACAGCGACCCGGTGGCCACCGCGGTTCTCCGGTCCGGACTCATCTACTCGGTACCCCTCACTCGGTGGTGGTGTACGCCGTACACCTGACGTGGAGCATAGGTGTACGTCGTACACTCGTCAAGGAGAGGGCGCTGTCGAGGAGGGAAAGGGCCGAACCGGAATGACCCGGCAGGAATCCACACACATGCATCGGATCCCCCTGAACAGGGACCGCGTTCTGCGCGCCGCCGTCGCGCTCGCCGACGCCACCGGCATAGACGCGCTCAGCATGCGCAGGCTCGCGCAGGAGCTGGACGTCGTACCGATGGCCCTCTACAAGCACGTGGCCAACAAGGAGGAGCTGCTCGACGGCATGGTCGACACCGTGGTCGGCGAGATCGACCCCCCGGCTGGGGGCCCCGACTGGCAGCGCGTGGTCCGCGGGCGGATCCTCTCTGCCCGGCGGGTCCTGCTGCGCCACCCCTGGGCGGCCCGGGTCATCGAGTCGCGGACCGCTCCCACCCCGGCCGTGCTGTCGTACCTGGACTCGATGGCCGGGAGCTTCCGGGACGGCGGCCTCTCCGCAGACCTTACGCACCACGTCATGCACGCGATGGGCAGCCGCCTGCTCGGCTTCAGCCAGGAACTGTTCGACACCTCGGGCCCTTCAGGCCCGCCGGACCCCGGGCTGGCGGCGCGCTACCCGCACATCGCGGAACTGGCCGCGACGGCCGCACACGACGGGGGTTCCACCGTCGGTGGCGGCTGCGACGACCAATTCGAGTTCGAATTCGCCCTGGACCTCCTCCTCGATGGCTTCGAAAACCTCCGCCGCCAAGGCTGGACGTCCACGCGGAAGGCGTAGCAGGTGGGGTGACCGCTCGCCGCCCGGAGCCGGTGGTGTATGCAGGGCGTTGTCGGCCCTGGGCGGGGCGCCGGGCCAGGTCGGCCAGCGGCAGACACCATGGCCGACGACCACCAGGACCGTTCCCACCTCGCTCATGGACCACCTTCAGCAGTCGCTCGACCGCATCCGCAGCCCCGTGAATGTCTCCACGCACAACGGCTCAGCCCTCAACACCCCACGCATTCAGGGGAATAGCCCGCTTTACGCTGAGCGGGTTGGGCGTGTGGGTCAGCGGAAGCAGGCAGTGAAGGTCGCGGCCAGGGCGTCCAGGGCCGATGCGTAGGCGTGTTCGGGAGGACGGCCGTAGCCGATGATGACTCCTTGTGCGGTAGAGGGGAGCGCGCGGCGTTCCGACAGGTAGCCGAGGGCGAGGCCGTGTGCCTCTGCGGCCGTGCGGACGTCGGCCTCGGTGGGCCCGCCCGGGGGAAGGACGGCCAGGGCGTGCAGGCCCGCGGCGATGCCGGTCAGGGAGATGGGAACGTCGGCGATGCGGCGGCGGAGCTCGTCGCGGCGGCGGAGGTACCGCTGACGGGAGGTGCGGATGTGCCGGTCGTAGCCGTGACGAGTGATCAGGTCGGCCAGGGTCAGCTGGCCGAGATGTTCGGTGTGGTGGTCGACGTGCAGCTTGGCGTCGACCACCGGGTCGATCAGGCGGGGCGGCAGGACCATCCAACCGATCCGCAGCGCCGGGCCGAGCGTCTTGGACGTCGTGCCCAGGTAAGCCACGTCCTCGGGGCCGGCGCCTTGCAGCGCGCCGACGGGCTTGCGGTCGTAGCGGAACTCCGCGTCGTAGTCGTTCTCGACGATCAAGCCGCTGGACGAGCGCGCCCAGTCCAGCAGGGCGCGCCGTCGGCCGGGATGGAGCGTCCGGCCCGTCGGGTACTGATGGGCCGGGGTGACCTCCACCGCGTCCGCCGCCAGACCGTCGACGAGATCGGCGCGGGCTCCCAGATCGTCGACTGGCAGCGGCACCACTCGTGCCCCGGTACGGCGGACCGCCTCGCGATGCAAGGGAACACCTGGGTCCTCCATGGCGAAGGTCCCGCCGACGACGGCGGCGAGCAGCGTCAGGCCCTGCAGATAGCCGTTGGTTATCACGATCGAATCCGGACGGGCCGACACGCCCCGTGCCCGCCCCAGATACCCGGCCAGTGCGGTCCGCAGCTCGGCGCGTCCCCGCGGATCGCCGTAGCCGAAGGCGTCGGCCGGAGCCGAGCCGAGGGCACGCCGCGACGACTCCAGCCACGCCGCCACCGGAAACGCCGATGCGTCCGGACTCCCCGGACGCAGGTCATGCCGTGGCCGCTCCGCCCGCGCCGGCTCGGCCGTGGCCACCGGCATGACCCCTGGCCGTAGCGCCACCACGGTGCCCGAACCCTGTCGCGCGGTCAGATACCCCTCCGCGATCAGCTGGTCGTACGCCGCCCGCACCGTGCCCCGCGCCAGCCCCAGGTCCTCCGCGAGCCTCGGCGTCGCCGGCAACCGCGTCCCGGGCGCCAGCCGCCCCGACCTCGCCGCAGCCCGCAACGCCCGCTCCAGCCCCGTCCGGAGCCCGTCGGCAGCATCCAGTTCCAGATGCAGGTCCAGGCCAGGATTGGGCCACTGATCCGCCATACGATTGGATCTTACCCGCGGCCCAATCGGCTCTTTAGGTTCGTCCAAGTGACCTTGATCGAACCTCTACAGAGCGGCTCTCCCCGGACCGGCCGGCTGCTCGCGACGGCCTACGGACTGACGATCGCGAACCTCTACTACTGCCAGCCCCTCCTCCCGCAGATCTCCCGGTCCATCGGCCCCCACGCGTCCGACCATCTCATCGCCGTCGGCCAGCTCGGCTACGTCCTCGCCCTGATCCTGATCGTCCCGCTCGGCGACATCGTCCCCCGCCGCCCCCTCCTCGCCGTCCTGCTCTGCGCCGACGCCGCCGCCCTCGGCCTGACCGCCGCCGCCCGCACCACCGGCATCCTCCTGGCCGCCGGATCACTCATCGGGCTCACCACCGCCGCCTTCGTCAACACCCTCATCCCCTACGCCGCCACCATGGCCGCACCCCACGAACGCGGACGCGCCGTCGGGACGATGCTCGCCAGCGGACTCACGGGCATCCTTCTGTCCCGCACCGTCGCCGGCCTGGTTTCGCAGGCCGTCGGCTGGCGTGCGCTGTTCACCGCGGCCGCGATCAGCACCCTGCTGCTCGCCGTCGTCCTCACCCGCGCCCTTCCACCCGCCCCACCCGACCTGCCCGTCCCGTACCGGTCCCAGCTTCACGCCACTCTTCGCCTCGCCGCCACCCACCGGCTGCTGCGACGCCGAGCCTTCATCGGAGGCTGCTCCTTCGCCGCCTTCGGCGTCTTCTGGTCGACCGCTGCCTTCCTCCTCTCCGAACCCCCCTACGGTTACGGCCCCGCCCAGATCGGGCTGCTGGCACTGGCCGGCGCCGCCGGAGCACTCATCGCCCGACCCATCGGCCGCGCCGCCGACCGAGCCGACCGCCGACGGCTCACCAGGACGGCACTGGTCCTCGGTGTGGCGTCCTTCGCCGCGCTCTGGGCCGGCGGCCACCACCTGGTCTGGCTCCTCATCGGGCTCTTCGCCATGGATACCGCCATCCACGCCACCCACCTGCTGAACATGAGCGTCGTCTACGGCATCGACGACGCCCGCGCCCGCGTCGCCTCGGTCTACATGACCGGCTACACCCTCGGCGGCATCGCCGGCGCGGCCCTCGGACCCGCCGCCTACACAGCCGGCGGCTGGACCGCGACCTGCCTCCTCGGCGCCGCCTTCCTCGCGATCGCCCTCACCGCGACCTTCAACCGAACGGAGAACCCGTGACACCCCAGCTGATCATCTTCGACAACGACGGCGTCCTCGTCGACAGCGAGCCCATCGCACACGGCGTGCTCTCCGGATACCTCACAGAACTGGGCTTCCCCTTCACCCTGGAAGAGTCCTACCGACACTTCCTCGGCAACGCCGGCCGCACCGTCCACAGGGTCGTCGCCCACAGATTCGGCGGCACACTGCCTGCGGACTTCACCACCCGCCTCCACGATCGGGTGTTCGCCGCCTTCCGGGAACAGCTGGACGCCGTCCAGGGCGCCTCCACCGTGCTCACCGAACTACGGCGCCGCAGCATTCCCTACTGCCTGGCATCCTCCTCCGACCACGCCTGGATCGACCTCACCCTCGACCGGACCGGCCTGCGCCCCCTCCTGCCACCTGACGTCGTCTTCAGCGCCCAGGACGTCCGAGGCGTCGGCAAACCCGCACCCGACCTCTTCCTCCACGCCGCCGCCGCACTCCACACCGACCCGCACGACTGCCTCGTCATCGAGGACAGCCCCAACGGCATCCGTGCGGCGAAGGCCGCCGGCATGCCCGTGCTCGGCTACACCGCCCTCACCCCCGCGAGCAGCCTCATCGGAGCGACGTCCTACATCACCCACTTGACCGGACTCCTCGACCACCTCGACCAGGACCATTGAATCCTGCGCGCCCTACTGAGCTCGCGCAGTGCCGTGCACGCGCCACGGTATGCGGAGCCCGAACACAGCGGACTCCACGGCGAACCCGCCGGGCTCCTTCCAGACCCACACCCGCCTGCCAATGCCGCCAACGGTCGGCAGGAGGTGCTGAACGGCTCCCAGGCCTCGAACCGGTACATGTCCCGGACGTCGATGTGCAGCTCGTCGCCCTGGTCGACGCCGCCGAGCTTGGGTCGAAGACGCGGTGGGGGTGCGTTCCAGGATGTACAGCCGTCGGACGGGGGCCTTTTCGGGGTCGACGTCGTCGCGGCGGACCCAGGTCTGGCGGGTGGCCAGGACGGCCGGGTTTCCGGCGTCGGCCGCGTCGGTGATCCGCTGGTAGGCGTCGGCGCGGTCGAGCTGCTCGCGGTCGATGAGGCGAGCGTCGGCACCCGTTTCGGCCGGGCGGGCTCCACGCTGTAGAGCCAGGCGTGGGTGGGATGGATGCACGCCTGGTCCGGTCGGGAGTGAGGTGCGGTGATGGGCACGACGTGGGAACCGTTCACGGCATTGGACGCGGCACTGGCTTCCGGGCTATCCAGGGGCGCTCAGCACCCCTTGGCCCAGGATGGAGATGCGGACCATCGCCACGCCCGCCAGGGTGGCGGTGGCCCGCACCGCGCCCTATCGGGTGCTCGCCCAGGACATCTTTGGTCTGTTGGAGGGCGAGCTGGGCGACGCCGAGCGAGGCGCCTGCGCGCAAGGCGGGTGTGGGGGCGGCCGGTCATCGGTGGTCGTCCCGATGGTGGCGACCAGGGCGGCGAGCGTCTCCCTGCCGCCGTGCCAAGCGCTGTCCAGGCAGTCATCGAGGAAGTCGTACGTCTCATCGCCCTGGCCGAGCAGCTCACGGGTTCTGGCCCTGGACAGCCGTTGTTCGGCGCGTTCAACGGCTTCGAGTCCAACGGGGCCATGCCCTGGCTGCGGCAGTGGGGTCGCCTCACCCGCCGGGCGACCGCATGGGCCTGGACGGTTGGTTGGTTCAGTTGGTGCTGAGGGTCAGGCTGTAGTGGTTCGGGGCGTCGTCGAGGGGCGGGAAGTACGACGTTCCGGAGCCGTGGACGCCGGAGCACTTCGGTCCCTTCAGGCCGCCGGAGGTCAAGCCCTGAGCCTGGTTGCCTGAGACGTAGGTGCCGCAGCTGCCACCGGGCTCGGTGCAGACGCTGGACTTGCCCAGGCCCGAGACCATCGTCGTGGTGCCGAAGTAGACCGGGTTGTTGTAGGACGTGACCTTGCCGCAGGTCCAGCCGGTGGTAACGCGCGACTTGCACATGTCGGCGCCCTCCGCCGCGCGGCTGCGCCCTTGACGGCGACGGGGCGGGCCTTGCCGTAGGTGTGGACGGACGTGGCGATCGAGTCGTCGGCGTCCACGGCCGCGATGCCCATGTCCACGCTTGGCTGGTCGGTCGCGTAGCGGGTGTGGGTGCCCTTGGCGAACTGGGAGCCGTTGTAGGAGAGGTCCGGGAGGTTCTCCAGGCAGTGGCCGACGCTCACCAGGTACTGCTTGCCGGAGGAGTCCCTGGCCCCGTAGCCGTCCGAGCAGTGCGTGCCGTTGAACGTCATCTTGGTGCCCGGGTAGACCGTGGTCTGGGCCGCGAGCGGCTGCTTGCCTGTCACGATCCGCACGGCGTCACCGTAGGACTTTGCCGACGTGGGGAAGGCGCGCGCCGCGCTGCTGGTGTCGTTGTGCACTTCGATGGTGACGGTGTCGGAGGCCAGGTCCACCGACCAGGCCGAGACGCCGGCGGGTGCCTGCTGGGTCGCCTCGGTGTCGAGCCGGCCTTGATGCGGTCGAGCGCGGCCTGGCCCGGCTGCGGTATCCGGGCACGCAGACCGGCTTCCTCGACCCTCTCGGCCGAGATGCGGTCGGCCACGTTGACCGTGAGCGTGTCGGCCGCGTCGAAGAACGCGCCGTCCGGCGTGACCGCGCCCTTGCCGAGGCCGGACAGGATGCGCTGCTGCTCGGCCTGCCGGTCCATGACGCCGCAGCGCCGTCTGCTCGTCGGCTCCCAGGCAATCGGCCAGCGCTGTGACCATCTGAGGCTCGTGACGGGGCTCGACCGGTGCCGGTCCGCCGGCCTGCGCGCCGGTGGCCGCTGACACCGACAGGAGCGCGCCGACCGCAGCCGCCGCCCCGCCGCATTGCGGCAGACCACTTTCCCGGCGTCCAGAGCGACCTCGCAATCGTCCGCCGTCACCCACCTCACACGGGCCTCCCCGCACTTCAGTGATCAGTGACGGGAACTCTAGGTCGGACCGCTGACAACGCCCGTCTACGAACTTTTCCGCCGCTGGTCCGCCGACGGCACCTGGGACCGGCTGCTGACCCGCGTCCAACAGCACTCCGACGCCGCCGGCAAGGTCGACTGCAGCATCGTCTGGGTCGACCCCACGAACGTGCGAGCCCTTCAGCACGCGGCCGGGGCCCGAAAAGGGGCCCTGCATCGCACGGAGCGGCCCGGGCCGGCCCCGGGCACGGCCCGACCGGGTCGTCGCCGACAAGGGCTACTCGTCCCTGAGGGTTCGCGCCTACCTCCGCCGACGCGGAGTCGCCGCAACGATCCCTGAACGGATCGACCAGATCAACGGCCGCATCCGCAGAGGCGAGAGCCGGTGTCGGCTGGACCGGACCGCATACCGGCGCCGCAACGTCGTCGGACACTGCTTCAACCGGATCGAGCAGAACAAGGCGCTCGCACGCGCTACGACAAACGAGCCCGCCGCTACCAGGCCCTGGTCACCATCGCCTGCCTGCGGCTATGGCTGCCATGACTTTGCGGACACGCCTTAGCCGCACCGGCGGAGTTGTGCCGGCGACGGCACGCACGCGGACTGCGAGAAGGCCACCGTCGCGCGGAAGCCGCGTGGCTCCGCCGCGGGCCCGTTCGACTGAGCTAGCCGCGCTCGGGTTCGTTATGGATGGTCAATGCTCCGGCGAGGTCGAGGTCGGCGACAGTGCCGTGTGCCCCGGCGCGGACGAGCAGCACCGCGCCGAGCGCCGTGCTCCAGAACGTCCTGGCTTCCACGCTGAGCGGTCGACGGGTCCTCCAGCCGCGACTGTCGATGAGCTGGCTCACGAAGCGCTCGGATTGCCGGAACAGCAATTGGAGGTGCTGGTCGACCACGTGGGCGAGTTCGGGCTTGGAGATCCCGGCGGCGAGTGCTCGCGCGACCGATGGGAGCGAGGGCATGGCCATTACGGCGCGGGCGACGTTGCGGCGAAATGCGGCCGCATCGGGGGCTTGGCGGCCGATGCGCTCAATCCGTCGGGCGTCGTGCAGCAAGCCGAGAAAGGCTGCGTGCACGAGCAGCGAGTCCTTGGACCCGAAGTGGTAGGTGACCTGGTTGGGGAAGACGCCTGCTGCGTTCGCGATCTCGGCGACGCTCACCTCAGCGCCGGGCCGTTCCTTGCAGAGCCGTGCAGTTGTCTCAATCAGTCGGCGCCTGGTCGCGCGACCGCGGTCACGTGACCGAGCCGACGTCGATCGACCTTCGGTTCGCTTCTTTTCCACTCCCGGATTGTATGTGATACAACAAGCATCGTTCACTTGTATCGCATACAAGAAAGGTTCAGGGCATGTACCGGACTGAAGTCGTCGTGACCGGACTCGGCGCGATCACGCCACTCGGTGGAGACGTGGAGTCCACATGGGCCGCCCTGCTTGCCGGCAAGTCCGGCATCCGCGGCGGCGTCCTGCCCGGCCACGAGGCCGTCGGCCTTCCTGGCACCGTCGCGGGGACGATGGCGATCGACCCCGCCGAGTCACTGCTGCCGGTGCAGGCCAGGCGGCTCGACCGCTCACAGCAGGCAGCCTTCACCGCGGCGGCCGAGGCCTGGGCCGATGCAGGCGCCCCGCGGGTGGACCCGGACCGGCTTGCATCAGCGATCGGCACGGGAATCGGGGGCGTACGGACGCTGCTGAAGGAAGACGACGCCCTTGAGGCGGCCGGGGCACGGCGTGTCTCGCCACGCACAGTCCCGATGCTCATGCCCAATGCGGCGGCAGCGCTGATCAGTATCGAATACGGGGCACGGGCCGGGGTCTACACGCCCGTCTCGGCGTGCTCTTCCGGTGCCGAGGCGATCGCCCTGGGGGCCAGGCTCATCCGCGCCGGCGAGGCGGACGTGGTCATCGCGGGTGGAACCGAGGCCGCGATCACACCGATCACCGTCGCCGGCTTCGCCCGAGCGCAAGCACTGTCGCGATACACCGCCGAACCCGCCTCAGCCTCCCGGCCGTTCGCCGCGGACCGCAGCGGATTCGTCCTCAGTGAAGGCGCTGCTGTCGTAGTGCTCGAAAGTGCCGAACACGCCAGCGCCCGAGGCGCGCGCGTCCATGCGATACTCGCGGGCGCCGGCATCGCCGCCGACGCCCACCACATCACGGCGCCCGCTCCCGACGGCTCCGGTCAGATCTCCGCCATGCGGAAGGCTCTCGCGCAAGCCGGCTTGGCTCCCGAGCAGATCAGCCACATCAACGCCCACGCCACCGGAACTCCAGTCGGCGACGTCGCAGAGGCACACGCGATCGGAGAGGTCTTCGGCCGCGCCACCGTGACAGCCCCCAAGGCGGCGCTCGGCCATCTCTTCGGCGCCGCCGGCGCAATCGAGGCGCTCATCGCGGTCCTCAGTGTGAAGCACGGTGCCATCCCGCCGACCCGCAACCTCACTGCAGCCGGCGTGGATCCCGACATCGACCTCGATGTCGTCGCAGAGCGGCGAGACGTCCCCCAGGAAGCCGTGCTCAGCAACTCCTTCGGCTTCGGTGGGCAGAACGTCTCACTCATCGTCATCGGCGCACGGAACCACGCGTCGAGTACGGTGTCGACCACATCATGACCCATACTGTCCCGCGATCACCTGTACGCAACCTGGCATGATCGATGGGTGTCCAGTGAATCTACGCGGCCGGACCGCACGAAGTATGTCCTGTTCGACGTCGACGGCACGTTGATCGACGCGGTGAGCAACCAGCGCAAGGTCTGGGGAACCTGGGCGGAGCGGTACGGGCTGGATGCGGACGAGGTCTACCGGGTGGCTCTGCGGACGCGGCCGATGGAGACGTTCGCCCAGATCGCTGCGGACCGAGACCCGCGTGAGTGCCTGGCCGCGCTGCACGAGCTGGAGGATACCGGTATTCGACCGACCATCAGGTCGTCATCGACGCCGACACCCGACTCGTGGTCGCCGTCGGCCGGCAACCGCAACGACTGCAAGGCATGGGAGCTGTCCGGGCGCGGCAGGACGCCGTCGGCCGTACCACGGCGATCACGGACGGCGGCTATCGGGACACCGGTCTGGTCGTCCCGCACTGCCGCGAGCCCGGCCAGACAGAACTCCCGGCGCGGAAACAGGAACACGACACCTCCCACCGCAAGGTCCGCGCCCGCGCTGAGCACGTCTTCGCCCGCATGAAGAACTGGAAGATCCTTCGCGACTGCCGCCTAGAAGGCGACGGTGTCCACCACGCCGTGCTCGGCATCGCCCGCCTGCACAACCTAGCCCTGGCCGGATAGGAGGCAAGAGCAGGAGCGATACCCCATACGACGGTCATAGATCACGGGACAAGACTTAGTGCCGCCGACAGGCTTTTATCAGACCGCTCGGTCGCAGACTGCACGCCGCGAACTGCCCTGCGGCGGCGCCTGGGTCCCCAGCCGGCCGGGAAGAGGCGGCCTGCAAGGCACCACCTGGCCTTTGCATAGTGGCCGCGAGGCGCTTGGTGGGTCGGTCCGCAGTGTGCGGTAAGGGCCCCAGGCGGGCGCTTCCACTGGCGCCCCGCCTCAGATGAGCCCGCGCTACCAGGTGTCCACGAGCCCGTCTTGAAGCGAGAGCCACGCCGGGCAACGGCCACCGTCACCATCACGCTCGGACACCCCGTCGCGCTCGAGAACGCCCGGACCTTCCGGTATCGCGGCCGTGCCGGCTCGGTCACCGTGACAGGGCTCGTGTCCTGACGCACTCTCAACTCCGCGCCCCGTCGGATGCAGCGATCTCAGGGCGGGGGTGCGGCGGCTCGTACGGCTTGGTGGACCGCGCGGGCCAGACGGGCGCCCCAGAGCGAGCGGGGGCCGGCGAAGGCGTGGACGTCGTCTCCGGGGCGGGGGGTGCGGGCAGCTATGCACAGGGCGTCGGTCGGCGTGCCCGAGCAGTCGTAGCCGGCCTCCAGGAGTGCCTGGACCTTGGCCTCCGTGGCGGTGGAGGCCGCGTTGACCAGTGCGGCGTCGTTCAGCGCCGCAGGAACCGCGACGACGATGTTGATCGTGCCCGGCCCTGCCGGCACGGCCGTGCCCTCGGCCGGGGAGGCGGCCCAGTGGCGCACGCCGAGTCCCGCGGTGACGACGGCTTCGACGCAGCCGTCGTGCCCGCGGCCGTAGGCCGTCACGTCTGCGGCAGTCATCAGCCCGACTCCCGCCCCGCTTCGCATGCCCGAGTCCTCCCCCAGTTGTGCGAGGTGGCGGTCGGGATCGGTGCGCCGGTAGCCGTGCGGGACCTGCGCGTTGAGGACCCAACTCCGCTCGCCGATCCCTCCGCCCAGCATGGCGCTGCTGATCATCCGCCAGCCGGGGCCGGCCCGCCACAGCAGCGCGTGGAGCCGCTCACCGTCCTCCATGCGGGTCAGCTGCCGCACCGGCAGCAGGCGGGTTGCGCCGCGGGTGGGCGGGACGACGGCGGTCACGGTGGCGGAACTCCTTGCGGCACGGGGACGCGCCGATCGTACGGGGCGTCGGATGTCACCCGGGCGGCGGCCACCGTCGCCCCGTACCGCTGAGCCGGCTCGTCCGGCGCTGCGTCGGTGTCCGCGGGTCCCCCTCCCCCCTCGGGCGCCTCCCGAGGGCGAAGGGGCCCGGACGGTCCTGCGGCCTGTCGTCACCAGGTCCGGAAGGCCGGGAACGGCCGCCGGTCGCCGGGGTGTGCTCGTCCCGGCGGGCCTCGGTGGCCCGGCACGGTCGCATCGAGGGTGCGCGGCCGGCCGCCGTCAGCCGGCCGTCGGCGCCGTCCGGTCGTCGACGGGGATGCCGAGTCTCCCGGCCACCGTGGACAGGGTCGGTCCGAGGGGGAGCGCGACGCGGCTGCGGGCGTGCGGGTCGCCCCGGGTCGGGTCCCGGTTGACGATCACTACCGGTTTCCCCTCGTCGGCCGCCAGGCGGACGAGCCGGAGGCCGGACATCACGGTGAGCGAGGACCCCAGGACCAGCAACGAGGTCGCCCCCCGGACCAGCTCGCGGCAGTGCGCGATCCGTCCCGGGGAAACTGCTTCGCCGAAGAACACCACGTCCGGCTTGAGGATGCCGCCGCAAAGCGCGCAGGGCACTACATGGAAGTCCCCGACCTGCTCGTCCGTGAGGTCGGCGTCACCGTCCGGGTTGATACCGGCGGCCGCCGGTTCGAAGCCCGCGTTGGCCCCCTCCAGCCGCCGGGCCAGTTCACCGCGCGTGCTGGAGGCGCCACAGGAGAGACAGAGGACCCGGGCCAGGCTCCCGTGGAGCTCCACGACGTCCTCGCTCCCGGCGGCCTGGTGCAATCCGTCGACGTTCTGGGTGATCACGCTCGAGAGCAGGCCGTGCCGCTCGAAAGCGGCCACGGCCCGGTGCCCGGCGTTCGGCCGCGCGCGACCGAACGTTCGCCATCCCAGGTGGCTGCGCGCCCAGTAACGGCGCCGGGCCCGGGCGTCGGCGGTGAATTCCTGGTAGGTCATCGGGGTGTGCCGGCTCAGGCTCCCGCCTTCGCCCCGGTAGTCGGGGATGCCGGACTCCGTGGAGATCCCGGCCCCGCTGAGCACCAGCACACCGCCGGCGCTCAGCGCGTCGACGACCGGCGCTGGATCGGTGGTGCCCGGCGGCCAGTTCTCGGTGGGGGCCCAGCTCAGAGTGGGGCGCATGCGCATGCCGCCAGGGTACGGAACCGCCCCCGCCTCCCGCCTCCGCTCAGCGGGCACGAAGCGCGGTGGGGCGGCGATACTGGGAGCGTGGCGGACAGCGAACGTCAGACGGACCGGCGGCTGGAACGAGCCATTCTGGAACTCCTGCAAGGTCGAGGTCCGGCCGCGACGATCTGCCCCTCCGACGCCGCACGGGCGGTGTACGAGGGGGACGACGACGGCTGGCGTGCGCTCATGGAACCCGCCCGCCGCGCGGCCCGGCGGCTGGTGGCCGCCGGAGAGGTGGACATCACCCAGGGCGGCCGACCCGTCGAGCCGTCGGGGGCCCGCGGCCCGATCCGTATCCGCCGCGCCCGCCGGCCCGGCACACCACCCGGCTCACCGCCCCGCCACCGGTAGCATCCGGCGCGGGCACCGCCCCGCCACCGGTAGCATCCGGCGCGGGACGGACGCCCGTCCGTGGTGACGTGGGAGAGCGGCTCACGGCGACCCGGCCCGGCGTGCGGTCTACTACCGGATGACGGCTCGCAACCGTGTCTGGCTGGCCAAGCGGCACCTGCCGGCGCCGCTCGTTTCTCTCTACCTCGGGATGTGGGCGGGCCTGACGGTGACCCACACGCGGTCCTGGGCCGGTTTGCGGGCCTGGTTGGGCGGGTTCGCCGAAGGGCTCAGGACGTCCGGCGGCCCGCGCCACCCCCTGCGGTGGCGGACGGTATGGCGGCTGACCCGGCTGGGCAGCCCGCCGGTCATCTAGACCACGGTGGCTGGCCCGAGCCAGTCCGGCGCTGCGGCCGGAGGGGTCCTAGGGCCACTTCACGCAGCGGTCGACGCCTTCTGCTATACGGCCGCCAGCAGCCCAGGCAGTGTCTGCTGCAGCTGGTCGCGGCCACAGGTGAACATCCGGCGTGCGGCAGCGACGTCCTCGGCGCGGCGCGATGCCTCACCGGCCCAGGACGGTGTCCGTCCCGCCACGGCCTTGGCGGCGCTCGCTGCGAGTCAGGGCCTGGTTCTTGTCAGGAGGTGGCCGTATCAGCGTTGAAGCGCGCGCGTACTGCGGGGTTGTCGAGCAGCCGGTCCGGGTAACCGGGCCCGGTGCGCACGGCCGTGTCCTCGTGGCGCAGGGGCTCGCTGCAGGAGGAGCAGACCACCGTTGCGCGGGTGTCGTGGCCGCAGGTCGTGTGGTGCATGATCACCGGAATGCCCTCGTCGCCGGTCTGCCAGCGGTCGCCCCAGGCGTTGATCGCGGCCAGCACACCGAAGAAGTCACGGCCCTTGTCCGTCAGCAGGTACTCATGGCGGACGGGGTCGGTCTGGTAGGCGCGGCGCTGGAGCATTCCCATCCCTTCCAGGCGTCGCAGGCGGTCGGCGAGGGTGTTGCGGGCGATGCCGAGTGAGTCGATGAAGCCGTCGAAACGGGACTCGCCGTAGAAGACCTCGCGCAGCACGAGCAGCGTCCAGCCGTCGCCGAGGATGTCCACGGTGCGGGCGATGGAGCAGGGCCAGCCATCGAACGAGGTGCGTCTCATACCACCCACCTTATCAGTCTCATCATGAGATGAACTTGTGCCGATCTCCGCAGGCAGCTACCGTCCAGTAAGTCTCATCATGCAACTGAGGAGGAAGGCTGATGATGTCCACATCCGCGGACACTGCCGAGGTCACCGTCGAGCGGGACGGACACGTCTTGTTGATGGGCCTGAACCGTCCTGCTAAACGCAACGCCTTCACCCGGCGCATGCTCGCCGAGCTTGCCGCCGCCTACGGCCTGCTGGAGTCCGACGACGACCTGTGGTGCGGGGTGCTGTTCGCCCACGGCGACCACTTCACCGGCGGCCTGGACATGCTCGACGTCGGCGCGGAACTGGCTTCGGGGAAGTTCGACGCACCCGAGGGCAGCCGTGACCCCTGGCGCCTGGACGGACCCTGGACCAAGCCGGTCGTCGCCGCCGCGCAGGGCTGGGTGATGACCCTCGGGATCGAGCTGCTGCTCGCCGCCGACATACGCGTGGCGTCCCGGGACGCGCGCTTCGCCCAGTATGAGATCCGCCGTGGCATCTACCCCTTCGGCGGCGCCACCTTCCGCTTCCCCCAGCAGGCCGGCTGGGGCAACGCCATGCGCTGGATCCTCACCGGTGAGGAGTTCGACGCCGCTGAGGCCCACCGCCTCGGCCTGGTGCAGGAACTCGCCGACGACGGACCGGCCACGCTCGAGCGCGCCATCCAGATCGCCCGGGTCATTGCCGAAAAGTCAGCCCCGCTGGGGGTCAGGACCGTCTTCAACTCCGCCCACCTGGCGCACGAATCCGGGGAGAGGGCCGCGATCGAGCGGCTGCGCCCTGACATCGCCCGCCTCTTCGCCACCGCTGACGGCGCCGAAGGCATCCAGTCCTTCATCGAGCGCCGCGACGCCGCCTTCACCGGCCGCTGACCAGCCCGAACGACATCATCAGGAGACCTGCTGTGACCACTGCGAACCTGTTCGATCTTCCGCCCGACATCGCCGAGGCGCGTGAGTGGGCCCACGGCTTCGCCGAGAAGTACGTACGCCCCGTCGCCGCCGACTACGACGAGCGCGAGGAGATGCCCTGGGCCGTGATCGAGGAAGCCGCCAGGATCGGCCTCTACACCCCCGAGTTCGCACTGCAGATGATCGCCGACCCCACCGGGCTCCTGCAGCCCGTGGTCGCCGAGGAGATCTTCTGGGGCGACGGCGGCATGGGCCAGGCCCTGCTGGGCACCTTTCTCCCCGCCGCGGCCCTGTTCGGCGCTGCCACCAAGGAGCAGATCGACACCTGGCTGCCCGCCTTCTTCGGCACCCCCGGTGACCTGGCCGTCGCCGCCCTGTGCGCCAGCGAGCCGAACGCCGGCAGCGACGCCGCCGCCATCCGCACCCACGCCCGCTACGACGAAGCCACCAAGGAATGGGTGCTCAACGGCACCAAGACCTGGGCCACCAACGGCGGCATCGCGAGCGTCCACGTCGTCAACGCGGTCACCGACCCCGCCCTCGGCGCCCGCGGCCACGCGCTGTTCCTCATCCCCCCGGGCACGCGCGGCCTCAGCCAGGGCCAGAAGTTCCACAAGCACGGCCTGCGCGCCTCCCACACCGCCGAGGTCGTCCTCGACGACGTACGCATCCCCGCCGACCTGGTCCTCGGCGGCAAGGAAGCCCTCGACCAGCGCCTGGCCGCAGCCCGCGAAGGATCCCGTGTCCGCGTCCCCGCGGCCATGGCCACCTTCGAGATGACCCGGCCCGGCATCGGCGCGATGGCCGTCGGCGTGGCCCGCGCCGCCTACGAGTACGCCCTCGAATACGCAGGCCTCCGCGAACAGTTCGGCCGCCCCATCATCGACAACCAGGCCGTCGCCTTCACCCTGGCCGACATGGCCATGGAGATCGACGCCGCCCGCCTTCTGGTCTGGCGCGCCAGCCACATGATGACGCGCGGCAAGCCCTTCACCCGCGCCGAGGGCAGCATGGCCAAGCTCAAGGCCAGCGAGGTCGCCGTCCGCACCACCGAACGCGCGATCCAGATCCTCGGCGGCAACGGCTACACCCGCGACTACCCCGTCGAACGCTGGGCCCGCGACGCCAAGATCTTCACCATCTACGAAGGCACCAGCGAGATCCAGCGCCTCGCCATCAGCCGCGCCCTGTCCGGCCGCCGCATCCGGTAAGCGCCCCGGCACTACCCCGCTGCGCGCGGTACGCCCGCACACAGCGCACCTCCCGGCCAGGCAGGGCCGCCATTGCCTTGCCCGGCCGCCTCGAACCCCCACCCGTACCCGGAGCATCCCATGAGCACCCACAAGCCCCTGCTCGCCGGCAAGGTCGCCGTCGTCACCGGAGGCGGCCGCGGCATCGGCAAGATGATCACCCGAGGACTCCTCGAAGCAGGCGCCACGGTGTACATCTCCAGCCGCAAGGAAGCCGACCTGAAGTCGGCCGTCGAGGAGCTGAGCGCTCTCGGCGACATTCACGCGGTGTCGGCCGACCTCTCCACGGCCCGCGGTGTGGAGACCCTGACCTCGTGCATCGCTGAGCGCGAGAACCGCGTGCACGCCCTGTTCAACAACGCCGGCGCCAACTGGGGAGCACCCCTGGAGGAGTTCCCCGACAACGCCTGGGACAGGGTGCTCTCCGTCAACGTCAAGGGCGTCTTCGCCCTCACCCAGGCCCTGCTGCCGCTGCTGAAGGCGGCCTCGACACCCGACGACCCCGCCCGCGTCATCAACACCGGCAGCATCGACGGCCTGCGCGCCCCCGCCCCCGGCTTCGACAACTTCTCCTACAGTGCCAGCAAGGCCGCCGTGCACATGCTCACGCAACAGCTTGCGGGAACCCTCGCCCCCGACGTGCTCGTCAACGCCATCGCCCCCGGACTGTTCGAGTCCAAGATGACCGCCGGCATCCTCAGCCTCGGCGCGGACGCCGTCGCCGGGCAGATCCCCCTCAAGCGCATCGGCCGACCCGAAGACATGGCAGGCATCGCCGTCTTCCTCATGAGCCCCGCCAGCAACTACATCACCGGGGCAGTCATTCCCGTCGACGGCGGGATCAACGCCACCCGCTGAACACTCCGGCGCCGCATCGCCCGCGCCGTGCGAAGGAACCGGCGCCGCGGACGCAGCGCCGGTTCCCGTTCCGCTCACCGCGGCGGCACACGCCGTTCCGCCTGCGCCGGTGCACTGCCGGCGGCAGGCACGGTCGGCTTTTCGGGGCCGCCCGCCCCGTTCGACCGGCGCCGCAGACGTTCCAGGGCCAGAGCCGACCGAACGGCGTGGACTCACCACTCCGTCTCGTACGACGTTCAGAGTGAAGGACATCACCCTCCATGAGCACATCCCCAGAACAGTCATCAGCGCAGCCGCCGCCTGGGGCCCATGACCTCAGCCTCGCCCCGACGCCTGATGGCGCGGACCTCGCCGAGCGCCCATGGGTACGGTTCTACCCGCCCGGCGTCGGCGCGGACATTCCCCCCGTGGCGTACACGTCGATCCCGGACATGGTGCGGAGCACGGCGAGACGCTTCGGCCCCGCAACGGCGTTCTCCCACCGGGGGGTTCGGCTGACGTTAACTCAGGTCGACGAGCTCAGTGACCACTTCGCCGCCTACCTGCAGAAGGAACTGGGCCTCGTCGAGGGGGACCGCATCGTGCTGCAGATGCCCAACCTTCTGCAGTATCCGGTCGCGCTGTTCGGGGCGCAGAAGGCCGGGCTGATCGTGGTCAACGCCAACCCTCTCTACACCCCGGTCGAACTTGCCAAGGTGGTCGCCGACGCCCGACCGCGCGCCATCGTGGTCCTGGCGAACTTCGCCGGCAAGGTCGCCGAGATCCTGCCCGGCTCAGGCATCGAGCACGTGATCGTCACCGAGGCCGGTGACCTCTTCGGCAGCTGGAAGCGGGTCCTGGTCAACACCATGGTGGCGAAGGTCCGCAAGCTCGTCCCCCCGTACGAGATCCCCGACGCGGTCGGCCTTCGCACCGCCCTCGCCCGAGGCCGCCGTCATCGCCTCACCGAACCCGATCTCGCGCCGCAGGACATCGCGTTCCTCCAATACACCGGGGGCACCACGGGAGGCACCAAGGCCGCCGTCCTCACGCACCAGAACCTGCTGGCCAACCAGGAACAGTTCCTCGGGCAGCTCCAGGCCCGATTCGGGTCCGGACAGCTGACGGTCATCGCCGCGCTGCCGCTGTACCACGTGTTCGCGCTGACCGTGAACGGTCTGGGGCTGTTCCGGTTCGGGGCCCACAACGTCCTCGTCACCGACCCCACCGACACAGCCGGGCTGGTCAAGACCTTCGCCAGGACACGCCCCGACGCGGTCCTGCTGGTCAACACACTCGCGCGGGCGCTGCTGGACTCCCCCTCCTTCGCCTCCGTCGACTTCTCCAATCTCAAGATCGCCGTCGCCAGCGGCACGGCAGTGCACGCCGCGGTCGCCGACCGCTGGCAGGAGGTCACCGGCCGGCCCATCACCGAGGGCTACGGGCTGACCGAAGCCTCGCCCGTCGTCAGCCTCAACCCCATTCACCTCGAACCCAGACCCGGCAGCATCGGTGTCCCTCTGCCGTCCACCGACGTGCGCATCCTCGACGCCGACGGTCAGCCGGTCCCCCCGGGCCGGCCGGGCGAGCTCGCCGTCAAAGGCCCCCAGGTGATGCCCGGCTACTGGAACAGGCCCCTGGAGACCGCGGAGGTCCTCACGCCGGACGGGTGGCTGCTGACCGGCGACATCGCCGTCATCGACGACGACGGCTTCCTCCGGATCGTCGACCGGAAAAAAGAAATGATCATCGTCTCCGGGTTCAACGTCTACCCGAACGAGATCGAGGACGCGGCGACCAGCCACCCCAAAGTCGCCGAGGCCGGCGCGGTAGGCGTGCCCGACCCCAAGTCGGGTGAGGTTCCCAAACTCGTCGTCGTCGCCCGCGACGCCAGCCTGACCGAGGCGGAACTGCGCGAGCACCTCAAGAGCCGGCTCACCGGATACAAGCGCCCCCGTCACATCGAGTTCCGCGACGCCCTGCCCAAGAGCAACGTCGGCAAGGTCCTGCGCCGCGAACTCAAGGACACCTGAGACACCCGTCACAGCCGGGCGATATCCACCCTTTTGCACCCAACCCCATCAGAAAGCGAACAGCAGCCATGACGGATGCCTTCATCTACGACCATCTGCGCACCCCACGCGGGCGCGGCAAGAAGACCGGAACACTGCACGAGGTCAAGCCGGTCGACCTGGTGGTCGGCCTGCTGGACGCGGTGCGGAAGCGGAACCCGACCATGGACACCGAGCGCATCGACGACGTGGTCCTCGGCGTCGTCGCCCCGATCGGTGACCAGGGCATGGACATCGCCAAGACCGCCGCGATCGTCGCGGGGCTTCCGGAGACGACCGCCGGTGTCCAGCTCAACCGGTTCTGCGCCTCCGGGCTGGAGGCCGTCAACCAGGCCGCCAGCCGGGTGCGCGGCGGATTCGAGCAGCTGATCCTCGCCGGCGGCGTCGAGTCGATGAGCCGGGTGCCGCTCGGCGCCGACGGAGGCCCACTGGCCATGGACCCCGCCACCTCCCTCGCCGCGGGCTTCGTCCCCCAGGGCATCGGCGCCGACCTCATCGCCACCCTGGAGGGTTACTCCCGCACCGACGTGGACGCCTACGCCGCCCAGTCCCACAGCCGGGCCGCCGCCGCGTGGGCCGACGGCCACTTCGACCACGCCGTCGTCCCCGTGCTCGACCGTCTCGGCCAGACCGTCCTGGACCGTGACGAGACGATCCGCCCCGGCACGAGTGTGGAGTCACTCGCGAGCCTGAAGCCTTCGTTCGTCGAGCACGGCCAGGGCGCCGGCTTCGACGATGTCGCCCTGGCGAAGTACCACTGGCTGGAGAAGATCGACCACGTCCACCACGCCGGGAACAGCTCGGGCATCGTCGACGGCGCTTCCCTGATGGTGATCGGATCGGAGAGGGTCGGCACCGCCTTCGGCCTGACGCCCAAGGCCCGCATCGTGTCCGCAGCCGTGTCGGGCGCCGACCCGACGATCATGCTGACCGGACCCGCCCCCGCGGCACGCAAAGCTCTGGCCGTGGCAGGTCTCGACGTCACCGACATCGACCTGTGGGAGATCAATGAAGCCTTCGCCGCCGTGGCCATGCGGTTCGTGAAGGACATGGGCATCAGCCACGAGATCACCAACGTCAACGGCGGCGCCATCGCGATGGGCCACCCGATGGGAGCCACCGGCGCCATGATCCTCGGCACCCTCGTCGACGAACTGATCCGCCGTGGTCAAAAGCGCGGCCTGGCCACACTCTGCGTGGCCGGCGGCATGGGCATCGCCACCATCGTCGAGATCGTCTGAGACCACCGCCACCACAGGAGCCGCACCATGACCAAGCACACGACGCCCACCACCGCGGTCCGCTACGAGAGCGACGCCGACGGCATCGTCACTCTCACTCTGGACGACCCCACCCAGGGCACCAACACCATGAACGACCTCTATGCCGCCTCGATGAAGGCCGCCGTCGACAGGCTGTACGAGGAGGCCGACTCCGTCACCGGCGTGGTCGTCACGTCCGCGAAGGGCACCTTCTTCGCAGGCGGCGACCTCAAGAAGATGATCCACTCGACGAGGGACGACACGGCCACCGTCTTCGCCGAGGTCGAGGCCGTCAAGGCGACCTTGCGCCGCCTGGAGACCTTTCCCAAGCCGGTGGTGGCAGCCATCAACGGTGCCGCGCTGGGCGGAGGTCTGGAGATCGCGCTGGCGGCCAACCACCGTACGGCGGTCGACGGCAGGTACGACATCGGGCTGCCCGAGGTGACGCTCGGGTTGCTCCCCGGAGGCGGCGGCGTCACCCGTACCGTCCGCATGTTCGGCATCGTGACCGCGCTCGCGGACATCCTCGGCCAGGGCACCCGCTTCAAGCCCGCCCAGGCTCAGGAGAAGGGCCTCGTCGACGATCTCGTGGGGTCCGTCACCGAACTCGTCCCCGCCGCGAAGGCATGGATCAAGGCGAACCCCGGCGAGATCGCGCAGCCCTGGGACAAGCCCGGCTACAAGATGCCCGGCGGCTCCCCGTCCAGCCCGCACCTCGCCGCCACACTGCCGGCCCTCCCCCCGCTGCTGCGCAAGCAGATCAAGCAGGCCGACTACAAGGCGCCCAAGGCGATCCTGTCGGCCGCAGTCGAGGGGGCTCAGGTCGACTTCGACACCGCCTCGCGCATCGAATCGCGCTACTTCACCGAACTGGTCACCGGCCAGCAGGCGAAGAACATGATCCAGGCGTTCTTCTTCGACATGGGATCGATCAACTCCGGCGCGCTGCGTCCCGACGGCGTGGAGAAGAACACGGCCGTCAAGGTCGGTGTCCTCGGCGCCGGCATGATGGGTGCGGGCATCGCCTACAGCTGCGCCCGCGCCGGCATGCAGGTCGTGCTCAAGGACGTGACGGTGGAGAACGCCCGAATGGGCAAGGCCTACACCGAGGACCTGAACGACAGGGCCGTCTCCCGCGGAAAGCTCACCCAGAAGCAGGCCGCCGAGCTGCTCGGCCGCATCACCGCCACCGCCGACCCGGCCGACCTGGCCGACTGCGACCTGGTCATCGAAGCCGTCTTCGAAGACGTCGCGCTCAAGCAGCAGGTCTTCGCCGACATCCTGCCGCACATCAAGCCGGACGCGCTGCTGTGCACCAACACCAGCACGCTGCCCATCACCGACCTCGCCAAGGGCATCGACCGGCCGGCCGACTTCATCGGCCTGCACTTCTTCTCCCCCGTCGACAAGATGCCACTGATCGAGATCATCCGCGGCGCGGAGACGTCCGACGCGACCCTGGCCAGGGCCTACGACGTGGCCCTGCAACTCGGGAAGACGCCGATCGTCGTCAACGACAGCCGCGGCTTCTACACCTCACGCGTCATCGGCACCAGGATCGAGGAGGGCCTGGCGCTGCTGCACGAGGGCATGGCTCCCTACTCCCTGGAGCGGGCCGCGACCCGGGCCGGCTACCCCGTCGGCCCCCTCCAACTCGCCGACGAACTCAACTTCGAGCTCATGCACAAGATCGCCAAGACGACCCGCGAGGCGGCCGGCGAAGACACCCCCACCGTCACCGAGTCGGTCGTCGGCCCGATGATCGACAGGGGCCGTTCGGGGAAGCTCAAGGGCGCCGGCTTCTACGACTACACCGCCGGCGGGCGAGGGCAGATCTGGCCGGGCCTGGCCGACCTGATCCCGGTCGCCGGGAAGCAGATCCCGCTCAAGGACGCCCAGGAGCGCCTGCTCGTGCGTGAAGCGCTGGAGACCGCGAAGTGCTTCGAGGAAGGTGTGCTCACCTCGGCAGCCCATGCCAACATCGGCTCGATTCTCGGCCTCGGCTTCCCCCCGGCCGCCGGCGGCGCCGCACAGTTCATGACCGGCTACGAGGCCACCGACGGCTCCATCGGGCTCGCCGCCTTCATCAGGCGCGCCGACGAACTCGCCGACCAGTACGGCGAGCAGCTCCGCCCCACGCAGTACCTCCGTGACATGGCCGCCGTCGGCGAGACCTTCCCTACCTGAGCGGCCGTCACCAGCCTCGGGGGAAGGGCTCCCTGGCCCCCGAGGCTGACCCTGCGCCGACACCCCCCGCCAACGGATCTGTACCGCCAGGGAGGGATGTGCACCCGCAGGAGGGAACGAGCCGGAGAGCACTTCGACCGCCTGCTGCGAGACAACCGCGTCGGCGCGTTCTTCCGCAAGGTCTCGATGCGCGCCTGGGAGAAGATCGTCCAGTGGCCAAGCCGGGGGGCGCCTCCGGCAGCGGGGAGAGAAGACGGGAACCGACGCCCCGGCCGCCGAGGCGCTGCGCGACCTGGCGGGTGCCGCTACCGCCTACAGTTCTGCCGCCGGCGTCGCGGGATGCTGCATGTGCCACGGTGGGCATCCCGGCGATGCGGCAGCTCGGGCTGGCGCTTTCTCGTCCTCTTCCAGGAGCCAAGGACGGGCGCGAGCCCAGCGTCGCCACGGCGGCCGCACGCGGGACGTCGACCACACGGCGTGGGGCGAAGAAGCCGGGCAGTGGCGCGGAGCAGGCGGGTCACTCGCGTCGCGGCAGCACCGAGCAGCAGCAGAGCCGCAAGCCGACGCAGCGCTAGCCCCGGCACGGGCGAGGCCCGGACCGCCGCGGTCGGCGATCCGGGCCTCCTCCGACGGCGCTCGCTCATACTGCGGGGGGCTGGTTAGTCAGCAGCCATAGGTGCCGGGGTGGAGGACTGGCGAGACCGTCGGCGGCGGATGCTGATCTCAGCGGCGTGCGGGGCGGTGACGGTGCAGTCGTCGGCACGGTGCGGATGGCCAGGGTCACGCCGCTGGTGATCTGGCAGCGGCGGCCGATCGCGGCACCGGGGCCGATGCTGATGTTGTTGCCGGTCTGGCTGTCGTCGCCGATCACGGCGCCGAACTGGGTTGTGCCGCCCTGATACAGGCCGGTCGGGGTCCGCATGATGACGACGCTCTGCGACGTCTGACGGGCTTAAGCGGTTTCGAGGCATCACCCCCCGAAACGACAAGACTGCCACCTTTATGAAGCAGCGGTCTCTCCCGCCTCGTTCCTGCTGTGGGCAAGATCCGTTTGAAGACGGACCCTGGCTCGCCCCGGTGCTCGGCAAGGAGGGGGTGCCCTGCGAGGGGGATGGCGGCGACCAGAGCCGTGTCGCGTGCGTCCGCGTTCTCATGGTCGAGGAGGGGCTGGACAGCGGAAAAGATCGCCGGCCCGGTGCTCCGATCGAGCGGTGCCGGCACACTCGTGCCTTCAGGTCCTAGTGACCAGCGAAGACAGCGTTACGCTCCTCCCCGACCGCACCGGAGGACATGGAGAGCGCGCATGGAGTATGGCCTTTGTTGGGGGCCCCGCGTTGGCGTGTTCGCGGCGTGCCTCGGGCTTGTTGCAGCCTGCGGTTCGGGAGGGGGACCCGGCGAGGACGACGCATCCCCCACTCCCCCGTCTCCGAGCCTCACCAGAGCAACGGCGAGTGTGACAGCTTCGCCGTCGGTCGGTGCTCCGCCCTCTCCGAGCCTCACCGGCGCAACGGCAAGTCTGACAGCTTCGCCGTCGGGCGGTGCTCCTTCCTACGGCGGCGAGTCGGTCCCTCCGCCTCCGCCTGTTCCGAAGTACACCGGACCGTCGCGCAAGACGGATCCCGGGATCGCGCCGACGGAGTCTCCCGCTCCTTCCGATTGCCCCGGCGGTGCGGGTTGTCCGCCGTCTCCTGGAAACCGTGAGCCTCAAGAGCCCGCGCCGGACGGTACGTGAGCGAGACTGAGGAGCCTCGCGCCGCGCGGTGGGTCAAGCGAGAAGGCCCAGACCTGGCGTCGCCGTCCGCGCTGGTCAATATCGTGGTTGCCCAGGCGTCGTTCATCGCCGCACTGATGTTCTACGTGGGCGTGATCTATACGAGCGCGTACTACGGCCATTTCCACCTTTCCCCCTTCTCGCTCGGCTTCGGCTTTGCTGAATTTGTCCTGCAGAGCCTGCAACTGCTGACCTTCCCGGTCCTCGTGGGTGCCGTCGTGCTGCTCATCGCGGTTGCCATTAGCAGGCGCCGACCGCGGCAAGCACTGCCCAACGGCTTGGTGCGCGGCACGTCGCTGAGCGTGTCGGCACTCGCCCGCTACTACTTGGTCGTCGTGGCCGCAGGCTTGCTCCTTCTCATCGCGTGGTGGCAATGGCAGCTGCTGCTGCCGTACCGCTGGGCCGGCCCGCTTCTCATCGCCATCGGCCTGCTGCTCGGTGAAGTCCGGCCGGCTGACGTTGATCGCCCGAGGGGCCTGCTGGACACGGCTGTGCCGATTTTCGCCGCCATAGTGTTCCTGCTCTGGACCGTCACCCTGGCCGCGGGCCAGCTCGGAGAGCAGAACGCCAGGAACGCGGCCCTCGATGTGGTCAAGCGCACCGGCCTGGTGGTCTACAGTGCCCAGCGACTTGGCCTCAGCGCACGATCACCGGAGCTCCGCTTCGAGGACCTTGGTGAAAACGTCCACCTTCGCTACCGCTACACGGGCCTTCGGCTCATCACAGCACGAGAGGGGCGCTACTACGCCGTGCCTCCCGGATGGAGGGCGAAGACCGATCATGTTTACGTCATCCGGGAAGCCGACGGCGTGCGTATCGAACTCAGGCCCGGTGTGCAGTAGTCGCGGATCCGTCGAGGCATACAGGCAGGCCTGAGCATGGACTGAACGGACAGTCCCCGACCAACGGACAGTCCCCGACCAGCGTGACGGGAGGACGGCCAGGGGTGCACCCGCCGCCGCACCTGCCAGCACCACCGACGTCTCGTTACGGCCGACCAACAACCTCAGCAGATTGGTCGGCAGCCACTGCGGTGATGTCCCGGCATCCCGGCGGCGCGGCATCGAGCGGAAGGGCGCGCCTGCGCGCGATCCGCGCCACTCACTGAGCCGGCCGGAGCCACGGCGCCGCCGTCCAGCGGTGCCCGCGGTGCGCTCCTCCAGGATGCGCACACCTGAGGCTGTACACCGCGCTCGATACCCGCGCTTCGCTCCGGTCGAGCTGGCGGGTCGGGAGCCTTACGCCTCCGTTCGCCGCAGCAATACGAGAAGAGGGTTTTGCAGACGACGCCAGGCTCTTGGTACGCCAGGCTCTTGTCCGAGTGTGAGGTGCCTGACGTCCGGCGAGAGGCGGCGTGCCCCCGAGGGTGGGGCACGCCGGTGGCTCAGCCGTGCTCGGCAGTGCTCAGCGCTGCCCGGTGGTGTTTCAGTAGTGCAGCTCGGCCCAGGTGTTCGCGCCGACGATGCCGTCCACGGTCAGGCCGCGGTCGCGCTGGAAGTTGCGGACCTGGTTCTCGGTGCGGCTGCCGAAGCTGCCGTCGACGCCGCCGACGTTGTAGCCCCAGTAGTTGAGCAGGCATTGGGCGTGGCGGACCGCCGGCCCCTCGGAGCCGCGGCGGATGGTCGACTGGGAGTGGGGCGAGCAGCCGTGCTCGGCCGGCGGCACGACCTGTGCCGCGGGGCCTGTGGCCGTCGGCGCCGCGGTCGCGGTGGTGTCGAACCGCCGAACAGCAACGCTCCCGCCATGGCGACGGGGGCAAGTGTGCGCATCATCTTTGTCATGTCCACCTCCTGGATGCGCGCCAAACCCTGTGGGGGGTGGCGTGGGAACTGACATGCACGAGCCTGGTGGGAGCGCGACCACTCCTCAACACGCTGAACCCGAGATGACCAATGCACGGTCTGCAATGACCGATCGGGCTGTCTTGCATATGAAGTGTTATTGCATCTACAGGGCAATAAAGTGCCCGAGCGGCACGGACCTCTGACCGCCGCCCCGCCTGCTGGGCCCCGGCGGGCCTGCCACAGGGGCGGCGAAGCGGGCCGCGTCCAGGAGAGCCTGGCCGGCCAGGAGGTCGGCCACTGCTCCGGGGGCGCAGCCTGTCGGGGTGAGGTCGGGGGCCGCCGCCAGGACAGATCCGCACCCAGGCCCCGGAAGCCTGAGCGGTGGCGTTGGGAACAGCAGCGGATGCTCCTGCAGCAGTGCCTCGTACTGCGGGTGGAGGCGCCTGGCTCTTGCCCCCCGCAGGCTGGGCGCCGAGCAGCACCAGCACCGGGGGGCTCTGCGGGGTGTGGCCGGAGAAGACGAACTCACGGACCCGCTCCTAGAAGTGGTCGCGCAGCGCATCGTTCTCCCCCTCGGTCCTACGCATCCACCAGTGGACAGCCCTGGCTCGGTTGGGCGGCGGCAGCCTCTGCCTAATGGCGGTGCTGCCGGCCCTCGCCCTCCGCACCGCCTCCCACACCCTCCGGCACAAGGCATTGACGTAGCGCTGGGGAGGCAGCCGCAGGTCATTCTTCGGCGCGCTGGGTGACGAGGGCCTCGGTGCGGTCGCCCAGGAACTCGTACCAGCGGCGTTCCAGGCAGACATATCGGGTGTCGGCCTCGACGAGTCCCAGGAACGTCTCCAGGGTTTCGGACAGTCGTTCCTGCAGCCCGGTGTCGGTGAGGCCGCCGGTCTCGGTGAAGCTCCGGTGGGCGGCCGCAAGGCTGAACATGTCCGGGTAGACGCGGGTGCCGAGGTGTTCCAGCGGCACCCGCAGGGCCCACAGCCCTCGGTTGCCTCCGACCAGGGACGGCGAGGCGGACAGGAGCAGAGCGTGCCGGTCCTTGAAAGGCTGCGGGCGCAGCCGGGAGACCCAGTCCAGCGCGTTCTTCAGCGCGCCGGGGATTGAGGCGTTGTACTCGGGGGCGGCAATGAGGAATGCCTGGGCCTGGGCGATGCGTCGGCCCAGATCGGCCGCGGGAGCCGGCACGCCGCCGGAGTCCTCGATGTCGCCGTCGTAGGGCGGCATCGGGAAGTCGCGCAGAGAGGCACGATCCACGACGGCACCGGTAGCCGTGATGAGACGTTCGGCGAGCAGGGCAAGTCTGGTGTTCAGGGAGCCCGCGCGCAGGGAGGCGCTGAGCACAAGAATCCGCAGTGGCTCGGGTCTGTCCAGAGGCGACACAGCGGTCATTGAACGACACCACCCTTTCGGGGTCTCGGCGTTCCGTTTCAGCTGCATCCTGGCATGAAGTTCCGCTTCCGCCCGATATTGCGGAGCAGTCGATGAGGGTGCGCGCCGATGATGCAGTGCAATCGCGTTGACTCCAGCCGACCACGTCGTGCACGTTCACGGCGCCCGCCGACGATGTCGTGCACGCCCGCCCGCCCCACTGAGGCCCACCCCATGCCCGTGACGGTGGACTCCCCTTCCAACCTGGGCTTCCCTTTATTGGGCGGCTGGTCGGCGATCAGTGCCCGGGAGCGGAGGGGCAGCTGGCGGTGGTTGTCTGAGGGGCCGGGCGTGGTGGTTGTGGCTGGGGGTTGGCTGTTGTGGGGGTGTGGGGTGTTGTGGCCCGGGAGGGCCCAAGGCTGGCCGCGGCGTCGCTGTCCTTCCCGCCCCGTGTCCCGCCTGATGACGTCCCTCCCCCGCCGTCACGCGTTCCCGGCGACCGAGGGCAAGAGCGGCGATCCGAGGTGGTCGGCCTTCGCCGGCCGCTCGTTGTTCCGCAGCGCGGCCGATGAGTTTGTGGGTCCCGGCCGGTCCAAGCTTGTGACACCTAGGAAAGGACACCGCCATGTCGGAGCTTCTCGTCGACTTCATCACTTCCCTCGACGGCTACGCATCGGGAGAGGGATGGCCCGGGTTCTGGGGCCTTGAAGGCCCGGAGTATCTCGCGTGGCTCGGCGAGCAGCCCGAGGCCACCTACCTGATGGGAGCGAACACCTACCGCCTGATGTCGGGCTTTGCCGCGGGCGAGGTCCCTGATGGCCAGGACGAGTTCAGGCCCGAGGAGGAGGCGTCCGTCGACGCGCTCACGCAAGCGTCCAAGGTGGTGTTCTCCTCCTCACTGGAGGAGCCACTGACGTGGGCCAACTCCACGCTCGTCCGTGACGACGCCGTGGAGGCGGTCCGTGCCATGAAATCGAGTGGCTCGGGGCTCCTCAGCACGATCGGCAGCCTCAGCCTGTGCCGGTCCCTGCTATGTGCCGGGCTCGTCGACCGCTTCCGGGTCGTGATGTTCCCGGTGATCACAGGGGCCACAGGCGAAGAGCGCATCTACGACGGCTATCCGGACGTTGCCCTCGAGATGATCGAGCACCGCACCTTCGACGGCCGCATCCAGCTGGTCGAGTACAAGCCCCGCGTGCTCGAGCACCCGCCGCTGGGCGTCCCTGCGTGACATCGCCCCGCCCGCCGGTCCGGACGCCCGCCAGGCCGGCGCCGGCGGGCGCGGAGCAAGACCTAAGAGGGGGTGAACAGCCGCAGTCAGGACGCCCGGTCCAGGGCTGGGCCGCTTCTTTCGGATCATGAAGGTGAGCTGTTGGTCGATAAGCTCGAGGTCCGAGGGGTCCGAGGAATAGATGACGAGGTGTGATGACGCTGGTCATCGAGCTGCGGCGTATGTCCCTTCAGGGGTCAGCTCACGCGACCGTTACGGGCGCACTGTCCAGGAGGAGCTTGCTGTTTCAAAGGCTGCGGCCGGTGTCCGTTCGGATCGCACGGATCGCCTCCGTCTTCCAGTCACCTGACTCCGCCAGCAGGCCTCGAAATCTTGGCTCTTCCACACACGGCGTCAAGCTGTTAGCGAGTGAACCATCCTCTAGCTGGCACCGCCGAGCCGGCAAGGTGGAGTGCGGCCTGGTAAGCGATGCACCTTGTCCGTTCGCATGACCAGGCCACGCCACTGCTTGAACCGGTTGAGGCACGGCTCCAGCGCGTTGCGTTGTTTGTGCATATCGGCGTCGGCAGCATGCGCCCGCCCGCCCGCACGTCCTCGCCGAAGACGGTGGCCGATCTGGTAGGAGGGCTGCGGAATGACAGCACGGATCCCTAGCCGTTGTCCGTGCTACGTCGGGCGGCCGCCACGAAGCAGTATCCCCTCCAGCGCCCCCCCGCGTTCGCCCGTTCCCTCGTCGTGCCCGGACCTCCCATGGCGCCATGGCCGTCGACCTCTTCACAGGCATCCCCGTCGACGACCACGCGGCGGGCCCTGGCCTGGTACGAACGGCTGCTCGGCTCGCCGCCGGCATTCGTCCCGAACGACACGGAAACCGTGTGGGAGCTGGCGGAGCATCGGTATGTGCACGTCGAGCACAGGCCCGGGCACGCCGGCCACACGATGCACACGGTCTTCGTCGACGACCTCGACACCCGCGTCGCCGGGATCGCCGAGCGGGGCCTGCGACCCTCTCACCGCGAGACCTACTCGAACGGCGTGCGCAAGGTCGTGCACCAGGATCCCGACGGGAACGAGGCCGGAATCGGCAGCGCCCCGGTCCGACCGCACGCCGGGTACGCGCTCGTTGTCCGGAAACCCGTCGCCCTGGGTGGCACAGCGGTCCCGGTGACACGCAACCGACAGCGCCTCGCACCGCTGACGGCCACTACGTCATTATCAACGAGCGACACTGGCGCGCTGCCGACCCGTTGATCCCCGAGGACGTCGCCGCCCGCCTGCGTACCCACCTCATGGCGGCCCGCCGGGCAGTGGGCGCCGCGAGACGCGCCCGCGACGAGCAGGCGAAGGCCGCCGCCCGGTCCCGGATGCACACGGCGAAGGTGGCGCTGGGCGAACCAACACCTTCACTTCCACCATCGACACCACCACCGGATCGCTCAACTTCGAGATCGGCGGCAACTCCGCCAAGACCGCCATCACCCTCGACAACGTCTCCCTCACCACAACCGGCTAAACAGACCAGCGCAACGCGTACGTAGCTCGCTGTCGTACGTTGATCTGCAAGCCGGCGGCGAGCCGAGCCCTCCCCCGTACGGCCGTAACCGGCAGTGTGGGAGGGCTCGCTGCGCCCTGGACACGGCGCTCCAAGCGGTCCGGGTGCGGTGTTCCCCTCCCTGCCGGAAGCCACCGAAGAAGAGGTCGTGGCCTACCACGAACAGCATGGGGAGCAACTGTCTAAGGGTTGTAACCCGGTCCTCCGGCGGCAGGCTGCAGGGCCAGCCCTTACGGACCGGGTCCGCACCCTCGCGTCGCGGCACGGTGACCATCTTGTCGAACTGCCGCGGCTCCGCCCGGTGAACGGGGCTATCCAGGAAGGCTCCGACGCGTGATCACACCAGCCACCGCAAGATCGTCTCATCTGCCGGGGAGGCAGTTGGCGAGCCAGTCTGCTTGTTCTGCGCGATTGACGCCGGCATCGCCGTCCACCACGTAGGCCAGCGCCTCCGCGAAGGTCGACCCCAGGGGCCAGAGGAAATTCGGGCCGACGGCGACGACGCGCCCGCTGGCCGCGATATACGACCTGAACTGGACCGCCCACATACCCAGAGGGCTGTAGTTCTCCGCGTATCGGCGCCTCAGCTTGGACGCCTCCGCGGCGGTGTCGGCGCAGGCGTCCACGGGGTCTATGTGCAGTGACGAGGCAGGAACGCGAGCGGGGCAGCTTCTGATCGTCAGCTCGCCGAACTCGGCCCAGACCCTGACCGCCATCTCGTTGAGCTCGAACCCAGCGGCTGCCAGTTGCTGTGTCCAGTCTCCAGTGGCGATCTCGCGACCTGCTGTCCACCCAGCAGCACCAAGCGCGTCCAGTACCGATGGACCACAGCCCTTCAAGGACTCACTGACGTGTTCTATGCGCCCCCTCCATCTCTTCGGTCATGTCTGTTGCCCGAAGTCTGCCGCACATCCGGACCAGCGGACAGGGCTACTGGTCACGGAAGGTACGGGGATCGTTTATGGGACAGGCTTTAGCATCGTCCTTCATGATCGCAGTGGTCGTCACTATCGGGCTGGCGTTCGTCAGCTATGTCGTCACCTACCTCAACGGGTTGCGCCTGTCGCAGCGCCATGAACACCTCGCTCGCGTAAATCGCCAGCTCAGCGACTTCTATGGCCCCCTGTTCGCCCTCACTGAAGCCAACAGTCGTATCTTCGGTGCGTTCGTGGAGCGCAACGCTCGCCCTGACGGCAGGTCACCCTTCGTTCATGAGACGCCGCCCACCGAAGAAGAGCTCGCCGAGTGGCGCCTGTGGGTCATGACCGTCTTCCTCCCGAACATCCAGGCCATGCGCGACCTGGTCATCAAGCACGCCGACCTCTTGAGGGAACCAGAGATGCCGTCACTCCTGCTTCGACTGTGCGCACATGTATCGGGCTACGAGATCACGGCCGCCCGGTGGGCACAGGGCAGCTACGACCAGCACCTCTCAGTCGTATCGTTCCCCAGCGAGGAGATTGCCGCGTACGCGCGTAAGGGGTTCACCCAGCTGAAGAGGGAACAGGCACGCCTGCTGGGCCAACGGCACGACAGCTGACCAAATGCAACGACGTCTAAGCAGCATTAAGACGCGTCCGCGGTCAATAAACCGTGACGCATCGTGATTGTAAGGCGAACCCTGCGGTCGGTGGGCACGTCTCGTAGGCGGCTGCGCGGCCGCCGCGGAGTGGCCAGGGAGCTGGGGTGAGGAGCGCGCCGTAGGCCGCAGGCCACCCTGGAGCGGGTGGCCTGGCGCCGTACCCCGCCGCCCCCGGCCTTAGGGCTGGCAGGCGCACACGATGCGGAGTCGCCTATCGGAGGATCATGACTTCGAGACGGCAGCACATAGGGGTTCGGGGTTGCCATGTTCGCAGGTGTTCGGTGATGCGGGTGGCGGTGCCAGGGTGTGCACGAGTGCGGCGGCGCGAGCGTACGGGCCGCCGCATACGGGTTGTTCGAGGAGTTCTGCTTCGGTGGTGGGCCACGGCGGCGAGCGGAACTCCGAGGGCGTCGGGTGCCGGATCGTGTTTGCCGGCGCGTTCGGCGGCTTCCAGGATCCAGGACAGGTCGACGTGCAGGGACATGCTCACGCAGCGGCGCCCCGGTCTCGGGGCGTCGGGGCATGCTGGGTGTCGAGGTCGGCTTCGATGTCGGCGAGGAAGTCGCCGTGGTTGTCGAGGAGGTCATGCCGAAAGGTCCGGAAATGGGCGTTGCGGGCCTCGCGCGTCCCGCCCGAGAATGCTTTGGTAGCCACGGAGGCGGCGGCAGGACCGAGACCGCACAAGGTGTCCCGACTCCGGGATCGGGGGTCTGTGGTGCTGCGTATTCATTTCACCGCTGAGGATCTCGCCCGCACTCGGGTGGCTACCACCATCGGGGCCGCTGCGGAGACGTACTACAGTCTGGAGATGCTGTGCCGGCGCTCCCTCCCGCTGCCCTTCCAGCGGTGGCGGGAAACCGTGGTCGATCGGCTGGGCGAGGAAGCCCGGCCATTGGTCACGCTGCTGCCGGCCCGCGGCCCGGGCCTAGACCTGCTGGCACTGGCCGGCGACTCACCCGACATCGACCACGCCGTGGACGTTCTCCTGCGGGCACCGCGCACCCAGGTACGCCGCGAGCTGGAACCCGTCACCGTCGACCCTGCTCACCTCTCCTGGGCACGCACCGTCGCCGACGGGGGCGCCGATGCTCGGCGGTTGCTGGCGGCCGGCCTTCTGTCCTGTCACCGGGTGGCCGTCGCACCGTACTGGGCGGCTTCCCGGTCACGGCTGGACGCTGTACGCGCGCAGTACGCCCGCACGTTCCTGGAAGGGGGAGTCGACGCCCTGCTGGCCTCCCTGAGCCCTGCGCTGGTGCGCTGGCACCCGCCCGTGCTGGAAGTACGCTACCCCCGCCCCGTCGAGGTCAACCTGGGCGGCAGAGGGCTGATCCTGGTACCGACCCTGTTCGCCTGGCGCCAGTCCAGCCTGCTGCACGACCCGTACGACGACACGTCGGTGCCGCGGCTGACCGTACCCGCGGTGACCGATCCGGCCACCGGTGTTGCGCTATGGCGCCCCCAAAGCTCCGTGGCCGACGATGCCCTGGGCGCCCTGCTCGGACGTACCCGGGCCGCAGCGCTGCGCGCGGCCGCCGACGGCTGCAGCACCACTGAACTGGCCGCGCGACTCGGTGTCTCCCTGCCGGCCGTCAGCCAGCACACCAGAGCGTTGCGCGAAGCACGCCTGATCACCACCAACCGGCGCGGCGGTTCCGTACTGCACATGGCCACCGCACTGGGCCGGGAACTGCTGGACGGGAACCGGTAGCGCTGCGCGGCCCGGCCGCAGCCCCTTAAGCCATTGCTTAAGGGCATGGCCACCCCGCGCGGCAGCCCGGAGTATTCATGGCATTCCGGTGTGTCCGGGGATGCCCGGCGCCGGACTACTGGAGTACACCGTCTTCGACAAGGGGAGTATGCGCATGACCTCTTCACCGATGTCACCCAAGTCGCCGGGTACGAAAACCCGTTCCCGCCGCCGGCTGGAACGCGCGGCGATCCTGCTGGGCGCCGCAGGGGTGGCCCTCACCACGACGCAGGCACCCGCCTGGGCGAGCCCCGCGCAGTGCGCCGACAACCGGCTGTGCGCGTGGTCCGACGACAACTACCTCGGCATCTTCACCGCGTACACGGCTTCAGCGCCGGCACTCGGCGGCGACAACGACAGGTTCAACTCGCTGTGGAACCGCAATAGCGTGTCCTGGTACGTATACGTGGACGCCTACAACCGGGGAGCAAAGTACTGCGTGCGTCCGGGATACTCGGTGTCGAAGCTCAATGACTGGTTCGACCTGGACGACAAGATTTCCGCTGTGCAGAAGCTGGGCTCTTCTTCCTGCGGTACTGCCACGCCGATCGGTTCGTACAAGGGCTCCTAGGGGGAGCGGCTGCCGGGCGCGGGGGCCCCCCCGCCAGCCCACGGAGCCGGTCCCGAGTCCGCGCGCGTCCACCACGTGCGGACTAGGGCCGCCCCCCGGGGCATCAGGGCCAGGCAACGCAACGGCCGCTGCCGTAACAGGGCAGGTCTCACACATGCTCGGCCAGATCAACGACCCGCGCCCCGTCCTTCCTGCCCACTCGACGCCGCCTCCGTAGTGCGGCGTGCTGTTCGGCGGTGAGTCTCGGTGTCGCCGTTGATCGTGATCTGTTCGCTGTGGCCGCGCGGCACGGCCGGTGGACGTCTTCATGCTCCACCCATTGTGCGAGGGCGGTCAGACCGCGCTGGAACGCCTGCTGCGCTTTGCTGGGGCCCTTCGCCGTGCGCTTGGCCGCAAGGCCGGAAGAGGGCTTCTCGAGCGGTGTGACGCCCAGCGTGGAAAGCCGTTCCTGCTGCTCGGGCAGGAGCCGCGCCCAGATGGCTGGCTGCTCTGCTGTGGGAGCCGGCGTCCAATGTCGTCGACGTCCATGAGTACGCCGGGCGCGATCTCGGGCAGGTGGCAGCCGGCCTCGAGGTCGGCGAGGACGCGGTAGTGGCGTTGCCAGTCCAGTGGCCAGGGGCAGTTCCAGTCCGGGTCGACCGCGGCCGGCTGTGCCGCCCGCTGCGCGCCGCCCGCTGTTCTTGCCCATGCCGTTCTTCGCGCCCATTCGCCGAGTTGGCCGTGTGCTGCCCGATCGGCACAGGCCCGCTGCTGGCCGGATCGTCTTAGAGGACGTCCTGGCGGGGTGCGAGGTGTCCGGTGGCCCGTCGGTACGACCGCAGTACCGCCGGCTTCTGCTCCCAGGCTGCGTCGCCGGGTTCCCACACCATCCCGGCTTCGTCGCGCAGACCGTCACCGTTCCGGGGACCTAGGGACTGTGGGGAAAGTCGTGGTTGTCGAGGCGCTGGGTCGCTTGCGAGTAGGCAGTGCGACTTCGAGGATGGAGCACATGCCTGAAGCCCCTGACGTCGCGACTGCCTGGAACTGGCTCTTGGAGCGCAAGCCCGGCACTCGGGGAGCCACTCAAGACTCCCTGCTTGTCGTCGTTGAGGCCGCGCATGCCGAGCCGCGCTTGCGCAGCCTCTACCCCTTCCCCACGCATGGGACGCTGCACTTCCTGCACAGCGCCCCGCCGTGGACTGACCTGAATCACGACGACCTGCCCTTCATCCTGTACGGCGGACCGCCGTTCAAGGTCTACTCCTCGGGCTACGCCGGCCTTCTCGGCGAGGCCGAGACGCCCGCGGAAGCCGCCGCTCTCGTGGTGAGCCACTTGCACGCGGGGTAGGTCCTGTTGCGAAAGTGGATCTTGGTCATGGTGATCAGGACCTATGGGGCGTGGTGATCTGAGTCCCGACATCAACATGGAGGACGAACCTGACGAGTTCCCATTCGCGGGCACCCACGAGGGAGGAACCGAAGGCGAACTGTGCGCGGACGTCGTCCCTGTCCTCAAGAACGGAAAGTGGGAGATGACTCAGGCCCGCGTAGACAAGCCTCTCACTGGCCTGGAGCCCTGCGCGAGCGAACATGTCGGCGGAGGCCGGCAGGGCGGCCGGCGGCAAGCTCGGTAAGTTTTGAAGGACTACCGGATCGTGGACGCCGAGAAGTTCGCCGTGGAGTTCACCTCCTGACCAGCCCCATGGCACTGGGGGGGGGGGGGGGCAGGGCCCCCGGGTGGGAGAAAAAAAAAGAAAGGGAAAAAAACAAAAAAAAAAAACAACCACCCCGTGTTTGGGGTTGGGGGGGGGGGGGGCGG
>NZ_JBVJAH010000002.1:55211-149479 GCF_055590785.1 Streptomyces sp. NPDC041796
CCCCCCCCCCCCCCCCCCCCCCCCCCCCCCCCCCCCCCCCCCCCCCCCCCCCCGCTCCCCCCCCCCCCCCCCCCCCCCCCCCCCCCCCCCCGCAACAGGAACAAGCAGGCGCACAGCAACGACACGGAAGCCAACCCGCCGGTTGTCTGGACCGGCGGCGAGGTCATGCGGTGTCTGACACTCGGGGAAAGGCCCTTGCCTGGGCGCCGGCCCAGGCCCGGATCCCGACACATCGGCGCTTGTCCTCCAGTAGGGACCGCTGTGGCCAGCGGTCGACTTCGTCGCCTTGCCGCGGTCCTTCAGGGGCCGCGGCTTGGCCTCGACCTTAGTCAGAGTCCAGGTGGCCGAGGCGACTACGGCTGGGCAGGTCCGCCTACGACCCGAGCACCGAAGGGGCGGAATCCGAAGTCCCCTCCGTCTCCTTGACTCGTAAGGTGCTCCGGCCGAACGCGCGAGTGACTCGCAGATACGGTGACCGGCTCCTGCGAGGGTGAAGGCACAGCAGGTTACGCAGAGGGGTACCCGACTGTGCCCAGGTGCGCAGCCGGTCGCGGTCGATCCAGTGCACACGGTGCTGGTCTCCCCAGCGCTTGGCGTCCCGTGTGAAGCCACCGTTGGTGACCACGACGGCGATGTCCGCTCCGTGGACGGGGCTGGCGGTGCCCTTGACCTGGTACATGACGTGTGAGCCGACTTTGGCTGCCACTTTGGTGTGCTTGGCCTGGATGACGATCCGACCGTACTGGGGGTGCTGGCCGATGACGTCTGCGGCTTGGTCGCCCTGCTGGCCGACTCGGCGGGCCGTCCAGCCGTCCCGTATCAGCAGGTCCCTGAGTGCGAACTCGAACTGAACGTCGCTCAGCGCGTCGACCTGGGCGAGAGTCAGGCGTAGACGCGCCAGACTCGCAGCACGTGCACGGGCCGCTCGTGCCGAGCGCACCGCCCGGCCACCCGCGAGGACTAAAGCCGCGCCGGCGAACAGAGCGAGGGCCGGCCATGCCTGGACGGCGGCCGTCCAGGCAGCGGCAGCGGTCTTCACGAGCAGCGCCGCTGCGGCCAAGGCGACGACTGCGGCCGCGGCCCACTCCCCCGTATCCCGGGGCATGCGCGGCCTGAGCTGCCGCCTCGCCATCAGCGTGACGCCGGCTGCGAGAGGGACGGCGCCGGCGAGTGCGCCGGTGCATCGGTGGACTCACCGAACCCGACGACCTGTCCCCACAGCCAGACGCCGGCGACAATCGCAGCGATGCTCCAGCCGCTCATTTTCTTCCGGCCGGGAGCAGGCTTACGCCTGAGATAGCTGCGAACCCGGACATATCCCTCCGGTACCTTGCCCGCCATGTTTGCCCTCCCCTTCAGTACGCGAGCCGCAGGTACGACTCGCTTCCTGTCCTTGGGTGTAGCAGCGGGCACTGACACAACCAGCGGAACGATCAGCCCCGGGCCCTGTCCAGGGAGAGAAGTGGACACCCTCACATACGGCGTTCGATGCCGTGCCTTCGCACGCCGCTCACCTGGCCCGAGCCCCGGTTTGCGCCAGCGGAGGCCAATCGTTGTTGGCGGATATGTGCTGCCTCATGGCCAGAAAGGGCGTACATCAGGCTGCCTACGGCTGCGATGAACGGCGAGATCGAGCGCTCCTGTTCGACATATGGCTACCGAGGCCACTGCCACGGAGCCCTCCGTGAAGGCGAGCGGTTCCCCTCGCCTGCCCCCACCTCACCCGCCATGTTTCCCCGGGGCAAAGCGGGGCTAGAAGTTGTCGTCAAATGTCATGCCCACATCAGCAGGGATGCCAGGGTGACCTCGGCCCGATAGAAGTCGGCGGTCTTGTCGTAGCGTGTGGCGATGCTGCGCCACTGCTTCAGCCGGTTGAAGCACCGTTCCACCACCCGCTTGTAGATCTGCTGGTCGAAGCTGAGGGCCGGCCGCCGCGGCTGCGTGCTGGCAGGATGAGGTCATGCCGAATCCTGCCCTGCACTCCCCCTCGGGGGATCGTGTGAGCGATGCCCGGTCGGCGGAGCCAGGTGCGGATCGCTTTCGAGCTGTAGCCCTTGTCGCCGATGACATGAGACGGCCTGGTCCGGGGGCCCGCGATGGTGATCCGGTGAGCGGGGGCGTGCACGCCGGTCGCATTCGGCCTGAGGCGATCACCGAGGTCACCAGCCTGCTGGCTCCAACGGCAGCAGGCCCTAACAGACGCCGGCCAGGGGCCGCTCGCCCAATTGGGGTAGTGGTGGTGCGGACGTCACCAGGTGTGAGCCTGCGGTCGGCGGTGATGAGCGGCATGAGCTCAAAGTTGTACTTCGACATCTCGATCGACGGTCAGACTGCGGGGCGGATCAACTTCGCTCTGTACGACGACGTCGTGCCCAAGACGGCTGCGAATTTCCGCACGCTGTGCACAGGCGAGAAGGGCTTCGGCTACACGGGCTCGACCTTCCACCGCATCATCCCCGAGTTCATGCTCCAGGGCGGCGATTTCACCAAGGGCGACGGGACCGGCGGCAAGAGCATCTACGGCGACACATTCGCGGACGAAATCTTCAAGCGCAACCACACCAAGCCCGGCCTGCTCAGCATGGCCAACTCGGGGCCGAACACCAACGGCTCGCAGTTCTTCATCACCACCGCGGTAACCTCCTGGCTGGACGGGAGGCACGTCGTATTCGGCGAGGTCGCCGACCAGAACAGCATGGACGTGGTGAAGGAGATCGAGCGCTGCGGCAGCGCGTCCGGGAAGACCACTGAGAAGGTCGTCATCGACAAGTGTGGGGCGCTCTGAGGTACGGCTGGCCTCTACCTGGGCGCTGGACCACAAGAACTCGACCACCACCAGGTCCTCCGGAGGGACGATCGATTGCAGGAGCACAGATCGTTTCCCCAGCCGATCCACGTCGTTGAGCCGCGTGCCATCCGGCTGACAGGCCGGGCCGCCGCCGGAGAGGTGCACACCATGCGGAAAACGATGCTGACCACAGTCCTGGCCCTGGTGATGCCCGCCATCGCCCTGGCGACGCCCGGGCCTGCCAACGCCGAGATGACCCACTCGCCCGCCGCTCTTCAGGCCGCCGTGGAACTGACCTACACCGAACCCGTCAGGGAGGGGCAGCGCATCACCTGGCACTGGACAGCCAAGAACCACGGCGACACCCCGGCCAGCGAAGTCGTCATCACCCACCGAGTCACGCCCGCCGTACCCGTCATGCTCACCGCGCCCTGCGAGGGCACAGCCGAGCACATCACCTGCGCCGTTGGCGAGATGTCCCCGAGCGAGACGTTCGAGGGCACGATCGTGGCCGAGCTGCCCGCCGGCCAGACCGAGGACGCTCAGATCCAGGGAAGGGCCACCTGGAAGGAGGCCACGCCGGTGTAGCGGATCGTCTCTCCGCCACGGAGCGACGCTGCTCCCTTCGATGCGGCGGTGGCGAAGGGGATCACGCGGTGCCAGAGGCTTTGTTCCGGCTCCCCGCCGTCACCGCTGCCGCCGCAGTGCCACCTCGCCGCCCGGCGCCCCGGCACGTACGGCCGGTCAAGCGCCGGGGGCGGCGGATGTCGGCGTACATCCGGGCCCTGACCCCCGCCTCGCCCGGCACCCGCCACACCGGGGTGACGCCGGACGTCGCCCACAGCCGCTGAAGGCCCTCCATCGCCGCCGCGACTGTCTCCTCGTCGGCCGCCGTGACGTCCAGGACCACCAGCCCCGGCTCGCCGATGTGCTGCTCGTCAATGTCCATGCCCCAACCGGCGGCCGGACCGGGCAGGCGGTTCGGCGTCGGCCTCCCGCGCCCCGGACGAGCGCCCCGACGCCGATGCCGGACCGACCTGCCGCACCGACCACGTACACACCCACCGGTCACCATGCCCGCTGTCCACGCAGCCGGGGTTGAGCAGCTCAACCCGCAACGCCGGCGAAGCCCGGCAACCCAGCGCCCTCTACCTCGCCACGCACTCCGTTCCTGGTGAGCCGGACGCCGGAGTGCAGTGGTCACTGGAAGCGCGTCGCTCCTGGGGCCTCGGGCGGCCACGTCCCGAATCGGGCACCGAGGGCGCCGTAACCGGCGGCCGGGAGATCACCAGGCAGCCCTTGCCTCCGAAGGGACGGCGTCGTACGCTCACCCCACATACCGACCAGATGGTATGTCGTGCAGGAACGTCGATACGCGGCTACTGCGGCCTGCGTGGCTGCGCCTGCCGCCGATCCCACGCGACCGTCGAAGGAGCCGCCGAGGATGAGCAGCACCAACCACCAGGTACGCCTGGCCGCACGTCCCGTGGGAGAACCACGCCCCACCGACTGGGAGCACGTCGAGGAGCCGGCCGGCGAGCCGGGTGACGGCGAGTTCCTGGTCCAGGTGCTCTTCCTCTCGATGGACCCGGCGATGCGCGGCTGGATGAATGCGGGCAGGTCCTACATCCGCCCCGTGGAGATCGGTGAGGTCATGCGCGCCGGCGCGGTGGGACGGGTGATCGCCTCGCGGCACCCCGGGTTCGCGGTCGGCGACCATGTGTCGGGATCGTTCGGCGTGCAGGAGTACTGCGTGTCGGACGGCCGCGACGTGACCAAGGTCGATCCGGCGGCCGCTCCTTTGCCGACGTACCTCGGCGCTCTCGGCATGTCGGGGCTGACGGCCTACTTCGGCCTGATCGACATCGGGCGTCCCGAGCCCGGTCAGACGGTCGTCGTCTCCGGAGCGGCGGGGGCGGTCGGCAGCGTCGTCGGTCAGATCGCCAAGATCCTGGGCTGCCGAGTCATCGGCATCGCCGGCGGCGAGTCCAAGTGCCGGCTGGTGGTCGACCAGTTCGGGTTCGACGCCGCGATCGACTACCAGAAGGAGGACGTCCGCGCGGCGCTGGGCGAGCATGCCCCCGACGGCGTGGACGTGTACTTCGACAACGTCGGCGGGGATGTTCTGGACGCCGTGCTGCTGCGGCTCGCACGCGGTGCCCGCATCGTCGTCTGCGGCGCGATCTCCCAGTACAACAGCACCAAACCGCAAGGCCCCGGAAACTACCTGTCACTGCTGGTGAACCGCGCCTCCATGACAGGAATGGTGGTGTTCGACTACGCCGACCGGTACGCCGAGGGCGTCGCGCAACTGGCCACGTGGCGGGCGCAGGGCCGGCTGAAATCCTTGGAAGACGTGGTGCAGGGCGGAGTGGCGGCGTTCCCCGAAACCCTGATGCGGCTCTTCCGTGGTGAGAACCACGGCAAGCTCGTGCTGAAGATCGCGGACTGACCGGGCGGAGGGGAGGGAGAGACCGGTGAAAGCACTGACCTACCACGGCCGTCACGACATCCGCTACGGCGATGTCCCCGACCCGGCCGTCACCAGTGCCACTGACGCGGTGGTGCAGGTGACCACGGCCGGCATCTGCGGCAGCGACCTGCACATCTACCGCGGCAACCCGTTCAGCCCGGAACTGGGCTACACACCGGGACACGAGTGCGTCGGCGTGGTGGTCGACACCGGCGACCGGGTCACCGGCTTCAAGCCCGGCGACCGGGTTCTCGTGCCGGCCTCGGTCGGCTGCGGCCTGTGCCGGTCGTGCGCGGCCGGGTTCACCGCCCGCTGCGAGCGCGCGAAGTCCAGCATGGAGCTCTGCTACGGAGTGAGCCCGCAATTGCCGGGCAGTCAGGCTCAGGCCCTGGCGGTGCCCTATGCCGACGTCAATCTGGTGCACGTGCCCGAGGGCATCTCCGACGAGGCGGCTGTCGTCCTGACGGACAACGCGCCCACGGCCTGGTACGGCTGCCGCCGCGCCCGCATCCAGCCTGGCGAGACCGTCCTCGTCATCGGCCTCGGCCCGGTCGGTCTCATGGCCGCCCAGTCCGCCTTCGCAATGGGCGCCGCACGGGTGCTGGGCGCGGATCTGGTAGCCGAGCGACGTGCCTTCGCCGCCACCCTGGGTGTCGAGCCGGTCGAGGGCGAGGACACGAAGGCCGCCGTACGGGAGATGACCGGCGGACGCGGGCCGGACGCCGTGGTGGAGGCCGTGGGCTCGGACGCCACCATCGAACTCGCCCTGAAGGCCGTCCGACAGGCCGGCCGGGTCAGTGTCATCGGGGTCAGCCAGAGCAAGGCATTCCCCTTCCACATGGGACTGGCGCAGATCAAGGAGCTGGAGTTCGCCATCGGGCTGTGCTCGGTGCACTACGAGCTCCCACCCCTGATCGCCCTCACCCGTGCCGGACGGATCAAGCCGGAGGTGGTCGTCTCCCACCACTTCGCCCTCTCCGAAGGCCCGGCGGCGTACGAATTGTTCGCAGGCCGCTCCGACGGCGTCCGCAAGATCCTTCTCGACCCCGCCCGCTGACCCTGCTCACACGAAGGCAAGGATCCGTCTCATACAGGACACTTTTGGGTGGTGCGGCCCATGGGCGGCTGCGACCGTACGATCCCGTCGGCCGTCCCGAACCGCAGCGCCGGGCTACGGCGCGGGGTCGGACGTGCCGGCCTCCGCCAGTTGTCTGATCGAGAAACGCTACAACGTGAACGTCAACGTTCCGCGGGACGACTGGTCGCTCTTGGGGCTCTTGGGGGTCTTGGGTGAGATGGCCGGTCCCGAGCAGGAGTAGGACGGGCTCAGGTCTGCTTCCTCTCTCCTTCTGGCCGACCCACGCTGTCGGGGACCTCACCTGCGAGGTCCCCGACAGCGCCTCCCCCGCTCGTGCCGGTGCCCGCAACGGGAGGGCGGAGGCAGCCTTTTCCGGGCCGAGCAACCACTGCCCAGCGCCGCCCGCACCGGCGTCGAGGATTCCGCAGCCAGGGGACACGGCTTGGCGGCTCAGCCGAGCAGTTGCGCGCTGCCGGCCGGTTCGCTCCGCTGCTGTCCATTGATGCGGTGCCGCTCGATGGACGAGCGCCGGTACACCTCCTGCCGCACCCGCTGGATCTCGCCGATGGGCCGGTGCTCCTCACGTGAGCGCCACGGTGTGATCGACGTGGCGTCGGCAGCCGCCACGTTGTCGTCCCCGCCGATGTCCTGACGCGGGAGGTCCACACGGGCGACGGTCACCCAAGGGGACAGTTCTTCGGGCCACTTCACGGAGGTGTTGTCCACCGGCATGCGCACCAGATCGGTGTTGAGCTGCACCTGGAGCTCGAAGGAGTGGTCGCGCTCCGCGGCCTCGGCCACCAGGGTGCGGCGGAACGCCTCGTTGTCCGCGTGCACGTCCACGATCTGGTGCGTGAGGGCGGCCAGGGATTCGGCCGTCGGCACGGTGCGGATCTTGGCGATGTGATCGCCGTACCGGAAGGCACCCATGCTGTTGTAGGTGTACGACAGCAGGTTCCTGCGCGGCACGGTGGTGAACGAGAGCATGGCGAACAGCTCGTCCCACAGCCAGCCGTCGGGGTCGGTGAGCGCACCCCGGCGGGTCAGGAACTCCGCCATCCAGGTCTTGCGGCGGGCGGGGTTTGCCAGGCCCTCGGGCAGTTCCGCGAACAACTCCTCGATGACCATGTAGTCGTAGGCGGTGTTCGCGAAGAAGACCTCGTTGTTGATCAAGTTGAGGTCGAACGTACCCGTGTCCGGTTCGTCGGCCAGCAGCGTGGGGCCGGGAACCCCGAACATCTTGATGCCCATCCCGCATGCCGCGCCCAGCTGGTGGTCGGGACGCTGGTGGCCCAGACCGTTGGAGTAGCGGACGACGGCGTCGTACTCGGCGGGCCGGGCGAAGATGCCCTGCCCGTGAAAGCCGGGATTGTCACCGATCGTGATCGAGGCCTTGAGGAGGCCATAGGTCTTTCCGTGGGCGGTGCGGACGGCGCGGCCGACGGCCTCTCGCTCGACCGAGGCGCCGGTGCGCTGTGTCACCTGGGCGACGACGGCGTCCAACTCTTGCTGATAGGTAGGACGTTCGAGGGGACGGTAATCCTCGTAACGGACGGGATCCATGGTGCTGCCTCCTGTGATGGTGCCGTTGATCTTAGACGTTAGCCAGCAATTAAATTGTGCACAACATAACTGGCTGTGAGGAAGCACACGCCGACGAAGGCCCTTACGTCCGAGGCACCGCACTCGCCGGGCGATGCACGCGAGGCGCACCGTTCAGGGCACCGCGTCTCATGGCACCTGCAGCAGGTGGAGGCCAGGACCTGGCACCCGTTGTGGCGAAGGGTCGTCGTGGCCGTCCTTCAGCAGCACGACCCCCGGACTCCGACGCCGCAACAACCGCGTCGCCAGTGCGGCGGCCGGGGCTGCGGACTGCTGGCCGTCGGCACAGAGGCGTGAGCGCGGAGGCGCCGGCGGTGGCTCCGCGCTCACGCAATCCCTGTTCCCGCATGGGTTCACGCGCACCGGCCCGCTCGCTTCCCTCTACTGCGGCGCGGCCGGCGGCCTGCCGCTCATGGTCTTCTCCACGGCCGTTTCGGGAATGCCGTCCGCCTTATTCCCGAATGCCGACTTCGACCTGTTCCCCACGCAGACAACCGGACTCGTCCCTTTCCGGTCGGCCACCTCGCAGGGGTTGACGCCGACTCCGTGGGACAGACGCCGCCTGGACGGACGCTGGAGATCTTCGTCGGGGGACATGCATACAAGCGGATCATGGACCCTGAGAATCCCTTCCTCAGCGCCTCCTTCCAGATGGGTGAGGAGACCGGAGAGGTGCCGGTCAGTGCCCGTACCTTCCCGCAAGTGGTCTGCATGGCCTACGCCGTCGCGCTGGTCTGCCAGCGGACCGGCGAGGCCTACGCCCAGTCGGTCAAGAACGCGTCAGGCCACCAGGCCCGACTCCCGCAGCCCCGAGCAGGGGAAGTCACCGGCCGGCTGGTCGAGCCGGGCTGAGGCGGCCCGGCACCCGTTCTCGTGAACTTGCCGCGCATGCCTGGGCGTGTCCGCAGATGCGTTTTCAGGCAACGCAGATGCCTGCATAGGCTCCCCGGCATGGACATCGTGATCCCGCTCTTCAGGCTCTTCGAGCCGCTCGACGCCGTCGGCCCGTACGAGCTCCTGGCGAACGTACCCGACGCCCGGGTGCGCTTCGTCGCGCCCGAACCGGGGCGGATCGCCGACGTGCTGGGCGCGATGCGGGTGGACGTGCCCACCCGGTACACGGAGGTCGAGTCCTGCGACGTGTTGCTCGTCCCGGGCGGTGCGGGGGCGCGACTGATGGTGAACAACACGGAGTTCATCGACTGGGTGCGCCGGATTCACGAGACGACCCGCTTCACCACCTCGGTCTGTACCGGCGCCCTCATCCTCGGGGCAGCGGGGCTGCTCGAGGGGCATACAGCGACCACCCACTGGATGGCGATGGACGACCTGGAGAGGTTCGGCGCCACCTACACCGCGGAACGCGTCGTCCGGCACGACAAGATCATCACCTCGGCCGGGATCTCCGCCGGTATCGACCTGGCCCTGGGGCTGTGCGCGTTGTTGAGTGACGAACTCACCGCCCGGGCCATTCAGCTTTTCACCGAGTACGACCCCCAGCCGCCGTACGACAGCGGCTCCCTGGCCACGGCGACGCCCGAGGTCGTGGCCCGGGCCCGGGAGCTCACCAGCGGCGGCTGAGCCGCTCAGCCCCAGCTTGCGCGCGGCAGCCCAGTTTGGGCCATCAGCTCCTACCTCGTAGGACCCCGCGTGCTGTCCCCTCCACAGGGAGTCCGCATCACGAGTTGGGAGAGTTTCTTCACCCATGCCGGGAACTGCGCCAGCGCGGTGCAGGCGGAGTCGACCCGCGTACCGGCCAGTTCACTGTCCGGATCACACTTGGCTACTCGGTCGGCAACCGCAACCTGGCCCGCGCTTCCTCTGGAGCGGATCGCCACGGCCAACCGGATCCCGCACTACAGCGGTGTCGAAGTGGGTGTCCGCAACGCTGATGGCGATGCGCAAGAACGGCTGTTGCGGAAATTTCGTGATGGTCAGCCCAGCCTCTGACACCAGGGCGCTGTTCATCCATGACAACACCGGCGTCCACGGCCGGGAGGGACGGTGAGACGTTCCAGGCGTTCGTGGAGGTCCCGTGAGGGGGGCGCGGGCCCTGCCTGGTTCTGTGTGCTCAAGCCGACAGCCGTGTACGCCGATGATAAGGGCGCCCTGCAGCAGTTCTGAAGTAGGTAGAGGCGAGGCGTGACAGTGCCCCGTACCCGCTCACAATGGGCTGCCGCCGTTCGCGTGGCGCTTGAGCTCCGGCGACTCGAGGCCGTTGATCCCTGGCGTTACGGCCCGAGCTCGGTACAACACACTCGTAGCGGTTCCGCCGTCTGCGATGCGATCGGCCCGGACAATGCCGAGCTGCTGATCTGATCGACTTCCCGCACTGGTTCGGCGACTGCCGCCATCGCGATCCCGGCCAATGGAAACGGTCAAGGCGGGCACGGTGCGGCCCCTGTCGAGCTCGCCTCGGGGTCTCGCAGGTCGTGTGGGAGACGAAGAGGGCCGCCGCGTTCAACCGCCGCGTTCAAGGCCCTGCGCGACGCGCAGCTGGAGCCCATCTACTTCCTGTACTCCACCAACGATGTGCACCCGTGCCGCTGCATGCTCTGTGGCCGCGGATACTCGACGCGGATCTGGAACGTGTGGACCAAGGGAGGCCATGGATGTGCCCACTGTGGGCGACGGCTGACCATGTCCCTGGAGCGGACCGAGGTCTACGTGCTGGTGCAAGCAGAAGCCGGCGGTCAAAGTGGGCATCAGCCCCGGAGCCCTATCGCCCCCGAACACCAAACTGATCAGCCCAGCAGCCCACCACCCACTGATCAGAAAAACCGCCCCTGGACAGCCGTGCTGTAGAAGCTGGGCATCCACTGGGCGGGACACTCATCGAACCCAGTAATCAAACTTGACCAGAAGCAGGCGACAGTCAAACTTGACTAGGAGCTGATGAGCTCTCCATCCGATACGACGAGTGCCCCAAGGCCTTGCAGAGGAGCCAGCGTGACCGTTCTGCCCTAGACCGGATACGTCCCGACCGCCGAGGACCGCGCGAGCCTGGACGCCTGGTTCGCGGACTACGACGCCCAGAGCACGCAGCGCAACGTCGAGCGGATGGCCGACATGGCAGTCTTTCCGCTCAACCTCGTGAGTGACGACGACGCCGGCAACGGCCGTTCGGCACAGTGGGACCGCGAGCAGCTCGTCGCGACGATGACCCATGTCATGGGTGACGGGAGCGAGGACATCGCATTCGAGTCCACACGGACACCCGTCTTCCTGTCCCCCGCCCTCGCCGTGGTCTTCACGGACTCGACCATGACGACCGACGGCCGGACCCAACAGCTGCGCTACGCCGACATTCTGATCAGGCGGAACGGAAAGTGGGCGTTCCAAACGATGATCCAGGGCGGCTGGGGCGACAACCTGGGCTGACGTCAGCGGCACCGCCGTCCCTGCCTAGATCTTGCTGAGGGGCTGTCCGGCCGGAGGCCGGGCGGCCCCTATGGTCATCCGGTGGCCGGTGAGGCGCCAGGTGCAGTTGCTTCGGGTGAGTCCGAGGTTGATCAGTCGGCGGAGGTTGAGGACGGCTGCTCGAGTGTGGAGCCAGGTGTCGTTGACGATGGCGCAGGGGCCTTGAGTCCAGCTCGGCGTCGATGACCGGGATGACCTGATCCTTGCTGATCTCGTACCCGCGGCCGATCTCGCCCTGGTCGAGCACCCTGCCATCCAGCGTGCCGACCTTCTGATAGCGAATCCGGCCGCCTCCTTCGCATGGACCTGGTGGAAGGAGATGTTGTGCGACTCGGTCGCGGACAGGACCTTGATCGGGATGGTCACCGACCCAAAACTGATCGCGCCGCTCCATACACCGGCCGTGGCATCGGGCACCTCCCCGGCTGCCCCCTGGGGTGGATGACCAGCCTGAATCGGCCGCCGCCGGGCGGCGCAGCGCGTCCAGCGCCTGGTCGAGATCGAGCCTCGGAGTGGACGACCTGACCGCGCGGCGCGCCCTGGTCAGCGGTAGGAATGGGCGTGTGCGATGAGCGCGATGCGGGCTCCACGGAGCTGGCCGCGCGCGCGAGGTAGTCGCCGTGTGTGGTGCGGATGGTTTGCTCACACCGCAGGCCGATGCGGCGCAGCCAGATCGCAGGCCTGTGTCGTTTCTGCCGAGCCGGATGTGTACGTAGAGCAGGGTGCCGGTGACCGGCAGGCAGATCAATAGCCTTGATTCGCCGACGAGTTCGGCATGTGCGCGCATGGTCACACCTGGTCGGCGATGAAAAGGCGCTCGTCCAGCGGCAGGTGCCGGGACGCGGTGAGACCCGCTCAGCCCGCGCCCGCACTCTGTGCGCAGGCTGAGAGGCCCCGTCCGCGTAGCGTTGGTGCCGTTGTGCCACAGCTTGCCGGCATGCCGGTTGATGCCGATCCGGCACGCCTCCCGACTGCTCACCGCTTGATCCATGAGCCGGAAGCATTCCGCCCGATCCGGGGCGATCCTTTCCGTCCCTGAGCCGTGTGGATTCTCCGCGTCGCAGAATGGAGATCCTTTTTGGGATCCACACAACGCCCGTCACCGTCCCGACCTGCAATCAGGGTCACGGCCCGATGCGCCGCGAGTGAGCTGAAGCGGGCCGGAAGTCGACGCCGCTGTCCGCTCCGTATCCGCAACCGTGCTGCTCAAAGCGATCCTCCGTGCCGACGCCGGACGTTCCTGTAGCAGGTCTTCCAGCCCGGACGGACGGCAGGATGGCGCGCGGTCGACCGCACCTCTTCGCGGGAGGGGAAGGCTCCATGGCCGCGAGATGACAGGCACCGCACGGCCCACTGAGCGGCGTGATCACCGCCCCGCACGGACCAGCCGAGGTGCGGATCGAAGACAGGCACGTCAGTGTCACTGCGAAGGCATATTCCGCAGGCATGCCTCTGCGCTGTACCCGACCCCTTTATCCGGCTGCCCTCGAAAGAGGTATGTCCCCATGGCCGACGACATCGCCTACGCCAAGATCCACCCGGCTATCGGTATCGCCCGCGTGGGCAACAGCACCGAAGAGAACGGCTGGTACTACGGCCCTGAAACCCCCGATCCGGATCCGGCACCCCCCGGCTCCTACAAGGACGGCACCGGCGCCATCAAGCGGCAGGCGGCCCGGTTCCGGATCTACGGCTACACCGCCAACGGTGAGGTCGTACGGGAGCTGACCGTGGCCGATCCGCAGGTGAGCCTCGAATGGGCCGTGCACGTTGCCAACCAGAAGGCCGCCTGGTACGAGTTCCGGCTCGCCCTGGACATCCCCGACATGGCCGGCAAGAAGGTCCCGCGCCGCAACAAGGGCATCGACCGTGCCAAGCTGGTCATCGACCCGGGCCGCAAGGTGCTGGACGCCACGAGCAGCCGTACCGTCGAGTTCACGGGCGGCTCCTTCCTCGGCTCCCTCGACGTGCCCCTCGGCTCGATGCACACCGACGACGAGGGCCGCCTGGTCGTACTCGGCGGTGCGGGGCACTCCGCCTCGCCGCACGGCGACCCGCTGGTGTCGTTCGGCAACAACGACGGCTGGTGCGACGACACCTCCGACGGTCCGGTCACGGCCACCCTCAAGCTCGCCGGCCGCACGATCCCCGTCCGCCCGGCCTGGATCGTGGTCGCCCCGCCCAATTACGCGCCCGACGTGAAGACTCCGCGCACCCTCTACGACCTGCTGTACGACGTCTTCGTGCAGGAAGGGTCGCTGCCCAACCCCGCACGGGTCTCATTCGACGAGCACATCAAGCCCATTCTCCGCCGGTTCTGCGAACTCCAATGGGTCAACAAGGGCTTCGCCACCCACTTCGGCTTCGGCGGCCCCGAGGACTTCATGGCGCCATCCCTGCTGTCCCGGCTGGCCAGCCGCTCCGAGACCCACCGGGAACTGCGCCGTCAGGTGTTCACCGCCATGCGCGACTGCGAGCGTGACGGCAAGACCAACCTGGCCGTGGTTCTACGGCGACGGCATGTCCCGCAGGCCCGGCTCTCCCTTGCAGTACATGACGCTCTCTCGCACCCAGCTGCTCATGCTCCAGGCGTGGGCCGACGGAGACTTCGACACCGCTCCCTGGCCCGGCTTCCCCCGCTCCCTCGACGAGGCCCCGGTCGAAGAGCAGCCCGCGCTCCTGGACCGCGCCGCGCTCGACTTCTGCCTCGCCGACGCCTTCCACCCCGGCTGCGAAGTGACCTGGCCGATCCGGTACGCCTCCATGTTCTCCGAGCCCTTCCGCATCCTGCACCGCCCGCCCGGCCAGCGGGAGCCGGACTACGGAGAGGAACTCACCCAGGAGAAGGTCATGGGGCCGGGCGGCCCCCTGGGAGCGCAGGGCCCGGGCGGCCTCACCCGCTGGATGGCCGTCCCCTGGCAGACCGACACCGCGAGCTGCCGCTCCGGCTACGAGTCCGGAGCCGGGCTCGGCCCCAAGTACGATCCGCACCTGCCCACCTTCTGGCCCGCGCGCGTCCCCAATCACGTCCTCACCGAGGACGACTTCCGCATCGTCAACAAGGAACCGGGCACCACCAGTACCGAGGCCCCCACCGACACCGAAGGCGTGGAAGACTCCCGCGAGGCAGCCTTCGCCCGGCGCGCGTCATGGCTGCGTGGATTGAAGGGCGCCTATCCCGAGCAGCTGCTCCAGGCGGCGGCACAGTGGCACCACTTCGGCATCGTCGAAGCCCGCCACTACACCGTCGGGGACGGCCGGTTCCCCGACCGCATCCAGGTGGAATCCAAGCCCGGCTTCGACCTCACGGGTGTCTCCCCCAACCGGAACCTGGTCACCCTCCACGTGCCGGAGGCCGTCGCCCGCGACCTCACCGCCTCCCGCGACGCGCTCCTCTCCGTTGCCGACGACGCCGGTCTCGACACCGACGAGATCACCATCGGCTACGTCGACAAGCTCGACCCCTTCGGTGAGGACGCGGCCAACGGCACGCCCGACACCGACACATGACGACCATGTATGACGTGATCGTGGCCGGCGGAGGCCCGGCCGGTTCCGCCGCCGCGCTCGCCCTCGTACACGCGGGCCGCTCGGTGCTGCTCGCCGCCCAGGAGAGCGGACCACCGCCCGTGGGCGAGGCGCTCCCGGCCGTCGCCCGTACCGTCCTGCGCGACCTGGGCGCCGGGCACACGGTCCCGGGCCCCGGTCACCAGCCCTGCCACGCCAACCAGTCCTCCTGGGGGTCCGCACGGCTGACAGACGTACACGGCATCAACGACCCGCACGGCCACGGCTGGCACCTGGACCGGGCGCTGTTCGACCGGCGACTGCGCGAGTGCGCCGGGGACCACGGTGCCGAGACGGCCCTCCGGCACACCGTTCGCCCCCTGCACCGGCACCCGGACGGCACCTGGACCGTCGTACTGCGCGGGCCCGGGCAGCGGCGGACCGTCCGCTGCCGGTGGCTGGTGGACGCCACCGGACGGCGGGCCGCGATCGCCACCGCCCACGGCGCACGGCGCAGCACCCTGGACCGCCTGATCGCACTCCACCTCACCCTGGGCCCCGGGGAACCGCCCGGTACGAACGGTTCCACGCTTGTGGAAGCCGTACCCGACGGCTGGTGGTACACCGCCCTGCTGCCCGGCGGCCGCCGGCTCCTCGTCCAGTACACCGACGCCGACCTGCCCGGCGCCACACAGGCCGCCGCACCGGGGAGGTTCCGCGCCCTGCTGGACGGCACGCGGCACACCGCCCCGCGCGCGGCAGCACACCCGTTTCCCGCCGATACGACACCCCGGCGGGCACCCGCGCACACCACCCACCTCGACAGGGCGCACGGCGACGGCTGGACGGCGGCGGGCGACGCCGTGGTCGCCTTCGACCCGCTGTCGTCGCAGGGCATCCTCACCGCCCTGTACACCGGCATGCGTGCGGGGCAGGCCGTCCACGCCCACCTCGCCGGTGACCGGACGGCCCTGGCCCGCTACACCACCGCCGTCCACGACGTGCTCACCGCCTACCTTCGCAACCGCCACACCTTCTACCGCCACGAACAGCGGTGGCCCGACCACCCGTTCTGGCACCGCCGTCACACCGAAACCCCACCTGGCTGACCGGAGGGAAGCCACGACCGAGCCCACCCAGCACACCACCGAGCCACTGATCGAGGAACCTTTCCTACCCTCTCCGGACTCGGCGCCGGAACCGCCGACAGCCCCGATGCCGCCGACCACCCCGGCCATCTGTACGCGGAGCACGCGTTCATCCTCTGCGGCGCCAAGGCAGAGTCGGCCACGCTTCACTGTCTGGCGCTGTTCAAAGTGCCGGTGCTCGCTCCCCAGATGGTGACCGCACCCTCGCGTTCGCCTACACGAACGGTCTCGCGCGCACTCGTCGACCATCGGGCCCGGTGGCAAGTTGATCGCAGGTGGTACGACACGTGGCGGCCATCGAGTTCCACCGATGGCCGCCTCTCAGCGCGCTGCAAGCGCGATGTGGGCGCGGACCGTGCCGTAGGTGACGGGAGCTTGCTCGGCGATCGGCTCGCCGTGGGCCGGGTGACGCTGGGGCTCCCTCCGAGGGCCACTTCAGCGGGGCGCGGATGGAGGCGGAGCCCTGCTTGACTCGCAGATGGGTCAGTTGTCTCTCGGCCTCCGCGATCTGGGCATCCTCGACAGGTCATGGAAGGCCCCTGCTGTCCGGATCGGCCCGGGCGGCGCCGCGTAGCACCCGTCGGCGCTGACTGAAGGGTCATGACCGGGCTGATCGGCAAGACGGTCGGTGCCGAGCCGGCCCATCGGATGCGTACGCGGACGTAGGCGCCGACACCCCTGTCGGAGGCAGCCGTTATCGTGCGCTCGGCAGGAGCGGGCGCGAGCGGGCGGTGGCAGATGGAGCGGGGATCGGGGACGGTCATCGAGGTGGAGTACGCGGAGGGCTGGGACCCGACGTCCCGGGACCGCGGGCGGGCGCTGTCCGCCCGGGAGGCTCGGGCGCGGGACGCCGAGGGGCTGCCGTACGCGGTGATACACCGGGTGCCGGGGAGCGAGGTGCCGGCCGATGTGCGGCTGGTCTCGTGGGCCGCGGGTTTGGTCGGGGTGTGGGCGTATGACGAACAGGGCCGCCGGACGCTCGAAGCGGAACTAAGGCTGCTGGTCGACGAGGAGCGGCTGCTGAACCGGCGCGCGATCAGCTGGCACTACCCGGATCTGGTGACGCCGGAATTCGCCCGGGACTGCCCTCGCACCGTGGTGGAACTCTTCCCCGACGGAACGGGACGGATCTCGCACCAGCCCGAGGGAATGCGAGGCTCCTCGCTGGAGGCCGTGCTCACGGTGCCCGACGAGCGACTGTGGTCGGCCCGGCCAGGGTTCGGGGAGTGGTGGCCGCTGCCGGGCGGCGAGCACCTGCCGGACTGGGTACGGGAGCACGTGAACACCGCCGGGACGCCCGAGGCTTCCCTGCCATGGCGTCGGGAACCATCTCGCATGTTCTCGTCCGTCGACTTCGATGTGCTCTTCCGTCCCGGTACGCGCATGACCGGTCCCTACGGCGACGAGATGACCGCCGTGGAGCCGAGGCGGACGGGCACCCTGCGCGTGCCGAGCGGCCTGCTGGCCGTCGGCTGCCCCCTGGACCATGACGGGCCGCACTTCAGCATCGCCGTCCCGCCGGGGCAGCACGTGCTCGAAGAGGCGCAGGCCGCCTTCCTCGACGGCTGCGAGTCGTCCACGGCGGTCCTGCTGAGCCTCGGGGAAGCCCCGGCCGTGTCCTGGGAGATGGCCCTCAGGCCGTGCGACGACACCAGGCTGCTCGGGGAGGGCGAAGCGTACGGATTCGGTACGGACGGCGCGATGGGCGCCTTCGCCGACGCCGGGGCGTGGGGCCCGCTCCAGGGGCTCTTCCGGCAGGTGATGGAGGGCGACGATCCGGAGGCGAGGAAGTACAGCACGGGGTCCGCCTACTTCCTCCGCACCTGCGAGCCCGGCTCCGGCGCCGAGCTGGTGGCGTTCGCGGTGGGCTCGGACGGGGTGCACCCCGTCTGGGTCGGGCGGTCGGCAGACGGGGGCGTGGTCGGCGTGATGGTGCTGGTCGAAGGAATGCCCGACCTCGTGGCGTCCTGAGCCCCCTGGTCCCCGCGGTAACCCGGGATGCATCTTTGGGCAGCAGGCGGTCCCGTCCGATCCGCGAACGGACGGCCCCTCGCCACTGCCTCCTCGCCTGCGACGGGCAGGGCCGGCCTCTCGCCTTCACCGTCACCACCGGCAACGTCAACGACTGCACCCAGTTAGAGCCGTCGTGGCTCGCATCGGCATCGCGCGGTGCGGGCCCGGGCGGCCCAGGACCCGGCCCCCGCGGATCGCCGCAGACAAGGGCTGTTCGTTCACGAAGATCCGCGTCCTCCCTCGTACATCGTCTTCCGTACGGGCGGCGATGAGGTCGGGGGCCTGGTCCTGGGCGTGGCAGACGTCGCACCAGGCGCGCAGGTCGGTGTCGGAGGGCGGCCTTGCCGTTGAGGATGTGGGAGGCCTTGGCCGGGTCCCAGCCGCACCGGGCGGACAGCACGCGCCCGTTGATCCCGGCATCCTTGACCAGGTGCTTCAGGCGCCGGGCGAGGGCTTCGCGGGCGGCTTATGCACTGGAGGAGGGGGAAGCAGGCATGTGCGCCCGTCTCGCCCCGCACCCCACCTCGAAACAGCCGTCCGTGCCCTGAGCTGGTCCCTATGGCGGAGACCACACCAAGCCACAGCCGCCGCGGCCATCACCGAATGACCTCATAAGCGACGGCTCACCAGCAATCGACCCCGAACTGGCGCGCCGCATGACCACGCGCACAACTTCACGTAGTCGGCCGCAGCACGCTGAAGCGCTGATCCACCAGATCAACACACTCGTGCAGACTCGGCGTCGGAAGACCGACACGCTCGCGCATCACAGCAATTGCCTGCACGTTTCGCCCGGCCGAAACGAGGCTGTCCACCTCCGACTGCACCTCAACTGAGAGTCGGTCCCACAGAGCGTTTCCCGTACCCGCATTGAACCCCACGGGCCTACACAAGAGGTCCTTCCGGCGACAGTGCTGAGGAACTTGACCATCGTCGGCCCCATGCCCTGCCGCAGGTAGGTGGTGTGGATGTCCTCGCACACGTCCAGTACTGCCGCGCTGTCTGTCAGCACGCGCGCGGCAGGCGGCTCGTGGGCGACGAGCGTCGCGACCGGTTCTCCGTGGCGGGCCACCAGGGCGAGCGCGTTCACTGCGCCGCCGGTGCCCGCGAACAGGTCGACCGGGCCGCGGCCGAGCGCCTCGATCACCCGCCGCACGTCGTCCGCGTGCTCCTCGGGAGCCGTCCGGGCGGCGCCGTCGGTGCGCGGGCTCCGGTCGGTTCCCCGCGGGTCGTACGTCACCACGGTGCGACGGTGCGGTCGGTAAAACGGGCGGCTTGCGAGGCGAAGCCGGCCGCGCCCATCGGCGAGCCGATCAACAGCAGCGGCCGGCCACCGGTGCCGTCACCGTCCGGGGCCGCACGTCGTAAGTGAGCGTCGCGCCCGGCGTGTCCGGGAGCCGGGTGTCGGTCTCGGTCATGCCGTCTCTTGAGGGGGTGTACCACTGCCCCTGTTGACCGGCCCTGCGCCGCGAACTCGTCGGTCGGCGGCGGAATTGGTGCGGAACCGTCCGCCCTCCGCGCGGGACGGCGATGGCCCGAACATGTCTGCGACCGGATTCCGGGGGCACATGGACCGTTGCACCGCACCGTTCGCCGCTTTCACCGCTTCACGCATCCGCGCGCATCCGCGCATCCGCGCATCCGAACATCGAACATCCGACAAGGGAGCCGTCCCATGCTGGGCATCGTCGCCGCCGTTCTGTTCTTCGTCGCCTTCCTCATCAACGCCGCCGACATCGGCACCAACGACACGTTCTCCTCGGGCAACGTCATGCTGCTGGGCCTGACACTGCTCGCGCTGCACGTCGCAGGTATCGGCACCTCCTGGCACTCCCGCCGTCGCCGCTGAACCTCCCTGGGCGGCCCGGCTGCTGGGCTCGTCCCGCGTACCCGTACCGCAGGCCGGACGGACCGGTGCGGCCACCGTGCAGGCACGGTGGGCGCACCGGTGGACGCGGCGGGAGCGGTGGGCCCGGGCGCCGGGTGCGCCCGGGCCCATGGGGGGTTCCGCTCCCGCGGAGGCGACCTGCGCCGGGGGCGCGGCGACGCCGGTGGCGGCCTAGCCGGGCTGGTCGCCGCTGTAGCGGTAGATGTTGCCGGCCGAGTTGACGCCCCACACCGTGCCGTCGGGCGCCGCTCCGATGTCGGTCAGCGCGCCGGGGATGTTGATCCACGGGTTGGAGTCGTTACCGGTGTACCGGTAGATGCCGCCGCCCGAGTTCACCCCCCATACATTGGTCCTCGACCCGGCCGAGATACGCGCCAGACCACCGGAGATCTGCTTCCAGGTCGTGGAGCTCTCGTCACCGGTGTAGCGGTAGATGTTCCCTGCCGCGTTGACTCCCCACACCGTGCCGTCCGCCGCGGCCCCGATGTCCTTGAGGGCGCCGGGGATGTTGATCCAGGGGTCCGCGTCGTCCCCGCTGTAGCGGTAGATGTTGCCCGCGGAGTTGACCCCCCACACGTTGGTCCTCGATCCCGCGGAGATCGCCGTGAGAGCACCGGTGATCTGAGTCCATTCAGCCATGATCTGAGCCCCTGTCGTCGGGTTGCGTAACCAGGTGATGGACGACGGGAGGGTCGGGCAAACGGGTGACGACGCCCACCGATCATCGGAAACTACGGAAAATCGATGTTTGGCGGGGAGGCCGCCGTATGCCTCGGAGTGCCTGGTCTCCCGTCCCGGTCAACCGATGTCCGGAATCCGTGTACCTCGCACGAGTGACCCGCGTGGCACCCTTTCGCCATCGCTGCGCGCATGAACGAGCGACGACGGGACAGTGCCGGCAAACCGACGCCGGGCGACGCGGGACGGGCGACGCGGGACGGCTCGCCGGCGAAGGAGGCCCGCGGCGCCGGCCTCAGGCCGTACTCGTGCCGACCGTCGGCCCGTCGGACGCCGGCCGGGTGGCCGCCCCGACCCCGGGTCGCGGGTCGGTGCGGAGCACGCCCGCCGCTGCGGCTGCCACCGCGCAGAGCGCCACCGGAAGCAGCAGAGCGAGGTTCAGCGGTACGAGGTGGGTCAGCGGGCCGATGACGGCGGGCCCGGCCAGCATGCCGAGGTAGCCCAGCCCGGCGACCCGGGAGACGTGGGCGCCGGCCGCGTCCTCGTCGGTGTGGCCTGCGGCGCTGAAGAACTGCGGTACGCAGCCGGACAGTCCGAGGCCGAACACGGCCCAGCCCACGAGCGCGGGCACCACCCACGGGGACAGCGCGGCGACGGTCAGCCCGGCGCCCGCAGCGGCGGCGCCGTAGCGGACGACGAACACCGGGCCGGTACGGGCGGCGACCCGGTCGGTGAGCAGGCGGCCCACCGTCATGGCGGTGGCGAAGGCGCCGTAGGCGAAGGCGGCGGTGGCGGCGGGCGCGCCCAGCACGTCCTCCAGGTGCAGCACGCTCCAGTCGTTGGCGACGCCCTCGCAGAGCATCAGCAGCAGGGCCAGGACGGCCAGGACCCACACCCGCCGGGGCGTCCGCCGCCGGCCGGCCGGGCGTGCGCCCTCACCCGTCCCGCTGCCGGCCGCTGCCCCCTCGGTGGCGGTGTCCTCACCCGTGGTGCCGGTGTCCTTCCCGGCGCCACTGGGCGGGCCGAGCAGCGCGGGTGTGGCGACGACGGTCACCAGGAGGCCGGTCGCGGCAATGGCGGCCAGGGTCACACCGAGGTCCCAGCCCCAGGTGATCAGCCGCGCGCCGACGAGTGCGGCGAGCACGCCGCCCAGCGAGAACACCGCGTGGAACGCGGACATGACCGGCCGACCGTAGGCGCGCTCCACCTGGACGGCGTGGGTGTTCATGCTGACGTCGAGGCAGCCGTTGCCGAGGCCCAGCAGGAACAGCGCGACCCCGAGCCCCGGCGCGTCGGTCGCCAGGGCGGGCGCCACCACCGCCGCGCTGCACAGCACGGCGCCCGCGGGCACCACCCGGCGGGCGCCGAGGCGGTCGGTGAGACGGCCGCACATCTGCATCCCGGCGAACGCGCCGCCGCCCAGCAGCAACAGCAGCCATCCCAGGACGGCGTGGCTGATCCCGGTGCGGGACTCGACCGCGGGGATGTGCACGATCCACATGCCCATCACGAAGCCGTTCAGGGCGAAGAAGGCGAACGTGGCGAGGCGGGCGGCCCGCAGGGTGCTGTTCATGAGAGCGAGCCTAATGAACAAGACCAGTGTTCGGTACGTTGACTTTCGCACACACCTCGTGTGCAATGCGCGCATGGGAACCACTGAACGACACCGCCGGATCGCCGATGCCCTGCGGGAGGCGCGCGAGCTGAGCGTGGCGGAGCTGGCCGGGCTCACCGGGTGCTCCGAGATGACGGTGCGGCGCGATCTGGAGATCCTGGCCGACCAAGGGGTGCTCGAACGGTTCCGCGGCGGTGCGCGCAGTCTGCTGCTGCGCGGCGAGGAGCCGCCGTTCGGGCTGCGGGCGCAGGAGGGCGAAGAGGTCAAGCGCCGGATCGCCGCGGACGTCGTCGACCTCATCGCCGACGGCGAGTCCGTCGTCCTCGACAGCGGGACGACGTGCCTGGAGGTCGCGAAGGCGCTGCGCGGCCGTCGTGTCACCGTGATGCCGCTGTCGCTGCACGCCGCCAACGCGCTGACCGGCGCCCCGTCCGTGCGACTGCTCCTGCCCGGCGGTGAGCCGAGGCCCGGCGAACTGGCGCTGACCGGGCCCCTCACGGAGGCGTCCCTCGCGGCGGTCCGCTTCGACACGGCCGTCATCGGCTGCTGCGGCCTCACCGCCGACGACGGTCTGACCGCCTACGACCTCGCCGACGCGGCCGTGAAACGGGCGGCGATGGCGTCGGCACGGCGCACCGTCGCGGTCGCCGAGGCGGCCAAGTTCTCCCGCACGGCGCTGGCGTTCGTCGCGCCGCCCACCGCGCTCCACGCCGTTGTCACCGACATGACGGCACCAGCCGCGGCGACCGACGCGCTGGCCGCGGCCGGCGTCACCGTACGGAAGGTGTGACCCCGCCATGACGTCCCCTGGAACCGTCCTGTTCGACCTGTTCGGCGTCATTGCGCTGCCCCAGTCGCCGGAGGCGCGAGCGGCGCTCGTCACCACGGCGGACACGCCCGCGCCGCCGTTCTGGGACGCGTACTGGCGGCTGCGCCCACCGTACGACCGGGGCGACCTGACCGGTCCGGCCTACTGGCGAGAGGTGGGCACCGCGCTGGGCACACGTTTCGACGCCGCACGCGTCGGGGCGCTCATCGACGCCGACCTGGCGAGCTGGAGCGCGGTCGACGAGGAAATGGTGGCGCTCGTCGGCGAACTCGCCGCAACCGGGCGGCGCCTCGCCCTGCTCTCCAACATCCCGCCCGAACTGGCCGACCACTACGAAGAACATCACGCCGCCTGGCTGCGGCACTTCGACGTACGCGCGTTCTCCTGCCGGACCGGTCACGCCAAACCGGATCCCGCCGCGTACACGTGATGCCTGCGGGCACTCGCCGCACCACCGCGGGACGTCCTCTTCGTGGACGACAGGGAGGAGAACGTGGCCGCGGCACGCACCGCAGGGCTGCGCGGCGTGCTGTTCACCGGCGCGGCCGACCTGCGCGCGGCGCTACGGGAGCACGAGGACGACGCGGCCGCATAGCCCGGCACGCGCGGCGAAACGCCGACGAACATCCGTCGGCCGCCGGCGGCCGACGTGACCGGTGACGGATCGACGTGACCGGCGACGGATCACCGGCACGCAGGCCTCCGCTTTTTCCGCCGGTGCTGCCCGTCGGCGCTGCCCGCCGACCAGCCCGCGCGCCCGGGTGCTCGGCTCCCGGGCGCGCGAGGTCGTCACGTCGTGGCGGCGCCCTCGAACGCGGCGCGCAGGAACGCCGCTGCCTGTTCCACCGCGCGGCTCCCCGCGTCGAGGGTGCCCGCCATGGCGAAGAAGCCGTGCGTCACGCCCGGGTAGCGCGTGTACTCGGCCTCGACGCCGCTGTCGCGCAGGCGTCGGGCGTACTGCTCGCCCTCGTCGCGCAGCGGGTCGTACTCGGCGGTGATGACGAGCGCCCGGGGCAGGCCCGCGTGGCTGGGCGCGCGGAGCGGTGACACGAGGGGGTCGTGGCCCTCCTCCGGCGAGGTCAGGTAGTTGTCCCAGTACCACTGCACGGACTTGTCGTTGAACAGCAGCGGATCGGTGTTCTCGCGGCGTGACGGCGTGTCCGCGAAGTAGTCCGTGTTGGGGTAGACGAGCAGTTGGGCCCGGATGGCGGGGCCGCCCGCGTCCCGCGCCATGAGGGTCGTCGCGGCGGTGAGGTTGCCACCTGCGCTGTCACCGCCGACGGCGATGCGCGTGGGGTCGCCACCGAGGCGTACGGCGTTCTCCGCGGCCCAGCGCAGGCCCGCGAAGCAGTCCTGGACCGCGGCGGGGAACTTGTTCTCCGGCGCCAGGCGGTACCCCACCGCGACGGTGAGGCAGCCGGCGGCGTTGGCCAGGCTGCGGCAGATGGCGTCACTCGTCTCGATGCTGCCCAGGGTCCAGCCGCCACCGAAGAAATAGACCAGCACCGGGAGGGGCCCGCGGTCCACCCCGGGCCGGTAGACGCGGACCGGCAGGGTGCCGGCGGGACCCGGTATCAGCTCGTCGAACACCTCCCGCACGGGCTCGGGGGTGCCCGCGCCCGCCCGGACGGCGGCCAGGTCGGCCGCCCTCGCCTCGGCGAGTGTCATCTCGTACAGCGGCCTGGCCCCTTCGGCGGCACGCCGGTCGTACAGGGCTTGCAGCTGCGGATCGAAAACCACGGTCTCTCCCGTCCGGTCGGCTCACAGTGGGAGACCCCGGCGAGGCGTGGCAGTCAGCGGTATTGCGCGCCTACACCGTTCAGCCGCAGGCGCGTTGAGGCCCGGCGACGTCCACCGGCTGCCCTGCGTGGTCCCTGGCCCGAGCCTACGCGACGACACCCCCGAGGCGGTGGCCGCGCGGAGGGGAGAAGGTCCGCTGAGAGGCACCGGCCGTCGGGTCGGAGCGCGGGGCAGGGGCCGTACGAGGCGCTAGGGAGTGTCCCGGACCTCTTCGCGACGAACACATGCCGACAGGACCCAGGTCGTGTCCGCACCATCTCGCCTGGCCCGCGTCGCCCTGCATGCGTGCTCGCGGCGTTGTCGTCGTCGACATGGCTCTGCCATGTCTCCCTCGCCAGCTCCCTGCGCAAAGCTCCAGCTGGTCGGATGGCGGTGTGCGGGATCGCGCCTACCGCGGCGACGGCACCGAACCTGCCACCTGGTCATGACCGTCCACCTGCCGCCCGGCCCCCCATCCACGGCCTGACGCTGGAGCCGGCCGCCCGGGGCAGACCGGCCGCACGAACGACGGGCGAGCGGCCGCACCCATGGCGCCGAACGAGTGGACTTGCCGGAACGCCGCGCAACCGGGACCCCGCGTCGCGGAGCCGGGATGTTGATGTGGCCGTCCGCTTCCCCGTACCGGAAAAGGCGCCCCCACATGCGACGCATCCTCAACCGCCGGCCGCTCGCCGCAGCCCTGCTCGCGGCGTCCGTCCTCGTCCCCCTGGCGGCGACACCTCCCACCGCGGTGCACGCCGCCGCCACCGACCGCCACGGCGACGACGAGTGCCGGCACCACTGCGGCCTCGGGCCCGAGCTGACCGCCCGCCTGGACAGGACGATCGAGAACGTCCGCAGACAGGCCCGCATCCCGGGGGTCGTCGTAGGGCTGTGGATGCCGGGCAAGGGGCAGTACGTCCGGGCGACGGGCGTCGCCGACACCCGCACCCGTGAACCGATGGCCGTCGACTCCTACGTCCGGATCGGCAGCGAGACCAAGACCTTCACCGTCACCGCGCTCCTCGAACTCGTCGACGACGGACGGGTCCGGCTGGACGACCCCATCTCCCGGTACGTCGCCGGCGTCCCGAACGGACACCGGATCACCCTGCGGCACCTCGCCGGCATGCGCAGCGGCCTGTTCCCGTACACCGCCGACCCCGACTTCGTCCGGGACCTGGAGAGCGACCCCGCCAACGGGTGGATCGGGCACAACGGATCCATCCCCGGGTACGAGACCGTGACCGTGTACCTGCCCTCGCGCAAGGCCACCCTGGTCCTCATGCTCAACACCGACGTCCGCCGGCAGGGTCAGGAGCCGTCCACCCTCCTCGCCCGCGCGATCACCCAGGTCGTCACCCCGGGCAACGTCTACGACAGCAAGGCCATCTCCCCGCGCGGGTGACGAGCCGTCCCTGGTGGCCCCCTGGGCCCACCACCGTCCACGCGACCGCGGCCGGTCACGGCGACCACGATCGAGACCGCGTCCCGACGGCCGTCCGTCGTCGGGATCAGCGGCCATCGGCACCTGTGCCTGAGAGGCGATCAGGGCGGCGTTCGCCGCGGTGATGATCCCCGTCGGTCGCCTCGCTCTACCGGGCCTTCGCCGGAGCCGAGCACGCCGCTACGGACGGCAACCTGCCGATCAGGGACAAGCCCGTACGCATCCGCCGACCGGAGGACCTACTCACCCCACGGGAGATCGAGCTTCGGGAGCGACTCCAGGCCCAGCCGCACCCGAACGCCGCAGGCCGCCGTGGATGACCTCGCGACCGTGCGCGCACAGGAGTACGAGAAGGTCGTCAATGAACGCCTCGGCGCCGTCAACCGGCTCGACGTACTGCGCCGCCCTGGAGGGCGGGGGCGTCGACCCGCACGCCACCGTGGCCATGCACGCGGTCCGGTTCGCCACCACCACCTTGTGGCCGACGGTCCCGAACACACCGCCGCCCGGCTTCCGCCACGGCAGCGAGCGCCTGCTTCAACTGGCCGCCAACTGGCGTGAGACACCACTGAAACTCGGCGAATTCGCTCTATCACGCCCACTCTGCGGCTCGTCAACGACACGACGCCGCCCTCGTAGATCACCGTCCGGGCCGAGATCAGCTGCTTGGCCTCAATGGCTGTACCGCTGGTCCCCGAGGTCGATGTCAACGTCCTTCGACCGCCCCGGCGGAGTTGACCAGGTCATGCGCGACTCAGACCGAGGCTCGGAGGGCCTTCCGCAGGAGCTCGCCGAACTCTGCGGGGTGCGTGGTCAGTCCGATGTGCCCGCCGGGGAAGTGGTGGACCTCCGTGCCGACATAGGGAGATTCCCAGGCTCGCGTTCGATCACGTAGCCGCCCAGCGGAATGGAGGGTGCCCAGCGTGTCTCCTTGTCCCGGTCGTGTTCGTCGTCGGAGACGTCGGGAACGGCGGCCGGCTCAGCCGGCTCCGGCGTGATCGCGGTGCCGCACGTGAACAGAGGAAGACGGCCATCCCCTCGTCGTCGTCCTCAGGACTGCTGCCTCGCACCATTGTTTGGCTGCTCGGAGTCGATGCGCGCGACGACGCTGCGGAAAGCGGGCGTGCCGAGGTGGCGGTGCTGTGTCGGGCCGCGATGTCGCGCATGGCGGCGAGCTACCGAGCACCCCTTGGCCGTCATTGCTTATCGGAGCTCAGGCAGTGGTCCGCAGTCCCTCGGGTAGCAGCCCTCTTCGAGTCGGAAGAGGTACTTACGGAGGTCCGCGCCGAGCCCGTCAGCGATGTAGGCGGCAAAGTCCCTCAGCCCCTCCGCGGCTTCCCGCTCCTCAGACCTGTCGCTGGATGACCATCTGGGCAGAAGTGACTGCACGTACTCGGTGACCCGGCCACGGTCGCGCCACCAGTCCCGAACAGCCTCGGGTGTCCATCGGCTGTCGCCGTCGCAGGCATAGCCGCGGTACGGATCTTCCTGGGCTGCTGTCACAAGGTGCAGGACCTCGGCGGTGGTCGCCGGCTGGCGATACACATATTCACTGAAGTATTCGCCGCCGTAGAGCACATGCCGCGGTGCGTGCAGCCGGCCCGTCCAACAGTTGTCGGTGATGCCGGTGTAGAAGGGGCCGGGAACGTTCAACCAGAGCCGGTCCTCCCAACGCCCGCCGAAGGACGTCTCGGGCTCGCCTTCTGGAAGTGCCGCTATCGGGTCCCAGCACAGCTCTTCGTAAGTCATCCGCGAAGCTTAGGACCCGTTGGGAAAGTCTCTCAGCCTCGGCGCTGCTTCGTCCGATGTCGCGGCGCATGTCGGGCATGCCGAGGTGGGCAGTGGACGGCTGATCTGCACTCTCGCGCATGGCATCCAGCTTCTGGTCAGCGGCGGCCATGGTGGTCTCGATGGCGGCGACCTCGCCGAGCCCGGCCCTGGTCCTTGGCCTCAGGCAGAGGCGATCGACGAGGTTGGCGTGGATCTCCTGGAGTCGTGGCATCTGTTCCGGGGCCACGAGAACTTTAGGACACCTGACACAGGCTTCTCTGAAATTGCCGCTTGGGGCCCCTGGACCACCTCCGGGGCCTCGATAGAGTCGGGGTGATGACTGGGAACCGAGGCCGTGGGCCGAAGATCGGTGAGGAACGCGGCGTCGAGGACGTGACACTTCTGATCTTGGAGTGGCTGGGCGAGCAGGGTGTGAACGCCGTGATCAGGATGGACGCCGAGAGACTGGCTGACAACGCGCCGGCGTGGACGTTTGCCGCCAGCGGCGGCCCGTTGGCCCATGGGATGCGAGCTGACGGAAGGACTGTTCAGCAGTGCATGTCCGTTGCTCTGGCCCGACTGCGCGACTCCGGCCTGCCCGTTCCGTTCTGATCTTCGACCGCCTTTGCTGCACGTCGCCTTGAAGAGCTCAGTTGAGGCGATCTCACTGCTGGAGGGCTGGTCAAGGCAGGAGCGGTGGTGCCGTGGTCCAGGTGACGAGTCGATCGCGGACCGGGCCGGGTGCCCGGTAGCCGACCAGGTTTCGGGATGGGCCGTCAGGTTTTTGTGTCGCCGCAGCTCGCGGAGCTGCTCGGCGGGAAGGTCGCGCCAGCCCTCGGCCGAGAGCGGCGGCCTGTGGGGGTGTGAGGGCCAGTGCGTCGAGCGTGTCGGACGCCAACGCCTCGGGGCTCCGGTCGGGGTCCGTGTCGTCGGGGCCCAGCCGGTCGATCACCCAGGGTGCGGGGGCAGGGCTGCCAGCGCGGCGGCGAGGTCCTCCTTGAGGTCGTCGATGTCCTCGAAGCCCGCGTGGACGCGCAGCAAGGGGCCCCGGTCCGCCCAGGTTCCCGGCAGGCGGTGGGCCGCCGGGTCGGTAGGGACGATGAGGCTTTCGTAACCGCCGTAGCTGTGGCCGAGGCCGAACAGTCGGAGACGATCCAGGAGGGCGTTCACGGCGTCCGGGCCGAAGTGGGGCTCCAGTTCCAGCCCGAACGGGCCCGCGGCGCCGGAGAAGTCGCGGAGCCAGAGGTCATGGCCGGGGTGCTCGGGGAGGGCCGGGTGGAGGACACGGGCGACGCCGGGTTGCTTGGTGGCCCAGCGGGCGAGTTCCATCGCCTGCCACTGATGTTCACGCATCCGGACGCCCAGCGTGCGCAGTCCGCGCAGGCCCAGGTAGACGTCGTCCGCGCCGGCGCACTGTCCCAGGCGGATCGCGGCCTGCCGCACGGGGGTGAAGCTTTCCTCGGTGCACACGACGGCGCCCAGGATGCTGTCGGCGTGGCCGGTCAGGTACTTGGTCGCCGAGTGCACGACGATGTCGGCACCCAGGTCGAGCGGGCGGCAGAAGACGGGCGTGGCCCACGTGTTGTCGATGAGGGTGACCACTCCGCGGGACCGGCACACCGCGGTGATGGCGGGGACGTCCTGCACCTCGAAGGTGGTGGACCCCGGGGACTCCAGATACACCAGCCGGGTGCGAGGCCGGATCAGGTCACCGATGGCTGCGCCGACACCAGGGTCGTAGTACTCGGTCTCCACGCCCAGTCCGGCCAGCGAGTCGCAGAACTTGCGGGTGGGCAGATAGACGGAGTCGCTGACGAGGATGTGGTCGCCGGCCCGCACGTACGCCAGGACGGCCGTGGTGACCGCCGCGAGGCCGGAGCAGGTGGTGACGGAGGCGTGTCCGCCCTCCAGCTCGGCCAGGGCCTCCTCGAAGGCGCGGGTGGTGGGCGTCCCGAAGCGGCCGTACACGGGCATGGCCCGCTTGAGGGGGTCGGCCTGTGAGGCGTCCATCTCGGCGACGTCCTCGTACAGCACCGTGGACGCCCGGTGGACGGGCGGGTTGACGTATCCCTGCTGACGCATCGGGTCGGCACCGGCGTGGACGTACCGAGTCGCTGTCGCGCGCTGCTGCCCGGTCATGGGACTGCCTCCAGTTCGGGATCCGCACCGCGCTCGTCGCGGGACGGGGTGCGGCGGCCGCCGCCGAGCGCCGCGGCGGCGAGCGCGGCCACCACGCACTGGCCGGCCACGACGAGCCAGAACGTCTCCGGACTGCCCGCACCCTCGTAGCGGGCGAACAGGAAGCCGCCGACGACGCCGGCGAGAAGCCCGCCGATGCCCGCGGTCAGCCGCTGGACGCCGAAGGCGAAGGCCGGGTTGCCCGGCACCCGCTCGACGAGTTCCAGATCGCACCGCAGGAAGAGGAACACCTCGCCGAGCGTGAACAGGGCCGTGCCCAGGAGCAGCACCGGAGTCTCCCGCAGGTACATCATGCCCATGCCCGCCGCCATCAGCGTGAACGAGACGACGAGCAGGGGCCGGAAGCCGGTCCGCGCTATCCGGTCGGCCAGCGGGGGCTGGAGCAGCACCACCAAGGCGCAGTTGGTGAGCATGATCCAGCCCAGCACGTGGATGCCGGAGGTGGCGGCCGCGTACAGGCCGACGAAGCTCTGGAAGAAGAAGTAGAGGTAGAAGGCCAGGGCCGTGAAGAGCACCGGACGCAGCGCGCCTCGCAGCGCCTGACGCCGTTCGCCCCGCCCGTCCCGCTTCCCGCCGACACCGGCGTCGGCGACACCGGAGACGGCGCCACCCGCATCGTCGACACCGGAGACGGCGCCACTGCCCGCACCCGCGGCGGAACCGGCAGCCGCCCGCCGGCCGGACACGGGCTTCATGCAGAGCTGGTGGGCCGCGGTGATCAGGGCGAACAGTACGGCGGCGCTGAGCAGCAGGACGACCGGGTCCGCCCCCATCAGCAGGGCGGCGAGCAGCGGCCCCACCCCCATCCCCGCGTTGAGGGCGGCGCTGCTCACCGCCAGGAACAGGGGCCGCAGCTCGTCGGAGACACTGGTGACGATGTACGCCTTGTTCGCCGGGAGGTACAGCGCGGGCCCGGCGGCGACGAGGACCACCGCCGGGTACGCGACCCAGGGCACGCGGACCGCGACCCCGAGGAGGACGAGGCCCGCGGTGCGCAGGGCGAGGGAGACGACCATCGTCTCCTTCAGCCCCAGCCGGTCCACCACGACGCCGCCCAGGATGCTGCCGCCGAACTGGATGAACGTCGCCACGGCGACCAGCACACCGGCGAGGCGGATGTCCATACCGACGCCCTCGACCATGAGCACACCCATGAACGGGGTGATCATGTAACTGCCGAGGGCGACGACGAAGGAGAGGACGATCAGGGCCTTGAGGCTCGGCGAAAGCCCGCGGAAGGTCCCCCACTTGGCGGAGAGGGACGCCTTCACGGGCGCGGGCCCCCGTCGCCGGTGTTCCCCGCTCCCCCGTCGGCCGGTCCGGTGACGACCGGCAGCGGGGACGGCAGGCCCCACTCGCTCCAGGAGCCGTCGTACACGGCGGTCTCCTCGTACCCGGCCAGTTCGGCACCGAGCGCCAGGACGCAGGCCGTGACGCCCGACCCACAACTGAAGACGAGTCGGCGCCGGTCGCCCGCGACGCCGGAGAAGAGATCGCGCAGTTCGCCGGCCGGGCGCATGACGCCGTGGTCCTGGAGCTCGCCGAAGGGCAGGTTGAGCGCGCCGGGCATGTGGCCGCCGCGCAGACCGGGACGGGGCTCGGGGGCGTCGCCCGTGAACCGTTCCCGGGCGCGGGCGTCGAGGACGGCCCACTCCGGGTCGGTCAGGGCCGCCGACACCCGGGCGCTGTCGACCAGCAGGCCCGGGCGGGGCCGGGCGGTGAAGTCGCCGCGGGGTCCGGTGTACGCGGCGGGCTCCGGCCGTACGCCGAGTCCGGCAGCGCTCCACGCCGGGAGCCCGCCGTCGAGCACAGCGGCGCGGTCGAAGCCCATCGCCCGCAGCATCCACCAGGCGCGTGCGCTCGAATAGATGCCCGCGCCGTCGTAGACGACGACCGTGCTGCTGTCGTCGATGCCGAGGGCTCGTAGTTCCTCGGTGAACGCATCGGCGTCCGGCATGGTGTGCGGCAGCGGGCCCGTATGGTCGGACAGGGCCCCGTCGATGTCGAAGGGCCGCGCTCCGGGGATGCGCCGCGGGGAGCCACGGTGCGCGCCCACGGAGGCGTCGAGGACGACGAGTCCGGGGGCGCCGAGCCGCTGGGCGAGCCAGTCGGCCCGCACCAGGGGGCCCGGCAGTTCAAGTTCGGTGGGCTGCTCCGGACGGGCCGGAGAATTCGGTGTGTTCACTGTGTGTGCTCCTCGCGGTCGGCCGGGCGCCAGCGGACCTGTCCGGCATACCAGGCGGCAACCGTGTGCATGTTGGCGGCCACGTCTTCCTCCGTGTCACCGTCGATGACGTAACCGGCCAGGTAGAGACCGGACTTCACGCCTCCGTGGTATTCCTGTCCGACCGCCCCGGTGAAGGAGACCTCGCGGACGCAGTCCGGCTCTCCGCCCGTGGGCAGGTGCTCCAGTACCCCCTTGGACGGTGGGATGTTCAGGCATCCGACGGGACGGTACACCGGGTTCGCCAGGGTCGAGGGCAGTCCGCACTCGGCGTACAGCCACTCCTTGTCCAGGTCGGTGCCGAAGGCGTGCCTGACCATGGCGCTGATCATGCCTCCGCCGGTACGGCTGGCGATCTCGCAGAAGACGATCCGATCGTCCGGGGTGATCCACAGTTCGGCGTGGAAGGCGGTGTGCGCGGGCGTGGGCAGCTCGGCCAGTACCGCTCCGGTGGCCTTGACCAACCGGTCGTACGCGGGGTCCCGCGGCGACAACGGCAGGCAGCCGACCCAGTCGTCGTCCCGGAACGACAGGCAGTCGTGCACGTACCGGAAGGGGTGGACGAACACCACCTCCCCGCCGACGACCAGGCCGTCGACGTGGTACATCTGGCCCTCGACGAACGTCTCGATCTGGCTGGTCCCCCGCCATGGCCGGGCGAGGTACGCGTCCAGGGCGGCCTCGTCGCGGATGACGCACGCGCCGAGGGAGCCGGACTCGGAGACCGGCTTGACGACGACCGGGTAGCCGTGTTCCTCGACGAACTCCACCATCGTGTAGGCCGAGTCGACGAGCCGGTACACGGGGATCTCGACGGGACCGCCGGAGAGGTGGTCCTTCATGACCACCTTGTCACGGAACGCCAGGGCACTGGCGGTGTGCTGCCCGGGCAGGCCCAGGAGCTCACGCAACTGGCCTGCCCGCACCACGTCGGCCTCGGCGCGGGCGAATACGGCCTCGACGGCGTGCTCGCGGGCCAGTCGCAGCGCCGTCTTCTCGACGAGCTGATTGGTGTCGTAGTCGTCGAAGGCGTACACCTGCGGCAGATGCGCGTAGCCGGGCGCGAATTCCGTGGTCGTCAGGATGACCGGCTCGATGCCGGACCCGGCGAGCCACTGGTCGTACGGGGTCTTGGTGTACGGGGTCTTGGCGAAGATGAGGACGTGGCGCATGGTGGGGTTCTTTCAGGATTGCGAGGTGACGAGGAGGGGCAGCCGGCGACGCTGGGGTACCCGGGAGACCAGGCCCATCTCTTCGGAGAGTTCGGTGGCGAAGCACCCGTCCTTGTAGACGCCCGAAAGCCGCTTGGCGGTGAACGCCTCGATCGCCTCGTGGTCGAACTCCAGGTCGTAGCCGACCTTCTCGCCCTCGTCGGTCACGGTGCGGACGAGTATGCCCAGGTGGGGCTCGAAGGTGTTGACGCAGCCGACGATGTCGCCGATCTTCTCGCGACGGCCGTCCTCGGTCTGCGAGAGGACGGTCTCCTGGGCCGGGATGGCGGCGAACAACTGGCGGCCGGCCCGGCACCAGCCGACGTGACCCGGGAAGCCCATGGCTTTGATGCCGAAGGTTCCGAAGTCCTCACTGACGCCGAGCTGGAAGTGAAGCTCGACGTTCTCGTGGAGCCACTTGAAGTCGCGGTAGGCCTGCTCGACCTCCTCGCGGCTGAGGCGGAGTTCGGGATGGCGGCCGCCGTGGTCGGTGAAGTTGTTGAACCGTACGGTGTCGACGCCGAGCTTGTTGAAGTAGTGGGCGTAGCGTTCCAGGGCCTCGCGGCCGTTGTTGTGGCGGCCGATGGTGACGCCGATGTTGACCCGGAACGCGGGCGCGTCGTCGTCGGCCTCGTGCCCGCTGTGCTGCTTGTCGTTGTAGGCGGCGATCCGGCGGACAACCTCCTCGGTCTCCGCACCGCTGAACACCCCCTTGATGGGGTAGTCGCGGTGGTCCGTGACGGCGAGGTCCTCGCCGATGACACCGTGGTACGTGATGGAGATGGTGCCGTAGCCGTTCTCGACGGCGAGATCGAGGAGTTCCTCGTAGTTGTCGGCGAGCAGGGGGCGACCGCTGGTCCAGGCGTCGCCCTTCTCCATGGTCTCGGTGGGCTTGTGATCGATTTCCTGGCGGAACTCGCGGTTGTTGGCCGGCCCGTAGATGCGCATGAACGCACCGTCGTAGGCGAAGCTGTCGACGTAACGCGGATAGACGTGATAGCCGTGCGACTGAAGGCCCGCAAGGATGAGCGGCCCTTCCTCCATTGCGAACGACTTGTCGTACACCTTCTCGTAGTTGACGAACCAACAGTGCGTGCATTTCTGTCCGCACGTGTTCTTCCCGACCTTGGTGTCGAGATCGAGGTAGATGTGGATGTCCTCGGGCTTGATGTCCCGGAAGGGGGTGCTGAACGGCTCATCGCCGTGGAAGTCATACGAAATGGGCGCATTCTTGACAGACATGTGTCCCCCGCATCATTGATCAAAGCGAACTGGTCGGCTGAAATCCGCATCTCGACGTGAGCGCGAGAACGGGCTCACGCGGGCGCGGTCGTACCTGTGGTCGGTACGCGTGATCTGTTACGTGTCGTCTGTTGCGTAGGTGTGTTACGTGGGTGTGTTACGTGTGGGCGGTACGTGTGGGGCGGTACGTGTGGGGCGGAGCCACAGGGGGGCCGGGGCCCGGCCCTCAGCAGGCCGGCGCGGTGGTGACGATCCGCAGGGCGGTCAGCTCGGCCACTGCTGCGACGCATTCAGCGGGGCCGGCTGCGGTGAGGACCGCCATCCCCAGCCGGTCCTGCGAGGACAGCAATGGCCGCACCTCGTCGCCGACCCGTGCGGACACATCCCATTCCGCGATGACCCCGTGCGTCAGACGGGGCCGCGGTGCGACATCCGTGACCCGCCCGGGCGCGGCGGTGAAGAAGACGGTCGCTGCTGCCGGCGCCGCCGCCGGCTCCCGGCGCATTCCTGCACCGACGGGCCAGCCCAGCGCGGCACGGCGCCAGTCGATCCCGGTGGTGAGGCGTACCAGGTCCGCGATGCCGTCGCCGCCGAGGCGGTTGTGTGTCTCGATGACGGTGACCTTGTCGCCGTCGACCTTGACCTCGGTGTGACTCGGGCCGTCCGTGAGGGCGAGCGCGTCGAGCAGTTCCCCGACGGCCCGTTCCACCAGCCTCTGCCGGCGGTCGTCCAGGGACGGGGGCGGCATCATGTGGCTGACCTCGACGAAGCCGCCGGTCGTTCCCTTCTCGGCGATTCCGACGAAGGTGTGGTGGCCGTCCGACGACAATGTCTCGACGCTGAACTCGTGCCCTTCGGCGTACTGTTCGACCAGCGTGGCGGCGGTGGCGAGTTCCTCCGGAAGGCCGTGGGCGGTTTCCAGGAGCCGCACGGCGGTGCTGCCGAAGCCGTCGACGGGCTTGGCCACCACCCGCTCGTGCCGGGCGAACAACGCCGCCACCGCCTCCCGGTCGTCCCCCGCCGCGAAGGCGGGGTTCAGGTGGGGAGCCTTCCGCTCCAGGACGCGACGCATGGCCAACTTGTCACGGGTCGCCCTGACCACGTCCGGGGCGACGCCCCTGGCACAGAGGCGCTGCGCCGCCGCGGCCGCCGGTTCCAGACCGGGCTCGGTCAGCGACACGACGGCCGTGGGCCGCAGAGGGGCGAGCACCTCGTCGACGAAGGACGGAAAGGTCTCACGGTTCCGGAAGTCGGCCGTGAAGACCTGGCGGGCTGCGACGATGCCCGGGTCGAGGGCCGGTGCTCCGGGAAGCTGTACGTGCACCAGGTCGCCGGGCAGTGTCTCGGCCGCGCGTGCGACCGTCGGGTTCGCCCCGATGATCACAAGAGTCACGACTGCGTCCTCGCAGACATCCCGTTCCGCCCTCCCCTAGGCCGATTGGTGCGCATGCCCAAGACGAGGAACAAGGCACCGGTCCTCGCACGGACCGGACCCCTCCCAACTGCCCCCGCTTGTGCGACGTGCGACAGAAGATCACCGGCACCCGCCCTCTGTCAACGATTCTTCTCGCAGCGGTCCGAACGTGGCGGCTCAGCGTCGGCATGAGCCTCGTGGCAACGGCACCGACCACCACCGACGTGGCCCAACGCCGCCGTAAGTATCGTTGCTGTCAGCGTCGTTGTCGTCAGCGCCTTTGTTGTCAGTGCCGCCGGCCGCTGCCTGGACCGCCGCCCGGATTCGTGACCGCCACCAAGGCCTGGGGATAACGCCTTGCGCGCCACCGGCGAGCAGTGGAAGAGTGGCTCGCGCTCTGCGACTTGCAGACGGAACACGGTGAGGAACGACAGCCAATGATCTCGGCGTCCTCGAGCGGCCGCCGTCGGCACTGAGCGGCCCGCTTCGCAGCGGTCAACCGCCTCACCCTGCCACGCACGACCCCGCACGGCGGCCCCACGATGCGGTGCCTGACGCACCGCCACTCTTTCCTGCCCCCGGGACTCAACGAGTTCCGTCATGGGGCCGATCCGAGCCTTCGTGAGGTCGAAACCACCATGGACATCCAGGTCCAAAGCTTTGCCGTCGCCAACCTCCGCCGCCGACCCGTCGTCGTTGAGACCGGAGGTTTCGTTGCGGGCTTCCACCCCGGCACCGACAGCCCGTACCTCAACTACGCGACTCCGCTGCCCGGAACCGAGCCGACCGAGCGAGACGTCACCGCGCTGATCGGCGTCTTCCAGGAGCGCGGCCTGCTGCCGCGGCTGGAGTTCGTGCCGGAAGCCGCACCCAGCGTGGCACCGGCTCTGCGGGCGTCCGGCTTCGCCATCGAGGCGGTGCACGAATACCTCGTCTGCACCCCGGACAAGGTGACGGTCCCTCGGTCCACCAACACCCCGCGCGTGGAAATCCCGGTCACCGACGCCGAGTACGCCGCGCTGGACGCCGCGCTCGCCGAGGCGTTCGGCGGCGCCTTCGCCCCGTCTGCGCAGGGCGCGGACCGACTGCGCCGCCCCCAGCAAGGCGGCGGAGCGGTGCGCTTCGTCCGCGCTGCGGAGGGCGGCTGCGCCGGCGGAGCCTCCTGCTCACCGCCCGCCGAGGACACCGCGGAACTCTCCGGCGTCGGCACCCGCCCGGCCCACCGCGGCCGCGGCATCGCCACCGCCGTAACCGCCCAGGTGACCGCAGCGATGTTCGCGAAAGGGGCGGGATCAGTCTGGCTGGAGTACTCCGGCGAGGGCTCGCGCCGCGTCTACGAGAGCATCGGCTACAAGCCGCGGGGCACCCGTCTCTACCTCTCGCGGCCCATGGAACAACGCCCCTGACGGCACAACCCCGGCTCGGGGTGGCGGCCGCGTGCCACCACCCCAAGCCGCCGGTACCTCTGGCGCGCTCCCGGCGAACCCGTGACGGAGCGTGCGCTTCATCGGCCGCACGCGGTCGGGACGGGTGCGGGTCTTCCCTGCCACCCTTACATGAGAGGACGAGCAGCGGGCGAACGTGGCCTGATGCGGCACTGGCCGCCACCGGATCGGTGGATGACGTGGTGAGTGGGATTGGTCGAAGCAGGCTGATCGGCACCGACGAGGCAGGCAGCCTGTCACTCGCCCTGACTCGGCAGCATGTCTGCCATCGACTACGGGAGGGTGTGTGACAGTCCGGACAGTTCATTGGATCAGGTCGGTGTGTGGATGCTCGGGCGAGGTCGGGCAAACGTAGAGTTGCATGTTGTCCGTGCTGCCCACTTCGACCGCGGTGGGCTGAGCCGGGTTCTGGCCGGCATGACGACTGACGGCGTAGGCGGCTGCTTGATCTTCGTACGGCGCCCAGCAGCGTCGCGAACCGCCGTCCCATTCGAAGGAGGCGATGGTCAGCAGCGGGACCATCTGGGTGTCACAGACAGTGCAGTACCGGCGGTACGGGTCAGTGCGGCCCCACGGGGGCCAGCCACCGACCTTCCAGCCGGGAGCGTCAGCCAGGTGGCTGTCATAGAACTCCTCCGGATAGGCCGCGTACGAGCTGTCCACGCCAACGCCGACTTCCTGCCATCTGCTCCACTCCCCCACCGCCGACCGCATCTCCGGGCTCAAGTCAAGGCTGTTGGGGTACTCGGTGATTGCCTCTGGTGCCAGCAGACACGGCTCCGGCACGTAGCCCGGGTAGTCCGCCTCGTACGGTTCCGGTGGTGTGGCGAGGACGTCGACGACTGCGGCGGCGGACCGCCAGAACAGTGCGGTCGCGGGCTTGTAATCCGGATCGTGGTCGTAGGGACACCAAAGAACCTGGAGCAGATCGGCCTGACCAGGCGGCCGTATCAGAGGTATGTCGCGCAGATACAGCTGAGCCACGGGCAACATCGGGACCGGGCACTCCGCGGGCCGGGGAGGGCCGACCGCGAGGCGCTCTGCGAGCCTCGCGGCATTCTGCTCCTTGATCGCCTCCTCCTCGGACGTGAACGCGGGACCATGAGGATCACGGTTCAGTCGGGCCCGCCTGCGTCTCTCCAGCCGCACTTCTGCCGGCGACTGGCGGAACCCACTGTCACGGTGCACGTGCGAGTCTTCGCAGTGCGGCCACGGTTCCTCAGCCGGCCACAGCAGCGGCCCCCCGACCGAGCTGTCCCCTCTCGAAGGTGACCCGGGACGAGGATGCAACCGGACCGCAGGACGCGCCAGCGGAGCCAGCTCCGGAAAGACCGTGGTCACTTCGACGGGCCGCGGCGGGGTAGTGCGTACGAAAACCATGCCGGTGATCCTGCCATCGGCCACCGACAGTCCCCTGCCGCCTCAACCGGCGTCAGCGTTCAACTGCTTGCAACGTCCAGCCCACCCGGCCACGTCGACAACAAGCCCGCCGATGTGGCAACTACCGTGCTTGAGCTCACCGTTTGATCCCAGCTCACCCGGTCCCCGTGCGCGGCTTCTCCCCTCCTGTCCAGAAGCGACGGGGGGGGGCAGGGCGGCCCAGGTGGAACCAGCGCTGCCCGTATATGGCTGGGCGTCAGCCGATCACTGCTCCACGGCGGACAGCGCCGGCAGGATCTCCCGGGCGGCCCGGACGAACAGGCCGCAGGCGACCGCCGACAGCGGAGCGCCGGGGTCCCGCACAGCCGTCTCGCCCGCCAGGACGGCGGTGACGTACGACTTCCGGCGCGGCGATACAGGCAGCGCGCGTGGTGGCATGAGGTCCAGGAGCAGCCCTTGCAGCGCCAGTACGCCGTGGGCGCAAGCCGCCGCCGACGACGACCTGCGGTGCCCGCCGCCCCCACCGGCGCCGGATGCCGCACATCCACGTCGCCAGGTGCCGACGCCGAGCAGCGACCACCGGTCCGGTAGTGAGCCGCGACGGGCAGGGCGAACGCGGCTGACAGGGCGAACGCGGCTGACAGGACCTTTCGGTCAGGAACGGGGATGCTTCCGGCACCGGTCCGGCCGGGCCGATCACCTCATGCGACCAGAACGCGTGAAACGCGTCCGCCTGAGCCCACGACCGGCCCACCGCTGTGTGATCACTGATCCGCTCCGCTCCTCCACCGGGGCCCGGGCCCACGCAGTGGCGTCACTCCGGTACGGCTCCCGGCAGCGCCTCACGCGCCGTGGGCGCCGCCCACGGCGCGCTGCGTACCGGCCGGTGGGAGCGCCCGCCCAGGACCGCCGCCGTCTCACCGGCCGTGCCGGGCCCGGTGGGGAGCCCCGGCCGCCATACCCGGGGCGGGGTGCCGGCCCGGGCTGTCCGGCGGGGCTGGTGGGTGTGTACAGCGCACGGCTGCCCCATCCGGGCCGGCGGTGTCCGCCCTCCGGCGGGGCGGGGAGAGGGCCGCGCTGCGTCAGTCCGATGGACGGGGCAGCCAGTCGTCGAAGCGGTCCGCGCCGTACCCGAGCCGCTGCGCGAGGGCCCGGTAGCGGTCGCGACGGGCGTCGGGAACGGGCACCTCGTACGTGGAGAGGATCTGGATCAGGAAGCGGAAGCCCAAGTCCGGGTCCACGGTGGTGACCACCTCCTCCAGCACCGGCGCCACGTCCCGCACCTCGGCCGCATCGACGCCCACGGCCTCGTGCACCACCCGCAGCACTGTTTCCGTCAGATCTGTCCGGGCCGGTGACAAGGAGGGCGAGTAGACGGGGTCGACCTTGGCCAGGTACTCCCGGCACTCCTGGACAACCTGCTCCAGCCAGGCCCGGCCGTCGGCGTCGAACTCGTCCGCGCCGGTGACGTACGACCGCGCCGCCGCGGTTCGCCACAGGGTGGTGACGGCCTCGCCCGAAAGGGGGGAGGCGAGCAGTCGCTGCGTGTCGTCGAGCAGGACCGCCGCCTGGGTGCCGGGGGTTTCCCCGGCGTCGGCGCGGACGACGCGCTGCGTGTTCTCCCGCACGGTGCCCTCGTACTGCCAGTCCGTCCCGGTGAGCACCGCCGCGAGGAACGGCAGACCGAACCGGCCGGTCCCCACGTCGCGCCGGCCCGGATCGAGCGGAGGCCACCGCACGTGCAGCTCCTCGTGGACGGCGACCCCGGGGAAGGCCAGCAGCTCGCCGATCGCCACCAGCCGGTCGTACTGGTCCTTGGCAACGGGTACGGAGTACGCCTTCAACGCCCGCAGGAACAGCCGGAATCCGAGGTCGGCGTCCGCCTCGCACACCATCCGCGACAGCGCCGGGACGATTCCCGGCACGGCGACGCAGCGTTCGAGCCCGGCCGCGGCCGCCTCGATCTCCACCGAGACGGTGGCACGCAGCTCCTCCTCCGGCACCGACGGCCGCACCTTGTCCAGGGCCGCCACCTCGTACGGGCTCCGTTCCGGTGTGCGCGGCGGGCACACGTCCGCGAGGCGGCGCAGCCAGGCCCGCGGGCCCATGCCCTCCTCGGCCGGGTCGAAACAACGTCGTACGGCCGCGAGCCACACCGCGCCGAGCACCTCGTCCGGCACGGGTGAGTCCAGCAGCAGCCGTACGTCCCGGCCGAGCTGGTCGTCCTCGTCCTCGGCCTGCGCCCCGGCGAGAGCGAGTACCACCGGCCCGTCGAGCCGCAGGCCCGCACGGGCGCACAGCGTGCCGGCGAGGCCGCTGAACCCGAAGTCCTCCGAATGGTCGTAGTAGTGGACCTCGCGCGGGTGCGCCATGATCAACCTCCTGTGCGGAACGGGCACCCCTGGCGTGAGGGGTGCCCGTTCCCATGGTCGCCGTGTTACGGCTTCTTCGGCAGCGGGAAGGACGTGTAGACGACGTACTTGCCCGTGTGCTGGCCTTGACCCTTCACCTTCGGCGCGTACCTCAGCACGACCCTGACGCCGTTGCTCGCGGCCTCGCCGGCGCGGTCGCCGTTCCTGAACCACACCTGCCCGAGCGACCCCTTGCCCTTGAGCTCCCAGTCGAACGACAGGTTGTGGTCCTTCGCGACGTACGGCTTCTTCTTGCCGATCCGCTGGGCCTCCTTCGTCATCCAGTCCGCCAGCTTCTGGGCGTTGTCACCGTGCTTGACCCACTCCTCGATCGCCTGCTTGACGGCGCTGGCGGCCGTGGCCTCGTTGGTCCAGCGTCCGGCGACGCCGGCGGTCTGGGCCTTGTCCCACATCTCGGCAGCGGTCTTGTTGACGTGCTGCGACAGTGTGTGCGCCTCGAGGATGCCCTCGTCCCCGACGACGTCGGTGCAGTTGTGCACCAGCACGTCACGCGTCCGTTCGCCCTCGGGGCGGACGTAGAACGTGTGCAGTCCGTCGATCGTGAGGTCGAAGACCGTACGCGGCGCCAGGCCGGAACGGTCACGCAGGGCGGTCACGGTCTGCTCCGTGCCCTCCGGGGTGCGCAGCCGGTCACCCACGCGCAGCTCGGCGACCGTGGTCCAGCCGCGGCCGAGGACGAGGAAGCGGTGTCCGGCGGTGCTCGTGAGCCGGCCGCCGGCCATGTGGACGTCCACCAGCCGCTCGGTGTCGTGGCGGAAGGTGTCCGTCACGTCCTGGGCGCGCAGGGCACCGGTCGACGGGTCGGTGGCCAGCACCTGGTCGCCGACGCGGACGTCGCGGATCGGGCGGTGCGAGCCGTCCGCCATGAGGACCCCTGTGCTGCCAGGGAAGCTGTTCCGCTGGCAGGCGGTGAACACGTCCTCGTAGACATCGACCGTGTGCTCTATCCGGGCGATCGTCGCCGGGTCCAGGCCGTCAAGGGATCGCAGCGTCTTGAACGCCTCACGGACACCGACGCCCGTGTGGAGCGAGGCGTTGACCGCGTGGAGCGCGTCCCCGATCGCCTTGAACGCCTTGCCGGGGATGAACCAGGTCGCGGCCCACGCGCACCCGGCCCAGCTTCCCGACTCGCCACCCGGGGCGATCTTCTTCGCGCACTCGATGAAGTCACCGAAAATGATCTTCGTCGGGTCGATGCCCGAGTTGAACTCGGCCATCGTGAGGGTGCGTGTGACCTCCTGCTTCTGGTCCTTCAGCACTGCGGGACCGAGGTAGACCGTGGACGCCGAGGGGCAGCCGGACTGCGTGGCCGGCAAGTCCTCGGCCGTACAGAGGTAGAGGTCGATGTAGGCCGTGAAGTGCAGGACGGCCGTGATCACACAGTCGCCGGTGTGGATGATCGGGTCGCAGTTCTTCTTCTGCTTGATCTCCGGTTCACCGGTCGGCTCCATGCGGTCGACGACGTAGAAGACGTTGCCCTCGCCGGTCGTGGCGCCGCTGGTGATGCGGTCGTTCTTGCTCTTCGCCTCGGCCCTGTCGGCCGCCTCCTGGGCCTCCTTGGCGTACTTGGCCGCGTCCTTCGCTGCCTGTTCCGCCTCGGTTGCGGCGGCGTCCGCGCGGTTGGCGGCGGCGCGTGCGTCCTTGGCGGCCTGCTCGGCCCGGGCCGCGGCCTCGCGGGCGCCCTGTGCGTCGAGGGCGGCCTGGTCGGCGGAAGCGCGGGCGTCCTTGGCGTACCCCTCGGCGCGCCCGGCAGCCTTGTCGGCGGCTGCCGCGTCCTCGGCGGCCTTCCTGTCGTACTCGACCGTACGGGCGAGGGATGCGGTGGCCGCCGAAGCGGCGGTCGCGGCGTCGGCCGCGTACCCGAGGGCCTCCTTTGCGTAGCCGCGGGCGTCGGCCGCGTGGGCGGCGGCGTTCGCGGCGTGCGCGTAGGCCTGCTTGGCGTCTCCGGTGGCCGCGTCCGCGAGGGCCTTGGCGGCGGCCGCCTCGTCCTTCGCGTTCTTGGCGTGGGCGGCGGCGACGGCCTTCTGCTGCTCGGCGATCGTCTTCGACGCCTGACCCGTCAGGACCACCAGCCCCGCCGTGGCATCGGTGGTGACGTAGGGCGAGCCGAGTTGGATCGCGTCGTTCGCGGGCTTGGCGACCTGTGCGGCCGCGGTGCCGGCGTCCACCGACGCCTGGGCGGTGACGTGGGCGAAGCCGGCGGCCTTCGCCGCCGCGGCCCGGGCGTTGGCGGCCTCCTTGAACGCCGCGTCGGCCTGGGTCCTGGCGGTCTTCGCCAGGCGCTCGGCCTCGTCGGCCAGCGCGACGGCCGCCTTGGCCTCGGCGGCGGCGTGGTCGCTCGCCGCGATGGCGTCCGCCGCGGCGCTGGTCGCGGTCCGCACCGCGGCGTCGGCCTTCAGCTTCGCCGCCTGGGCGTCGTCCGCGTTCGCACGTGACCGCTTGGCCGCCGCCTCGGCGCGAGTGGCCGCCGCGTCCGCGTCAGCGGCCGCCTGGGTGGCCAGGTCGGCCTCCCCGCGTGCCGCGCGTGCCGCCGCTTCCGCGTCGTCGGCGTGCGCCGCGGCGGCATCGGCCGCCGCCCGGGACTCCTGGGCGTTGCTGTCGGACTCGTGGGCCTGGGCGTACGCCTCCTTCGCCGCGGCCTTGGCGGCGGCGGCGTCGGACCTCTGCTCGGCCTCCCACGCGTCGTCGCGCTTGGCCTTGGCGTGGTCACGGGCTTTGACGGCGGCGTTCTTCTTCTCGACCGCGGTGGCCTCGGAGGACTGGGCCGCCTTCTTGGCGTCTTCGGCCTTGCCGGCCTGCGCCTCGGCGTTCCGCTTGTGCTGGGCGGCCTCGGCCTGCTTGGCGGCCGCGGTCTCCTTCTCCGCCTTCGCCGTGGCCTCCTCGGCCTCGGCGGCGAGCCGCTTGGCGTGCGCCTCCGCGGCGGCGGCCTTGGCACTGCTCTCGGCCTTCAGGGCATCGGCGAGCCGCGCCTCGGCGGTCTCCTTGTCCTTCTTCGCGGTGTCGCGGTGGGTCTTGGCCGCGTCGGCGGCGGCCTTCGCCTGCAACTCGGCCGTATGTGCGGCCTCCTTGCGGAACTCGGCCTTCGACTGGGCGGCTTGGGCGAGCGCGCGCTGGGTGATGGTCTGGCTGTTCCCGGCGGCGGCCCGGGTGGCGGCCTCGGCGGTCTCGCCCGCCTTCACCATCGCGTCGAGCGCGGCGGCGGCACCCTTGGTGACCTGCGCCTTCTGCAGCCCCACCAGCAGACCGCGGCCACGCGGCGCGCCGTTCTTGTCGGCGGTGGCGTAGGCGGCCTGAACGGCAGCGTCGGAGGTGGCGGCCGCGGCCTTGGCGGCTGCCGCCTGCTGCTTGAGGAGCGCGAGCTGCTTCTTCGCTCCCGCCTGGGCGTCCGCGATGCCCTTCGTCGCCTGGTCGAAGTGGGCCTTGGGCTGGACCTCGCCCTTGTGACCGGACGGCTTGATGGTGACCTTCTGCGGGCCGGTCGCGTTGCAGGTGGCGAGCAGCGCGTCCTTGCCGGGGTCGTACGTCGGGAAGTTCAGGCACTTGCCCGAGCCGACGTGCTTCAGCTCCGTGGTGGCACGGGGGGTGTAGGCCCAGGTCTGCGCCGGGGAGCTGTTGCACAGCGCGATCTGGATCTTTGTGCCGTCCGCCTTGCCGTTCCCCGCCACCTCAAGGCATTTGAAGGACTTGCTGTTGCGCAGGTGCAGACCGTGGTCGTCGCCTTCCATCGTCCATGTCTGCGCGGCTCCGCCGTTGCAGGTGTAGACCTGGACCGGGGTCCCGTCGGCCGTTCCGCCGCCCTGGACGTCCAGGCACTTGCCCGGCGCCGCCTGGAGCCCGATCGTGGCCGGGGCGTCGCCGATCCAGCCGACCCCGCCTGCCGACCAGTGGTCCTGCCAGCGGGTGAGGTGGTCGGCGACCCACGACTGGCCCAGCATCTGGCCCAGGGACTCGGCTCCGGCGGCGAGTGCCTTGGTGGCGTCCTTGCCGGCGTTCACGACTTGGTTGCGCTGGGTGGCCTGAGAGGCGATCTCCTGCTGCCACTCGGTGGCCGCCGTCGCGGAAATCTCCCCGAGGACACTGTTCGGGTCGAGCGCGTCACGCCAGGCACAGGTCGAGTAGCGGGTCTTCATCTCCTCGACCGCGATGCGGAACTCCGCGGTGCCGGGCGCGGGGGCGGTACGGGGGAAACCGCCGGCGGAGAGGAACAGCCGGGCGTTGTCCGCGCCGGTGGGCTCGAACGTGCTGTCCCTCAGCCACTTGAAGCCCTCGTTCTCGGCGACGTCGCGGGTCCAGTCGGTGCTCGTCGTCGAGTCGGGGTCCTTGCCGTAGAGCGGGTTGCCCAGGTCGGTGACGGCCTTGCGGGTCTTCTCATCGGCCTGGGGGGTGGGGTCCTCGTAAAAGGCGCTCTCGCTCTTCCAGAACCGGTCCGCGATCCACTGGGTCAGACCGGTCTGGGTGTGGAAGTCCTTCCCCTCCCTGGTGCCCGGCGGCCAGTGGAAGGTGGCGTCGTTGATACCGGCCGGAGTCGACAACCCGGCGAGGGGCTTCTTCCAGCTCTCCCGGAGGGCGAAGATGCCCTCCAGTTCCTTGTCGGCGGCGGCGCGGTCCTTCGCGTACGCCTGCGAGAGGGGCGTGGTTTGCCAGTGCTTGCGGTCCGCCAGCGCGTGGAGCTTGTCCGCCGGCTGGTTGAGCCCGTCCTGGGCGGTGGCGGCCATGGCCGGACCGCCCAGACGCAGCACGTCGGCCATCAGGCACTGGTCCTGCCGCAGTTGCTCGGCCGCGGTGTCCTCATACCAGTCGTAGGAGTTGCCGGCCGGTTCGGCCCGGTCGAGGAGGCCGGGCTCGACAGCCGGGCCGCCGACGACCGCCATGGCGACGGCGGCGGTGACGGCGGGTGTGAGGAAGCGGGATCTTCTGATGCCGGGTCTGAACGACCCTGGTCTGGGACGCAAGGGGGTCCCTTTCTCCGTTCGGGGAAGAGGCGGGCCGAAGGGCCGTGGAAAAGATGGAGGAACGGGTGTGGACCAGGGCGGCCGTCAGGCCTGCGCGGGCACGGCGCGGACAAGCCCGGCGTACGCGGGCGGCGCATGTGAAGGCATGACGGACGGACCCCTCCCCCTACCGGCGACGGTGTTCCCCCGGCCGCCGAAATGACGTGCGCTCAGCACCGATTGGTCAGGATCGGCCGAACGCGGCGCCCACCTTAGGCACAGGGCACGGAGCGGCGGAACACGGAGTGACGCAGCTCACAGGACGATGCGCGCCCTCCACCCCGGCGCCCCTCACGCGCCCCGCCACCGCGACCTCAGGGGGCTTCTTGCTCCAGCCCCTGACGACGTCGATGTACCTCTGCGCCACGTGGCTCGTGCATGGAATGCGGCGCATCGAGCGGGTGAAGGTGGCAAGCTGGCCGGTGCACTCCATCAGGCTGCGAGCCTGGGCGACCTGGTGTCGGTCACCGGGCCCGCATGGGGCGTGGTTGAGGCAGGCGTTGTTCAGTCGAAGAGGGCAACGACTCCCTTCACCCAGATCGCGAGGAACGCGAGGGCCCCCATCAGGCAGCCACCGCCCGCCAGCACACCGCCGAACGTCCACGGCCCGGAGGGCGCCTCCTCGTACTTGTCCTCCAGGCCGTCCAGGTAGGAGGCGGGGTCCTCCCAGTCGACACGGTGCCCCAGCTCCTCGGCGCAGGCGGTCCGCACGTCGACCAGCTGCTTCTCCGCGAAGGAGGTAGCAGCCATCGCCTCGGGGCCGCGCCAGGCGAGTGCCTTCATCCGCCACGCGGGAGACCCGTACCGCGCCTCGAAGGCGGCGGTCTCGTCGGCGTTGCGGTCCTCTTCCAGGTACATCCACCGCCCGGCCTCGGCGGCATCGCCATAGAGCCGGTACACCTCGGCCAGACGCCGACGGAGCGTCAGGTCGCAGGGGAAGGACGAGACCAGACCACGCAAACGCTGGCGGGCAACAGGAACCCGGCCGGCGGCCAGGTCTGCGTCGACTCGGGCAAGGGTCTCTGTCAGGGGCATGAGCACATGATCGGCCATCGCACTGATCCCCGTCGACCTAGTTGCCTGCCCAGCACCTGCCCCTCCCAAGGGATCCATCACGCGAGGCCTCAGCGCTCCCACCCGCCGACCCGACGCCCGCCGCACGACGCCCGCCGCACATCTGGTCAACCTCACCGACCAAGCCCGCACCATCATCGCGCTGCGACGCTCAACCGCCTCGCCGACAACCTCCAGCAGCTCACCGCCGCCCCGCCCCAGACGGCCGGGGCCAGGCAGCCCAGGCCGCCGAAACCGGGGCCACCCGAGCTACCACCGACCCCGTCCGTACGCGAAAGGTACGGGATATGTGCGTGATATGTACACCTGGTGGGGTAGGCTGGCGGCGGAGGTGCCCCATGTCCGAGTTGTTCGATGCGGTGGACGCTCTGGTCGCGTCCCGGTCCCCGCTGCCGCCGCCCGAGGAACGCAGACGGCTGCGCCAGGCGCACGCGCTCACCCTGGACGAGGTGGCCGCCGCCCTGGGCGTGCGGCGGGCGACCATCGGCGGCTGGGAGTCGGGCAAGAGCGAGCCGCGGCCGCCGGAGCGGGAGGCGTACGCCCGCCTGCTGAAGCAGCTCGCGCAGCTCTACCCCGCCCCGGAGAGCGCCGGCGCGCCACAGGGAAAGCCCCCAGCGCCGAAGACACCCGGCGAGCCGGCAGACCAGACGCACGCGGTACCCGCCGTGCCGCCCATGGACGAGGCACCCGAGGCTGCCCAGGCTGATTCCCCCGCCGCCGCTGCCGCACCGGCCACCGCACCGCAAGATGCCGCCCGGCCGTCGCAGACCCCGCGTCGCCCGGGCGCGAAGAAGGCCGCCACGGCGGGCACCTCCGCGCCGGGGAGTGCGTACCCGCACGGTCCGCTGCTCGTCCTCGACGCCGACGCGGAGCGCAACGTCACCGGTCACGGCGTCGGCGGCCTGATCCTGGACGTGCCTGCCAAGTCCCTGCCCGCCCTTGTCGAGTGGACGCTGGCCGAGGCGCAGCTCGGGGCGGAGAGGCTGCACGGGTCGGGCAAGGACGCCGACCCGCTGTTGGTGCTCACCGAGGCCGCGTGTGAACGGTACGGCCTGCCCGCCGCGTTGTCGGAGTCCGAACGGCTCGCCGGGCGGCTCCCGGAAGGGCACAAGGTCATCAAGCAGCTTCAGCGCGCCGACTGGCAGCTCACCAAGCGGGGGCTGGGACCGTGGGCGCGGATCTACCGCCCTGCCCAAGGCGGCCGTCGGCAGTGCGTGCAGTTGTGCATCCCCTCCTGGCGTGCACTGGACGACCGCGCCTGGGGCCATGCAGCCCGCCTGGAGCCGGCGGAGCTGGCCCGGGTGCTGGGTGTGTACGCGCAGCGGGTGATGACGCCGGTGGGTTCCACCGCGGTGACGGGGCTGCATCTGATGACCGCGCTCAACCCGCCGACCCGCGTCGGCGAGCCGGACGCCGACGGCCGTCGGCACCGCGAGCACCGGCCTGGGTCCTTGGGAACCGAGCCGATGGACCCGGCGCCGTGCGAGGCGACCGACGGACACCCCGTCCTGGCCCACCTGCCCCGCTTCCACCTGCGCGGCCCGGAGGAGAGGTTGTTCGAGGAGGCCTACGACTGGGCGCGGGACATGACGGACACCGAATGCATGCAGCGCTATCTGGTCGGCCTCGATGTGAACCTCGCCTTCGGCGCGGCCGCCAACGGCGCCGTCGTCGGCCTTGCCACGCCACCGGTCCACGTCACCAACCCGGTCTTTGACGCGGCGCTGCCCGGCTCATGGCTGGTCGACCTCTCCCACGTCGACCTCGGCCGGGTGAAGGTCGGCAAGCAGTGGCGCGACCTCGACGCCGCGCTGCTGCCCAGCCCCTTCACGCCGACCGGTGAGCGCCCGGCGGGTCCGGCCTGGTACGCCACCCCGACCGTCGCCTATGCCGTGGAGCTCGGCTACGACGTCGCCCCGCTCGAGGCCTGGGTACGTCAGGACAGTGGCCGGTTCCTGGACGGCTGGTACAAGCGGCTGCGTGACGCCTACGTCGCCACCATGGCGGACTTGGGTGTGCCGGAGAAGCTGTCCCCGGCCGAGTTCCTGACGGCGATGGACGACTACCGCAGCCGTGATCCGGAGCTGGCCCTGGTCCTGGGCGCGATCAAGATGACCGTCAAGGGCGGGATCGGCAAGCTGCAGGAGAAGGCGCGCGGCGGCGGCTGGAAACCGGGACAGGCCTGGCCGGCCCTCGCCCGGCCGACGTGGCGGCCGGACATCCGGGCAGCCGTCATCTCCCGGGCCCGGATCAACATGCACCGCAAGATGGTCGCCCTGGCCGCGGCTACCGGCCGCTACCCGGTCGCCGTCCTGTCGGACTGCGCCGTGTACGCCGCCGACGGACCCAGCCCCCTGGACGTCCTGCCCTACGACGCCGACGGCAAGACCGTGCCCGGCAGCTTCCGGCTCGGCGTCTCCCCCGGAATGGTCAAGCACGAGGGCACCCAGAGCGTGCTGTGGGGTGCGGACGTGCTCGAGCAGCTCGGCGCCGACGGCCATGTCGCCAACCTCGCCCGCTACATCAAGACCGGCGAGGTCACCGCCAAGGACACCGGAGAATAAGGAGCGTCACAGGCGATGGTCATGGTCGGGGAAGAACTCGACAAGGCGGTGCAGGGCGCGTTCACCCGCCCCGTCCCCAAGTCCGCCGGGGCGCAGATGCGTTACCTGGTCCGCCGGCACCAGGGCAGCACCCGGCGCGTGGCCGAACTACTCGGCATCAGCCGGCGCACCGTCGAACGCTACGTGAGAAACCAGATCAGAAGGCCCCGGCCGGACCTCGCTGACCGGCTGGAGCGTGAGGTCCGCGTGCGCTGGCAGCCGCAGATCCGGGCCAGGGCGAGGCAGGCCGCGGCCACCACCGCCGGCATCATGATCGATGTTCAGGCCCGGTTCGGCTACACCGCCGCACCCGGCAGCACCGACGACGCCCGCGTGCGCCACCTCACCCTCGCCCTGCCCCCTCGCCACGCCGCCCGCCTCTTCACGGCCCAGGAGGCCGGTCTCACCGAGGACCAGCTCCGCCAGATCGCCGCCGAGGCCTTGGGCGAGGTCTACTTCCGCGACAACGGCCACCGCGCCCACGGCCTCGAAGTCGAACTCACCGACCTCCTCGACCTGGAATTCGAGCTATAGACCGGTCAGGGGCCCAGACAGGACACCAGGGTGTTCCCGCGGCCGAAGCCGACGACCTGGTGGCCGCTTTGGAAGTCGGTGCGGTCACCGGGACGCACGGCGAGGTGGGGCTGGCGGAAGTAGCAAGACGCGCGAGACGACGGAGGCGGTCTTCCGTGGCTGCGTGCGGCCTCGCAGTGGTACCCGCCCGCGGCCCGGGAGAGTGGTCGGCCGGATGTTCCCACCGCCGCCAGAGGCCCGTGGGTTCAGGGAAACCGAAGGCTGTTCAGCAGGCACTCGCGTGTCGGTCCATGGGCATCAGCTGGGCGAATCCGCACGTTGGACGGGAACCATGGGGTGGGCCGCGAGGTGGCGGGCTTCGGCCATGACCTCGGCATCGATCTGGTCCAGGGTTCTGTCGCCGTATTCGAGGATGTCGTACTCGTCGTCGAGTTCAGCGAGTCGCTCGGTCAGGGGTAGCTCATGTCCATAACGCTGATGAATCCGGAAGGTGAACTCCCGAGGCGTGAGCTCTCCGGCGAGCAAGCGGCGTGCGAGGGCTCGGGCGGCGGCTTCCTGGCCGGCCTCGCTGCCGACCGGATAGAAGGTGAGGCCGAGTTCGTCCAGAGCTGCGGGAAGCAGGTCGTGGACGTCATAGTCCGCCTCGGCGTGTGTGCAGGCGGCGAGGATTCGAAGGCCGGGGGTGTCGAGTCCGGCGACGAGCGCATCACAGGCGGCACTCACGACCTCGCTCGCGCGGATTTCCCCCATGCTCCAGAGGGCCGCATGGTCCTGTAGATCGATTGCTGCTGCTTCGGTCGACGTCACTCGTCCATGATTGCCTTCACGGCGCGTCCGGGTCGAGCAAGATTTCATCGAAGGTGCTGTTCAGCGGCCTGTTCCAACAGGGCTCGTGCGGAGTCCGCGTAGCGTATCGCGGTCTTCTCGTCGAGCCCGAAGACCTCGGCGAGAGGCAGTGGGTCGGACCCGCGGGCCGGGGCCTCTTCGAGCTTCCGGTCAGCGCGAAGCCGTTCCAGGGTGGCGTCTTGTCCCCGCACCGGAGCACTGATCCAGTGGCTGCCGGCCCGGCTGGTCGTGGTTGCCCGCCGTCCACTCCCAGGTGATGCGCTGCCCGTCCCTGCCGGGTTCGGCGTAGGTCAGGTCCGCCCGCGGGGGCCTGGAGGGGGGCGGCGGGCCGGATGCCACGTTCGCGAACGCGCAGACGGCTTTTGACGATCCGCCCGCGGCCCCGTGGCCGCGCGTCGCCCCGCCGCGGTCGTCGACAACCGGCGTACGCCCCGCCACCCATCACGCCGTGGAGGCGAGCCCCCGTCGGCGCCGGGGCCTCACGCGACCGACAGCTCCCACAGCGTCTCCCGTGCGCAGGTGTGGGCGTAGTCGGGTGGCAGGTGGCGGGCGCAGCGCTCCTGGGCCAGGACGATCTGCCGGACCATCCCCCGGCACAGCTCGAGGTTCTCGGCGTCACCGCGCCCGGGTGCGTACCCGGCGACGAACGCGTCGAAGGGCATTCCCTCGCCGTTCCGCGCGAGGGCCGTGCCGAGGGAGCGCATGGGACCGGTCATATGGCGGCGGGCCGCGCTGTGGAATCGGGACCCGCGCCGGTAGGACTGGTCCAGCAGCATGCAGACCGCCCAGTAGTGCAGGTTCGACAGATGGCGCAGCACGGGGACGGTTTCGTCCGGCACTGGCTCACCGGACGGCGGAAGACCGGTGGCGAGGTGCAGCGGGACGACCGGGTGGTCGGGACTCGCGGGGTTCCATACGTCCTGGCCGCCGAGAAGAGCTGGGTGTGTCCCCTCGAACAGGGCGCGGAAGAGGACGAAGTGCTCGCTCTCGCCCTCTTCGCGCAGCAGGTCGAGACGGGCGGTCCAGGTGGGGTAGTCGAGCCGGTCCGGTTCCCGGGCACGGAGCAGCTCCAGTACGCGGGTGACCTTGCGGTAGAGGCTGCCGACCTGGTTGGGCCGGGGTGTGGGGGTGGGGCCCGAGCCGAGCACCTCGTACAGCCGGGCGACGAACGCACGGTCCTCCGGGGTCTGTTGCTGCTCGGGGTCGACCGCTTGGGGCGATGCCTCGACGTAGACGTACTTCGCCAGGCTGTACTGGCTCAGCGGCTCCAGCGCGAAGTCGAAGGGGTAGATGTCCTGCTCGTACGGGAACTGCTGACGTCCCAGGTGCGGGGCGGCTCCGAGGGCGACCAGGAGGGAGTTGACGATGTCGAGGTGAGTCATCTCCTCGATGGCCACCCCCATCAGATGCAGGGGGCGCCCCCCGTAGCGGTGGCTGGGCCAGCCGGCGAGCGACAGGAAGCGGGGTACCTTCACCGAGAACGCCGCGTACAGGTACTGGACGAGGAGCGAGTGCTCGATCTCGGCGCCGTCGCGCAGCAACCGAATCAGTTCGAGCGAGGGATCGTCGAACAGGGGGGTGTAGCCGAGGTGTTCGGCCTCGCCCGGTGTGAGCGGGCGCGCGGCGGCCGAGGAGCGGGAGCCGGTGCCGGTGCCGGTGCCGGTGGCAGCACCGGTGCTGGTGCGGACGGCGGCCGGTCGGGGCGCGACTTCAGATGAGGGCGAGGGCCCGGGACGGGCCTCGGGCGCGGTGCTGGGCGCGGCCTCCGGTGGGGTGACGGCGTCGGCTTCCGGGGTGGCGGGGAGCGTACCCGTACGGTGTCCGTCCGCGGCGGCCCGCACCGCCTCCCCGTACCGGTCGTAACCGGTGCAGCGGCACACGTGCGGGCCGAGGACCGTGGCGACCAGATCGTCCAGGTCGTCCGCGTCCAGGGCGTTTCCTTCCTCGCGGGACGTCCGCGCGTGCTCGGTGACCACGCTGCCGGCGACGGCGAAGCCGGCCGCGCAGTAGCCGCACTGGAAGGCGTCGCGGTCCAGGAAGGCCTGCTGGACGGGGTGGAGCGCACCGTCCTTCGCGAGCCCCTCGACGGTCGTCACCTCCCAGCCGCGCACGTGCCGCATGCTCGTCATGCAGGCCTGGCGCGTCACGGCCGGGAGTCCCGGCTCTGTCCGGACGGCGACGGTGCAGGCACGGCACTCGCCGATCGAGCAGCCGATCCTCGTGCCGGTGAGCCCCAGGTCCTCCTGGAGGAAGTGCACGAGCGACATGTCGCCCGCTACCCGCCGTCCGTGGTGCCGTACACCGTTGACGACGACGTCCAGCTCGGTCTGCGGTTCCTGCATCACGGCCGTCCATCGGTGGGGAGGGGCAGATCCGCGAGGCGGATCGGGGTACGGGTGGGCCAGCAGCGGTCGTCGGTGTGGCCCAGGGCGTGGGCGACGGCGTTGGCGATCGCGGGACCGACGCTGGTCATGGTGGCCTCGCCGATCCCCTTGTGCCGCATGGCCGGTTGTCCAGGCCCGAGGGCGCCGCTGTCAGGGAGGGGAACGAGCACCGTCTCGCGGTGGATGCCGGCGATGTCGGCGTAGCGGGGCAGCCGGTAGCGGTCCAGGTTCACGTACGGCCCGGCGCCGGTCTCCTCGGGCAGTTCCTCGTGCAGCGCGTGCGAGATGCCCATCGCCAGGCCGCCTTCGATCTGTCCTTCGAGTGCCGACGGCAGGAGGGCGTCGCCGGCGTCCAGGAAGGTGACCGCGTCCGTCACGCGGAGGGTGCCCCGGCGCGGGGCCAGTTCCACGCCGATCAGGTGTCCGGCGGCGGCGTACAGGGAGCGGGGTACGATCGCGCCGCCGGGGCCCCGAGCGGGTGGTGGCCGCAGCGGGCCGTGGGGCTCCAGCGCCGGGGGGTCGTCCAAGGGCCCCTGTCCCAGGGCCAGCGCGTCGACGGACGCCGTGTGCTCGACCCCGTCGACCCGGAAGGTCGCCTGCGACCAGCCGTTGCAGAAGTAGCCGTGGGCCAGGACATAGGTTTCGCGTCCGGTGCGGCGCAGTTCACGGACGAGCGCGGACAACGGGACGGGGTCGCGGCCCTCCAGCCGTACAGCACCGTCGCGCCAGGCGGCCATCAGCTGCTCGTCGCTCAGGCGGGGTTCACCGAGCAGGGTCCGCGCGGCGGGAAGCAGCCGCAGGCGCAGCAGGGCGAGACAGGCTTCGCGCAGGACGTGGACGTGGAAGAACGCCGTCTTGGAGGCGCTGCTGGCCCCGTGCGACAGGGAGATCTTCATCTGGTTGTGCAGTCCTCGGTCCCGAAGACGTTTGGCGAACCGTTCGAACGGCCCCACGACGCCGAGCCGGGCTACGGCCGGTGCCCCCAGCAGGCCGTGTGCGGCGTGCTCCAGGGCGAGCCGTGCGGACTGCCCCATGTCGATGGTCTGCCCCCACACCTCGACGCGGCCGTCGTCGGTGAGGTGGACGGCGCTGTACACGCTGTCCTGACTCGTTCCGTACGCCTCCATGCAGCAGGCGAAGCCGACACCGCGGAGGGTGCCGTCACCGCGGCGGACGGCGCGGGCGCGTAGCTCGTCGCGCTCCCGCCACAGGGGGTGCTCCAGCGCGGCGGCGCAGACCTCGGCGTTGCCGACGTGGAAGCCCAAGGGGGTCCCGGCGAGGTCGACGTCGTCCGGGCCGTCGTCGCCGCGTGGGCGCAGCGCGTTGGTGAGGCGGAAGCGGATCGGGTCGGTGCGCAGCCGGCGTACGGCGAGCCGGTCGAGTGCCGTCTCCACGTTGAACGCGACCTGGGGGATGCCGAAGCCGCGCATCGACCCCACCGGGGGGATGGCCCGCTCCAGGACGATCGCGTGCACGGAGGCGCGGGGGACCCGGTAGGGGCCGGTGGCGTGGAGGGCGGCGAGTCCGAGGACGGCTCCGTTGAGGTTGGCCTCGACTCCGCCGCGCAGCACGATGAAGGAACGCATGGCGTCGATGCGCCCGTCGGGAGTGGCGCGGATCCAGCTCCGCACGGCGGACTCGTGGCGCTTGAGCCCGCCCTGGAACTGCTCCCGCCGGTCGTAGGCGAGACGGACCGGTACGGGGGAGAAGACCGCCGCGAGCGCGAGGTAGAAGGGGAAGGGTGACTTGTCCCGGCCGCCGAATCCGCCGCCGCATTCGGCCGCCGTCAGCCGCACGCTCCGGACGGTGGGGTGGGCGCGGCCTCCGAGCAGGTCGAGGATGTCGGGTACGTCGCTGTGCGGCGACTGGGTGCCGAGCAGCATGTGCAGCACGCCGGTACTGCGGTCGAGCCAGGCCAGCCCCGCCTCGGGTTCGAGGAAGGCCGGGTCGGTCTGCTGGGTGAAGGTCGTGGTCTCGACGAGGTGTTCGGCCTCGTCCGCCAGGTGGGTTTCGAGGGCCCGGTACAGGTCCTCGGCTTCGGTGTCGGGCCTGCCGTCACGGATGAACGACGTCCCGTCGAACGTCTGGATGCGTCCGCGGTTCCAGTAGGAGTATCCGGTGGGTGTGGTGTGGTCCAGCAGGTAGTGGCTCTGGCGGTGGGCACCGGTGAACCGGCGCCTGGTCCACTCGTGAAGCTCGGCCTCGATGCTCCGGTGCTCGTCCTGGCCGGCCGACGGCGGCCCGTACACCACAGGACCGGGGTCCTCGCGCAGTTCCTGGGCCGCGCGCCGGAACCGGACGAAGTCGTCGTAGAGCGCGATGGCGACGGGCTGGCCGAGGTAGTCGGCCCTCTCGCCCGCCGGGAGGAGGGCCTGGACCTGGTCGGTGGAGACCCTGTTGCGGTAGGGCGGCTCGGGCAGGTCGCTCGCGGTCACGACCGTGTCGGGCCGGAGGCCGGCGGGCAGCAGCGCGAGGTCCAGGCCGGTGAAGGGGCGGTCCACGTACCGGCTGCGGAGCAGCAGGGCGTGGGCGCATTCGGCGGGCCAGCCCTCGGCGGCGAGGTCCCGTGGTCTGAAGTCGCTGGCGTAGACCTTGCCGCCGGTCACCTTCAGCCGCCGTACCGCGTCGGCACCGTCCTCGGCGTCCGCCCTCCGGACGCCGGCGGTATCACCACCCATGACCCGTCCTCGTCCCATGTCCTGGCAGCGCTCCTGCGTCCGCGGCCGTGGGGCCCACTCCAGCACCGGCGTACGGCCCCGGCAACGCGGGCGAATCCGAACGAGTGCCACCGGGAACACCGGCCGCCTGCCGGGCGACGCCGAGGGTCACCAGGTGAGGGGAGCGTGCTCGGGGTCTGGGGCGGGTCCGGAACGTGGCGTCTCGGCCACCCCAGGGCACCTCGCCGAGGGCACGGCGCCCACCCCCACCACTAATCGAACGGGCGTACTATTCTAGCCATGGCTGAGACTGCGTTCCCCGACGATCTGCGTGCTGCGCAGACCCGCCTGCACCAGGCGACCGCCGAGCTGGCCGCCCTGTGCGGCAGGCTGCCGTGGAGTGTGGAGCCGCTGCCGGGATGGGCCGGCACGAAGCATCCGCACACGGACGAGATCACCGGCGGTCGCGAGGCCAGTCCCGGCTGGACCGAGGAAGAGAAGGAAGCCGTCGCCAGACTCCGTAAGCAGTGCGTGGAGCTGTCCATGACCGTCAGCGGTCACCCCTTCTGGCAGCAGGTCGAGGCGGAGAGGCGTGCCGGGGCCCGCTCGGAGCTGAAGCACGTCACGCGGGCAGCCGCAGCGGTGCTCGACATCGCTGAAGCCGCCTGACAGCCCGCCTCCGTCCGACGACCCCGACAGGACCGACGCCGTGTCCGAACCTCTGCCGCCCCCGTACCCGTCCGACGACGAGCGGCTGGCCGACATCGAGACGTATCTGACCGTGCAGCTCAGATACGTCCGCCAGGCGCGCGCAGCCGAAGCCCGGCGCCGGGAGATCCAGCGGCGGACCGCCCCGCCCCCTCCCCCGCCCTACCGGATCCAGCGCGGTCTGGATGCCACCCGAACACCCGTGAAGGTCCATGTGGGCACCTGCGCGCTCGCCGGCAAGGGAGCGGCAGGCGTGTCCGAGCAGGTTGCTCGCCAGGCGCTGGCCGACTCGGTCGAGGCCTGCGCGGTGTGCAGGCCGGACACCGAGCTCGGGCTGATCGACGGGTAGGTGGGCCGCCTTCGATTCGTACCGCTGAGCAGCAGGCCACAACCAAGATCATTAGCAGCCGAGTCGGCTACGCCACACCCGCGCGGTCGCGGACGGCGCCGGGGACGGAGTCCTGACGGGCGGGCCACGGAGTCCGGAAAGCGGCGCCCCGGAGTTCCCGCGAGCGGCCGCAGCGCCCCGGCGAGCGACCACGCGGTCCCTCCCGTGGGCACGACAAGTTTCGGCCGTTCGGCGGCGACCCGCGCCGGCAGCGGGGCGCCCCGTGGCACGTGGGCCTTCGCCGCGGTGCTGTGCGGGGGAACCGGCGGTGAGACCCGGCGCCGGGACCCGGCCGCGACCGGCGCCGTCCGGTCGATCCGGCCGACGCCCTGCCCACCGGCAGCCGTCGGCCCGCCATGATTTCCCACCGGAGCCCGCCCACCTGACCAGTGGACGAACGGGTGCCCGCGAGAACCGCTCGGGTAATCGAAGGGGGACGTGACAGGTGCTTGTGGAGCGTGACGAAGTGCTCGGCACGGCGGCGGCGGCCGCGACCGCCGCCCGCGCCGGCGAGGGACGCTGGGTGCTGATGGCGGCGGCGGCCGGGATGGGCAGGACCGCCGCACTCGACGCGATCGTACGGCGGGAGTCCGCCGGCGGGACCATGCGGGTCGCGCGGGCGCGCTGCGTACCGGAGGAGGCGGGGTTCCCGTTCGGGCTGGTCCGGCAGGTGTTCTCGGACGACGTCGCCGTACCGTTCTCGGCACCGGCCGGACCGGACGAACAGCTCGTCCTCCACCGGCTGGTGGCGTGCCTGGCCCGGTCCGCGGCCGAGCGGCCGGTGCTGCTCGCGGTGGACGACCTGCACCACGCGGACGAGCCGTCGCGGCGCTGGATCGGCTACCTGGCGCGCCGCATCACCGGCCTCCCCGTGCTGCTGGTGCTGACCGAGTGCCTCGACCAGTCCGCGCCGACGCCCCTGCCGCCCGCCACGGGCACGACCGTCCGCCTGCGTTCGCTCGGCGCGCCGGCCGTCACCCGCATCGCCCGCGCCGCCGGGCTGACCGAGGAACAGGCCGCGACCTGCGTCGAGGCGGGGGCGGGCAATCCGGCCCTGGTGCGGGCGCTCGTGGCCGACCTCGGGGACGGCCCGCTCCCCCGCCCGCCGTCCGGCCCCGCGCGCAGCCGTTACCGCGAGACCATCACCGGCTGGCTCCGGCACCGGGCGGATCCGCGCTCGCGCCACGTGTGCCTCGCGCTCGCCGTCGCGGCCGACGGCGGGACTCCCGACGGGCCCGGTCTCCTCGACCAGGTCGCGGACCTCTGCCCGCACGGGCGTCCGCCGAGCGCCCGCTCGGTGCGCAGTCTCGGCCGGATCCTGAGCCACCCCCTGGCGCGGGAGGCCGTCCTCGCCGCCGCCGAACCCCGGGAGGCCGCCGCCCTGCACGCGCGCATCGCCCGGCTGCTCGACGAGAGCGGGGCACCCGCGACGACCGTGGCGTCCCGGCTGCTGCGCGTCGACCGGCCCGGCGAGGGCTGGATGGCCCGCTCGCTGGCCGAGGCCGCGGAGGAGGCCGCCGGCGCCGGTCGTGTCGCGGAGGCCACCGCGTATCTGCGCCACGCGCTGAGCGGCCCGCACCCCCCGGACCGGCGGGCCGACCTCACCTTGCGGCTCGGCGCGCTGGAGCTCCCGCACAGTGCCGCCGCCGGCATCCGCAGGCTACGCACCGGGCTGGAACTGCACACCGACGTCCGGGAACGGGCCGCCGCGGCGCCCGCCCTCAGCGCGGCCCTCGTCGCGGGCCGCCGCACCGACACCGCGTTGCGGGTCCTGCACCAGGCGAGCCGCGGCGCGGACGACGACGAGCTGGTCCAGGTGTTGCAGACCCTCGGCGCGCTCATCTCGTCCCACGACGCCGTGGCGTGGCGCAGCGCCGTCGCCCGGCTGCACGCCCTGGCGCCGACGGCACCGGTGACCATCGAGCCGCTGGTGTGCGGTCTGATCACCGAGTACGAGGCGGGCGCCGGGCTCTGTTCGGCGGCCGAGGCGGTCGGGCGGGTACGGACGCGCCTCGCGGCGCCGGTGGACCCGCGCCTGCGCACCGCCTGGCTGGGCAGCGCGGCGACCCTCCTGCAGTGGGCGGACCACCTGCACGAGGCACGCGCGCTCGCGGACGCGTGTCTGCCGGCGGCGCCCACGCCCCCGGACCTGACGGACGCCGGCGTGCAGTGCCTGCTCAGCGTGCGGGCCGAGGCGGCCCTGTGGGCGGGGGACTTCTCCCGGGTCGTCGCCGAGAACGCCCCTCTGGTGGAGGCGTCCGCCGGACAGGGCGTACGCCTGCCGCACCTGGTGGCGATGGTCGCGACCGCCCACTCGGAGGCCGGTCGGCGCGCCGAGGCGTGGGAGGTCCTCGCCGGCCCGGGCCCGTCCGGTGCCGACAGTTCCTGGGAGTGGAACGAGCTCCGGTACGCGCGGGCGCTGCTGCACGCGGCGGACGGCAACTGGGCGGCGGCGTACGAGGACCACCTGGCGTGCGGGGCGGGCCAGGCTGCCCGTGACTTCGTCAGCCCGGTGGCCACCCCGTGGCGTTCCGGTGCGGCGCTCGCGCTGGTACGGCTCGGGCGGCGACGGGAGGCGCGCGAGCTCGCCGAGGAGGAGCTGCGCCACGCCCGCACCTGGGGGACCCCCCGGACGGTCGGCCGGGCGCTGCGGGCACACGCCGCGGCGGTGGGCGGGCGGTCGGCCCTCGACTCGCTGACCGAGGCCGCCGAGTCGCTGCGTTCCGGCCCGGCGCCCGTGGAGCTGGCCGAGACGCTGGTGGACCTGGGGCGGGCCCACATCGAGGCGGGCAACGGCCGCAAGGGCCGCGACGCGCTGCGCGAGGCGCACGCCGTGGCGGCGCGGCTGTGCGGGACCGCCGCCCCGGCACCCGGCGGCGGTGCAGTGAACGGTGCCCCCGCACCCGGCGGCGGCGCCGAGAACGACGCCCCGCCACCTGACGGGCGTGCCCTGAACGCCGCCCCGGCACCCGGCGGCGGTGCAGTGAACGGCGCCCCGCCGGTCCTCTCCGGCCGGCTCCTCGGTGTGGTGGAGGAGGCCCTGCGCGAGGGGCGGGTGCGCGGCCGGCCCCGGGCCATGACCGGCTGTCCGGCGCTGACCGCCGCCGAGCGGCGGGTGGTGGAACTGGCGGCCGCGGGACACACCAACGCCCACATCTCCGCCGCGCTGCACCTCACCCGCCGCACCGTGGAGACCCATCTGACCAGCGCGTACCGCAAGTTGGGCGTGACGCGGCGGGCGCAGCTCGCGCCCGTACTGGCCCGGGAGGCGGAGCCGGCCGCGACGCCGCCGCCCGGCTGACCTCGCAGGCACGGCACGTTCACGGCACGTGCGCTCGGGCCCCTCCCCCGCCGTGTTCCGGGCGGGGAGGGGCACCGTACGGTCAGGAGAGGGTGAACACCGGGCTGGCGTTGTCACCGCCGCCACCGGACCGCCTGCACTGGTAACCGGCGGGCGCGGAGCACTCGTAACTGTTGCTCCCCACATAGGGGTTGTTCCACTTGATCCTGACGTGGCCGACGCCCTGGAGGAGGTACGTCGCCTCGCCCTCGGTCCCGGTCGCGAACCCCTCGGACTCGCTCTGCCAGGAGCGGGTGTTGCCCGGGGGGATGGACTCCGGCGGGTACTGGTTGGCGGACCACACGCCCCACGCCAGACGCGCGTCGGTGCGGAGCATCAGCCGGTCGGTGTGGTTGTTGAACGTCACGTGCGTGCTGCGGGCCGCCTGGGCCACCGGAGGCCCCGCCAGGGCGGAAACTGGCCCGGCCGCCGGGGCGGCAGCCGGCGGAACGGCGGCGGACCGGACGGGGGCGGAGGCGACCGTGGCCGAGGGGGCCGGGGCGGAGGCGATGGTGGCGGGCGCGGAGGCGACCGTGGCCGACGGCGCCGGGGCCGACGCGCCGGTGGTGGACCGGGCGGCCGCGGCCGGTCCGCCGGAGAGCCGGAAGCGGACGGTGGCGTTGTTCCCGCCGCCGGTCGACGAGTCCTTGACACAGCGGTAACCGGACGGTGCGGTGCAGTCGTAACTGTTGCTGCCGACGTACGGGTTGTTCCAGTGGACGGCGACCTCGCCGCCGGGCACGGAGAACGAGGCCCGCCCCTCCGTCCCCGTCATCATGCCGCAGGACTCGCTCTCCCACTGGCCCGCCCGGTGGCCGGGGACGTACTCGGGCACCAGGGACGTCCAACAACCGTGCTGGAGTTCCGCCTGGACGCGCTGCATCCCGCCGGCGGTCTGGTTGTCGAAGACCACCCGGGTGCTGCGGGCGGCCTGGGCGTCCGGCGGGGACACGGCCGCGGCGGGCCGGCCCCGCGGCACGTCCTCCTGGACGGGGTGGGCGGCGGCCGGGGACGCGAGGGCCCCAGCCCCGGCCAGGGCGAGCATCGCGGTGAGGATCACCCTCGCGGCTCCGCGCGGGGCGCGGGCGGCGGGTGACGGCGTGTTGGTGTTCACGGTTGCCTTTCGCATGGGGTGGAAGCGGTGTGCGGTTGCGGTTGCGGTTGCGGTTGCGGTTGCGGTTGCGGTTGCGGTTGCGGTTGCGGTTGCGGTTGCGGTTGCGGTGGAACGATGCGCGTCACGGACGGCAGCGGTGCGGCTCACGTGTAGTGGATCCACCAGTTGGTGGTCTGCCGAACGGTGTCCCAGACCTGGACCAGGTAGTACGCGGTCGCCCGGCCGATGCCGATGGTGAGCTGCGCGGCGGCCGCGGCGATCTCCGGGTCGCTGTACGGGCCTTCCCGCCATCCGGCGAGCGCGGAGGGCGCTGCGGTACGGTCGGTGGTCGCGTGCGTTCCGCTCACGGTGGCGGCACCGGCGCCGGTACCGGCGTCCGTGTCGGCGGCGTTCGCGACGGCGGGGCCTCCGACGACGGTGGCGGCGGCGAGGGCGGAGGCGACCGCCATGGTGGTGATGCGCATGGGTGACTCCCGGCTCTGCGAGGGGTGGAAGGTGCGGGGCGCTTGCCCGGGCACCAGACTGTCGTGGGCGGTGCGGGCGGGGCATCGTGGAAATCCACGAACTCAGGCGACAGGGCGCGCCGACGGGCGCCGGACGACGGCCGCTTCCGTCGCCGGCCCCACCGCGCCGCCGCAACCCGGCGCCCACGGCCGCACACGCCGCACGCGCCGCACCACTGAACAGCCAAGGGCCGCACGGCTTCACCGCGTCACCGCGTCACCGCGTCACCGCGTCACCGGAAATCGGCGCGCGGCGCGGCGTGCGGGCGCGGCATGATGCCCGCCGTGAACGTTCTCCTGTGCGGCCTCGCCGAGAACCCGGCGCTGCCGGCGGAGTTGGTGGACCGGCTGGTCGCCGCCGCCGACACCGACGTCGCCGATGCGCTGGCCCGGCGCGCCGACCTCACCCATGACCAGGCGGTCGCGCTGGTCGCCCGCGTCGAGGAGAGCGCGGTGCCCCTCGCGTACGGAGGACGGCTGACCGCCGCCGACATCGATCCGGTGACCCGGCCGGATGCGGCCCTCGCCCTGCTCGACAGGGGTGCCGGCGCATCGTGGTGGGCTCGCGTCCTGGTGACCGATCCGGTCGTCGCGCGGCGGGAGCGGCTCGCCGCCTGCCCCGATCTGCCCCCCGACGTGGTCGAGTCGCTCGCCACGGACGCGGAGCTCGGGGTGGTCGTGGAGCTGGCACTGTGGACGACGTCAGGATGGACGGCCGAGCTGGCGGCGCATCCGCATGCCGATGTGCGCCGCGCGGTGGCGGCCAACGAGGCGGCGCCCGCGGCCGTACTGGCGGCGCTGGTGACCGGCGACGGCCTGCCTCCCCTCGAGCGGTGCCCGGTCTGCGACCGCGAGGAGAGCCCGTCGGTCCACGATCCGCGCGGCTCGCGGCCCCGCGGCGACCTGTTGCCGGGCTCCTCGTGCGACGGCTCCCACGAGTCCGCCGTGCACGTCATACGGCTGGCGGCGCTCCGGAACCCTGCCACTCCGGCGCACGCCGTCACCGCCCTGGCCGATCACCCGTCCCGGCTGCTGCGCCAGGCGCTCGCGGCCCGTCCGGACCTGCCCGCCGAGGTGTGCCGGCGGCTCGTCGCGGACCCCGTCGCCGGGGTACGGGCCGAACTCGCCGCGAACGCCGTGCTCGACGACGCCCTGGTACGCGTGCCGGCCACCGACCGCGACCCGGCCGTACGACGCGCCGCGGCGTACCACCCGCGCGTGCCGCTCGACGTCCTCGACCGCCTCGCGGACACGGTCCGGCTCCCCGCCGCACCGCTGCCACGCATCGCCGCCGCGTCACCGGCCGAGGTCGGAGAACTGGCCCGCTCCGGCAACCCGGCCGTGCGGATGCTCGTGGCGCAGCGGCGCGATCTGCCGGCGGACGTGCGGGACATGCTGGCCGCCGATCCCGACGCGAAGGTCGTCGCCTCCGTCGCCGGACACCCGGGCCTCCCCGAAGCCCGGTTGCGTGCCATGGTGCACCGGCACGGCGACCGGGTCACGGCCGCGGTGGCCGCCAACCCCGACGCGCCCCCGGCGCTGCTCGAAGACCTGGCCGGGCGCCAACCCCCGGTGCGCAAGGCCCTCCGTGAGATCGCACGCCACCGTCATGCGACCGCCGCCGCCCTCCTCCCCTGCCTGGAGGACACGCGGACGAGGCCGGTGGCCGCCGCCCACCCGACGCTCCCCCCTCCGCTCGTCGCCGCCCTCCTCAACGACGCGGACTGGCAGACGGCCCTCTCGGCGGCGGCCAACCCGTCACTGCCGCCCTCCGCCATGTCCCGCCTCCTGCCCCGCCACTGATGGCGTCACCGTCCATGACCGGCGGCGGCTCGTCACCCGCATTCCGCACCCCTCCCCCACCGGCCCGGTCACCGGACGCCTGCCGTACCGGCCCGGACGCCTGCTGCCGGCCTGGCTGCGGACGCGGCGGCGACGGCCGTGGCAAGGGGATCGCGGGCCGGCCGGCCCAGGAGGGTCGTGAGGTCGGGACCCGTACCGTCCAGGAAGCCGTGCCGGACGGCCGTGGCGATCGAGGCAAGCATGGGCGGCTGGAACGGCAGAAGGCCGGGCGTCTCGTGGAGGAGTCTGCGCCGGTACTCGGCCAGGCTGATGGAGCGGTGCGGTACGCCGAGCCGGCCGGCCACCCGGTCCGCCGTGACCGGCGTACCGACGAGGTCGTACACGCGTCCGGCGTGCCGTGCCGGGTGCGACGCGACGACGCCCGCCGCCTCGGCGAGATCCTCCCGCGCGACCGCACTCAGGGCGCCGTCGCCGAACGCGGACTCCACCCCCTGGTCGGTCCACATCAAAAGCCCGCCGAAGAGTTCGGCGTAGAGGCCGTTGCGCAGGATCGTCCAGGGCAATCCGCTTGCCCGGACGAGGCGTTCGGTGGCGCGGTGCGCGAGGGCGAAACCGAGGTGGTCGCCCGCACCGGCCAGGCTCGTGTAGACGACGTGGTGGACGCCGTCGCGTACGGCGGCGTCCAGCGCCGCCGCGTGCCGTGCGACGACCTGGTCGTCCTCGGCGTAACCGGCGGAGATCAGCACCAGGGTCGACACGCCGGTCAGGTCGAGGCCCGCGGGGTCGTCGAAGTCGAGCCGCCGCAGTCCCTCGTCCGGTGTGCGGCTGCCGCCCGAGGCGACCGTGCCGCGGGCGCGCAGCGCCGCGAGAGTGGCCGAGCCGAGGTTCCCGTTCGCCCCTGTCACCAAGATCATGTCTACCGTCGTCTTCCGTCGTGTGGTTCTCATCGGTAACTACGCTTGATCCTTGACCGCACCCCCCGCACCGACAAGAAGGCACTTCGATGTCACCCACGCACACCGGGGTAACCACCACCCCCGCCGCACTCGACCCCTGCGGACGCGCGGACCACCCCGACTGCGGCATCCGCGACGTCCTGGACCGCATCGGGGACAAGTGGTCGGTGCTCGTGGTCGTCGAACTCGCGGGCGGACCACGCCGGTTCCGCGAGCTGCAGCGCGCGATCGACGGCATCTCCCAGCGCATGCTGACCCTGACGGTGCGGAGGCTCGAACGCGACGGCCTGATCCTGCGCACCGTGTACCCGACCGTCCCGGCGCAGGTCGACTACCGCCTGACCGAGACGGGAGCCGGCCTCACCCACCTCGTCAAGGCGCTCGCGGACTGGTCGCTCGCCCACCGTGCCGTGATCGCCGAGGCACGGCACGCGTACGACCGTGCCCATCCCGGCCACGACATCCACTGACGGTACGGCCCGCGGTCCCGCGCGGGCCCGGGCGGCCGTCCCGGGCACGGGACGACCCGGTGCCGCCGTGCCCGCGTGCTTGTGGGACGCGGGGTCACCTAGCGTGTCCCGCGTCCGAGGGGTGCCGCCGGCCCGGCAGCCGGACGCGGATGCGCCGGAACACCCCGGCGTCGATCGGGATCGCGACACGGGTGGCGGGCGAGGGCGGGGCGTCGCCGAGGACGTCGTCGTGCAGGAACCCCGACGGGGCCGGGCGGCCGACCGGGCGCCCACTCGCAGGAGACGAACAAATGCCCTCCGTTCGAGAAACGGGGGGCATCGTCGCAGTTCGGGGGGGGCGGACCGGCGGGCGTCGGCGGCGCGATCCGGGCCTCCATCGCTTCAGTGGTCACCGAGCGGGACAGTGACGCGGGGGAGCCGCGCAGGCGGGCGGCCGGGACGCGGGCCAGTTCAGGTGTCCGCGGTGCGGCGGGGCCGCTGGGCCGCGGCGGCGTGGCGCAGTTCCTCGTTGATGCGCTTCGCTTCTTCGAGCTGGTCCTCGAGGATGACGATCCGGCAAGCGGCTTCGACGGGGGTGCCCTGGTCGACGAGTTCGCGGGCGCGGGCGGCGATGCGCAGCTGGTAGCGGGAGAAGCGGCGGTGTCCGCCTTCGGAGCGGAGCGGGGTGATCAGCCGGGCTTCCCCTATGGCGCGCAGGAACGCGGGGGTGGTGCCGAGGAGCTCGGCGGCTCTGCCCATGGTGTAGGCGGGGTAGTCGTCGTCGAGACGGTCGAGCGGGTCGTGTTTGATCATCTGCACCTTCCTGGGAAACGCGGTCGAGGGGCCCTGGTCGCCATGCGGCAACCAGGGCCCCGAGGGATTTCAACACCATCTGCCGGCTTGCTGCTGCGCCGGCGTTCTTGTTCCGCGGCTCCGGCCGGGAGGCCGGGCGTGCGGGGATCGCGGTTGCGTGACCGGGGACCACCTTCCAATCCGGGGTCTTGCGGTACCCGGGCGGTGAAGCTTCCTCACCCGGGCGATCCTCTGATGGCGTCTGCCTCCTTCTTCTTTCGTGCTGCTGGAAACGCGGGTACTGCTCACGACCCCGTGGGCCGCCCGGCCCGGCGGCCAGCGAGGGGACCCTGCTTACCTTCCGGCCCCACCGCTCCGCCGCCGTGCCGCTCCTGCGTGCGCGGCAGTTCGTCTCTGCCGCGCCTTACTGGATCTCGTGGCTTCGGACACGACCTTAGCCCCGACCCGAAGCAATGTCTACACCGGCCACGACAGATTTTCTGCAGAGGCCGAGGGGAGAATACGTCGGCCGCCGACGCCGAAAGTCTGCCGCTGCCCGTATCCGGCCATCCCGGCCCTCGCGCCCTGGTCATGGCGTGGGGCCGGCCCTACTGTGGCCCTGACTCCGAGGGAGGGACCCCGTGGCGGGCTTCGACGTGGAGGGCTGGCGTTCGGTGGCACGGGCCTACACGGGCCTGGGGGCGGCGTTCATCGCCCTGAGCGTGGTGTGCGTCCTGTGGGGAGGGCCGTTCAGAACCGCCTTCGCGGTGATCGCCGCGCTGAGCGCGGTCCTCGCCCTGACGGCCGCGGCCGGCTTCCGGCGACTGGCCCCGGGCGGGAACCCGGTGCACGGGGACCTGGCCCAGCACGGCTGGGGGCTGCTGAACCTCGTGTGGATCGCCCTGTCGGTGCTCATGCCGTTCGCGGTGTGCATATGGCTGTTCGTCCTTGACGAGCGCTTCCGCGGCCAGACGCTGAGCACGGGCACCGCCCTGCCGGTGTTCCTGCTCTTCAGCGCGCTCGTACGCCAGGCCCACCGACTGGCCGCCCGGACGTTCGACAGCAGCGCTGGCTGAGAACGGAACCCGCCACACCGTCCGCGACACGGAAGGTTCCGGCCCGGAGGGCCGAAAATACCACCGAGTACGGCCGCGCCGGCAGGAGAGCTCTCCGGGCGCCCGGCGTTGGGACGCGGATAGGCGCGGTCCGGCGCCCACACCGTTGCGATCGATCAGCACTGGCTGAAGCACCAACAAATCGCGTGCCCAAAAAGCTCTTTCCCGGCGCCTGTGTCGCCGCTGCGCTGTTCAATTCATGGAGGACTACAACATCGATACCCATGAACTGATTCAGCGGCAGACGACGATATACAACACCGGCCTGTTCGCGGGTCGGGACATCTCCATCAACCGCTCCACTGTCCGGGCCGGAAGCAGCGCCCCGCCGAGAACGGCGCAGCCCGCTCAACGGAGGTGACGTGATGTCGGAACACAGGGACCAGGGCAGCGCGAGCCACAGCAGCAAAATCGAAGCGGGTCGTGACATGCGGATCGACCGGAGCACGGTCGCCGTAGGTCACTCCACCGTCACGGCCCGGCGCCCGCGGCCGACCGGGAAGCGGCCGTCGAGGAACTGCGCGTCGCGGTGGACCGGCTGTTGGACGAGCTCCGCCGGAACTCGGAGCACTACGAGGACGGACCTCAGCTCGTCGAGGCCGGGGAGCAGGTCCAGGCGGAACTCGCCCGGGACGAGCCCCGCCCGAACCTCCTTCTGCGCTGGCTGGGCTTCATCGCGCCGGGCGTCCACACGACAGCCGCCGTCGCGGCGGATGTGGCGTCGATAAAAGACAGCGTGACCGCCCTGTTGTAACGGTCCCGGCCGACCTGCGCTCGGGACCAACGGCCGACAGGAAACCTGCCGGGCCCGGACGCCACGACGTGTCCGGGCCGGACGGGCGGCGCTCACGCATGACCCGGGCTCGTCGTACCGGACCTCCCATGGCTGTGCCGGGTCCTCGCCCGCGTGACCGGACCGACCCGTCCCCGCGGCTGGGCGAGGGCGGCCGTCCGCGGCAACGGCGTCTGCGTGTGGGACGATCGGGGGCCGGAAGGCGGGGTGGCGACCGGCTGCCGGGTGGTGGAGGGGAGTTGGGGCACGGTGGAGGACGACGAGGTGCGCTCGCGTTTCGACGGGCGCGCGCACGTGGAGTTGCTGCCCGGTGGGGTCGGTGCTGCAGAGCGGCGCCGGATCGACGAGATCGCCGACGCCCTGGGCTACCGGTTGTCGGCCGTCGAGAACCTCGGGTTCGCCGGGATCCGGCTGCGGTACGAGCGTGACGACGATCCGCGGGCGCGTCGCCGCGCCGGGCTGACCGTCGAACGGCTGCGTGCGGGAGGGCCGCTGCTGCCGGCCGTCGAACCGCCCGTCCCTCCGCCGCCCGCGTCGCCGCCCCCGGCCCCGGACCGGCTCCCGCCGCGGCAGCGCACCCGGCCTCCGTCGGAGCCCCCGCCACCCCCGCCCCTTCCGGCGGCGGCCCCGACCCGCCACCGCGTCCCGCCCCGGCCGCCCTTTCCGCCGCCCCCGCCCCCTCCCCCACCCCACACTCCCGCCACCTCGTGAACGTCGCCGCAGTCCGGACGGGCCCGGGTTCGTCACCCGATCGGCCGATCAGGTCCTAGAGTGTGCGCGTGACAGAGGACAACCCCGGGCTCATCGCCGGGCGCTACCAGCTCGTCGAGCGGATCGGCCAGGGCGGCATGGGCCGGGTCTGGCGGGGCGTCGACCAGCAGCTCTTCGGGCGTGAAGTCGCCATCAAGGAGATCCTCTTCCCCCCGGGGATGGACGACGGCGACCGGAGCACACTGCTGCGGCGCTTCACCGGTGAGGCCCGGGCGGCGGTCACCCTGAGCCATCCCGGGATCATCACGATCCACGACGTCGTGGAGCACGACGGCGCGCCCGTCATCGTCATGGAGTTCGTCCGCGGGCAGTCCCTCGCCGCGGCGATCCGTGACCAGGGCCGGCTGCCCGTGCACCGGGTGGCCGAGATCGGCTCCGCCATGCTCGACGCGCTCGCCGAGGCGCACGAGGCACGGATCGTCCACCGCGACATCAAGCCGGACAACGTACTCCTGACCAAGGACCGCGTCGTCCTCACCGACTTCGGCATCGCCCACCTCGCGGACGCCACCACGAAGCTCAGCCACAGCGGGGTCGTCATCGGCACCCCGCACTACATGCCGCCGGAACAGCTGGAGGGCAAGCGCCCGACACCGGCCAACGACCTGTGGGCGCTGGGCGCCACGCTCTACCACGCCGTCGAGGGCCACCCGCCGTTCGACGCCGACGGGCTCCACGCCCTCGCCATCGCCGTCTTCACCCGTCCCCACCGGCCGCCGGTCCACGCCGGTCCCCTGGCGCCCGTCCTGGACGCCCTCCTCACCAAGGACCCCGCGCGGCGCGCCGGTGCCGCCGAGGCCGCGGAACTCCTGGCCCCGGTCCTGCGCGGCACCGGGCCGGGCGCCGGGTCGCGACCCGGGTCGCGGGATGGATCGGCGGCGGGACTGCCCGTGCCGGCCCCGGAGCCCGCATCGCCCGCGGAGCCCGTACCGGTCCCGAAGCCCGTACCCGCACCGGACGCCGTGACGGAAACCGCCCCCACGCCCACGGAACTCGACCCCGCGGCCGGGCCGGTGGGGAAGCCGGAGCCCGACGAGAACCCGTCGGCCGGGGACGCCTCCGCCTCGCCCACCTCCGGAGGTGCGGGGGTCCCCCTGCCCGACCGGCCCACCGCCCCGGCCGCTCCCATCCCCCCGCCCCAGGACGTGGTGTCGGTCGGTGCGGTACGCCCGGGAGGACCGGGGGGTGAGGGCGGCACCGCCCGGCGGCGTGCCCTGGGCCGGCGGTCCGCCGTCCTGGCCGTCGCCCTGGCCACCCTCGCCGCCGGGGTTCTGACCTGGACCCTCACCCGCGACACCCCGGGCGGTGGCAAGAGCGGCGGCGCGGGCGGGGCCGCCGGCACGGGAGGCGGCGCGGGATCGCCCGCAGCCAGGGTCGTCATCGGTGTCGACGCACCGCTCACGGGCGACCTGTCCTTCCTCGGCGCAGGTATCAAGAACTCCGCCGACCTGGCGGTCAGGACCGCCAACCGGACGCGTCATGTGCCCGGCGTCACGTTCGAGATCAAGGCCCTCGACGACACGGCACAGCCCGCCAAGGGGCAGGAGAACGCCACCCGGTTCGTCGCGGACGACAAGGTGCTGGCCGTCGTCGGGCCGCTCAACTCGGCCGTCGCCTCGTCCATGCTGGGCCCCCTCGGCGAGGCCGGTCTGGTCAACGTCTCGCCCGCGAACACCAACCCCGCCCTGACGCACGGTCCCGACTGGGCGGGCGGCACCAGGACCCGCCAGCACGAGACGTACTTCCGCACCGTCGGCACGGACGTGGACCAGGGGCCGTACGCCGCCCGGTACCTGTACCAGGACGCCCGGAAGACCAAGGTGTTCGTGATCGACGACCGCTCCGACTACGGCGCCGGCCTGACCGCCGGGTTCACGAGCGAGTTCCGCGCCCTCGGCGGGACCGTCGTCGGCACCGAGCACGTCGGCAGCGGCGGCGGCGACTTCACCGCCCTCGCCGTGAAGATCAGGGCATCGGGCGCCGAGGCCGTGTACATCGGCGGCTACTACACCACCGCGGCACCGCTCTCCCAGCGGCTCAAGGAGGCCGGCGCGGGCATCCCCCTGATGGGCGGCGACGGCATCTTCGACCCGCAGTACCTCCGGAGCAACACCCGGGCGGAGGGCGACCTGGCCACCTCCATCGGCGCTCCCGCCGAGGAACTGGCGCGCGGGCCGGCGTTCCTCGCCCAGTACCGGGCGGCGGGGTACCAGGAGGACGCGGGCACGTACGGCGTGTACGCGTACGACGCCACCTGGGCCGTCATCGAGGCGGTGAAGGCCGTGGCGGCGGCGAACGGGGGCACCCTCCCGCCCAACGCCCGGTCCAGGATGCCCGGAGCGGTCGCGGGCGTGTCCTTCGACGGCTTCACGGGACCCGTGGCCTTCGACGCGTACGGCGACACCGTCAACCGCCGGCTCACGGTGCACACGGTGAAGGACGGCGTCTGGAAGACCCTGAAGAGCGGCCCCCACACTCCCTGACGGCCGCTGGTGGGCCGCCGCGCCGCTCAGCCGCCGGGGCCCTGCGGATGGGCCAGCGCGACGTACGCCCAGCGTGCCGCGCCCACCGTCAGGAAGAGCAGGGACGGCGCCGGCCACCAGGGGCTGAGGGTGCGCCGCCGCACGGGGAGCAGGGCGAGCAGGAAGGCGCCGGCGCCGAGCACGACCAGCAGCGCCGACGCGAACTCGACGCCCGTCAGCGTCTGCTCGTCCCACGCCCCCTGCGGCCGGGCGGCGAGCGCTCCGTAGGCGACGTAGCAACTGAGCAGGTTCGCGAGCACGAGGAGCACTCCCCATGGCCCTCGCGGCAGGCCGGTCACTTCGGGGCGCTCCTCGCGTCGTCCGGTTTCTCGTCGAAGCCACGGCCGCAGGCCTGGCCTTGTCCCTTGCCATCCTGCCAGTGGGCTCCGGCGCTCGATCGGGTGAGTGTGGGTCATGGGCCACGGCCGGGCCGGGCTGGGGTCACCACCAGTAGGTGGGGTACCTCGGGGCGCGGGGGCGGAGGCGGGAGGCCGCGTACTCGGCGAGGATCAGGAGCGTCGCGGCGCCGGTCAGCAGCGGGACGAACCGGCCGGCCTCAGGGGTCTGGAGGACGATGACGACGGTGGTCGCACAGGCCGGGGAGTGCGGGGCGCGGGCGACCATCAGAAGGGCGAGGGTGACCCCCGCCGCGACCGCCGCCGCCCATGGGCTGCTGCCGGCGAGGGCGAGCGCCGTGTAGCCGACGGCGGCGCCGATGAGGTGGCCCGCGAGGACCGAGCGGGGCTGGGCGAGGGGCAGCGTGGGCGCGCTGTGCACCAGGGCGGCGCTGGCGGCCAGTGGGGGTATCAGTACCGGCTCGTGGATGACCGCGCCGATCGCGGCGAGGACGAGGAGGCCGGTGGTGGCGGCGGTGAAGCTGTAGAGCGCCCCGGTGAGCGCGGGCCGGGCGGGGGCGCCGCCCTTCACGATCCGGTTCCGCTGGGGCGTACGGGCGGGGGCGCCGCCCTTCACGATCCGCTTCCGCTGGGGCGTACGGGCGGGGGCGGGCCGGGGGGTCTCGGTGGGCAGCGTGGGGTCGGCACTCAGCACGAAGGTCTCCGGGGCGGGCGGCACACGGCCGGTCGGGGGCAGATCTGGAACGGTCGGTGCCGTGCGGAGCATGCGCTGTGGTCGACAGTGCGCTGACCTTGCGCCTTCCCGGTCGGTCGGGCGCAGTCCGCCGATGATTTTACCGACGGGCCCGGCGCGCTTCCGGGGGGGCGCCGGTCCGCCGCCGGGCCGGGTGCTCACGGGCGGGGGGTTCCGGCCGGGTTCACGGTCCGGTCGGGGCAGCGGTGGCGCGCAGCAGGTCCCGCAGCTCGAGTGCCGCAGGCAGCGGGGCGGTGGGCAGTGCCACATGGACGGTCCGGCGCAGGGCGGGGTCGGTGAGGCGGCGCAGGACGAGTTCGCCGGGGACGGCCCAGGTGGCGAGCGAGGGGACGAGCGCCACGCCCAGGCCGGCGGCCACGTAGCCGAACTTGCCGGTCCACTCCGCGATGCGGATGATCTTCCTGGGCGTGAAGCCCGCCCGGGCGAAGGCGTCGGCGAGGAGGGTGGGGCGGTCTCCGTACGCGCTCTGGACCCAGGCCTCGTCGTACAGTTCCCGCAGGTCGACGGGGCCGGGTCCGGCCAGGCGGTGCTCGCGCGGGAGCGCGACGAGCAGTTCGTCCTCGCACAGCGCGCTGGTCGTGACGCCCTCTGCCGAGGGCAGTCCGGACGGGTAGTCGCTGACCACGGCGAGGTCGAGCGCCCCGTCGGCGAGGCGCGCCATCAGCGTGTCGGTGGGGCCTTCGACCGCGACCACCTCGACGTCCGGCCGGGCTGCCGCGAGCGCCCGCAGGGCGGTGGGCACCAGCGAGACGTTGGCGGTGGCGAACGCGCCCAGGTGCAGCAGTCCTCCGCGCCCGGCGTGCAGCATGGCCAGTTCCCGCCGGGCCCGCGACATCCGGTCGAACACCTCCAGGGCGTGCCGGTGCAGCGTGCGGCCGGCGGGGTTGAGCCGTACGCCCCGTGGGAGCCGGTCGAACAGTGGCCCCCCGGCCTGCTGTTCCAGTGCGGCGATCCGCCGGGACACCGCGGACTGGGTGTAGTTGAGCCGGACCGCCGCCTTGGTGAACGAGCCGCTCTCGGCCACCGCCACGAGCAGTCGCAGCGCGTCGACGTCGAACATGGTCCTCCCCCGCCGCCGGACGCTTCTCCGGCCGTCGTCGTCTTCCCTCGACCCATGCCTGGTGCGCATGGCTCCCATGCGAACCCTTCGCTGGTGGCATGTCGGCCGTCGCCCTACCGTCGTTCACGCGGCGGCGCTCCGCAAGAGCCGCGCTTCGCCGCTTCGGCGCCCCACGGGGCGCGTACCGGAGGGGAGTTGTGTGGTGGAGGGTCGTGGGGTCGGGACGGGGCGGGACCGGTGACCCGGTCGGGTGTACTGGTGCTGCCGGCGATGCTGGCCGATCTGGAGGAGCTTGTGACCTGCGAGTCCTTCTCGGCCGATCACGCGGCGGTGGCGCGCAGTGCCGGGGTGGTCGGGGCGCTGGGGAGGAGGTTGCTGGGGGTCGCGCCGGAGACGATCGTGATCGAGGGTGCGACCCACCTGCGGTGGGTCTTCGGCACTCCGCGGGTGCTGCTTCTGGGGCACCACGACACGGTGTGGCCGGTGGGTTCGCTCCGGCGGCTCCCCTGGTCGTCGGACGGCAGGATCGCTCGCGGTCCCGGGGTCCTGGACATGAAGGCGGGCCTGGTGCAGCTCTTCCACGCGCTGGCCTCGCTGCCCTCCCCGGACGGGGTGTGCGTCCTGGTCAACGGGGACGAGGAGGTCGGGTCTCCGACGTCCCGGCAGCTGATCGAGGACGCCGCGCGCGGCTGTGCGGCGGCCTTCGTCATGGAGGCGTCCGCGGACGCGTCGGGTGCGCTGAAGACCGCCCGCAAGGGCACGTCCCGGTACGAGGTCGTGGTGCGCGGCCGGGCCGCGCACGCGGGTCAGGACCCCCACCGGGGGGTCAACGCGGCGGTCGAGGCGGCTTATCAGGTGCTGGCGGTCGCCGGCCTCGGAGCGTCGCCGGGTACGGCCGGTGACGGCGGGCCCGCCCTCGGCTCCACGACCGTCACGCCCACCCTGCTGACGGCCGGCACCACGCGCAACACGGTCCCCGCGCTGGCGCGGGTGTCGGTGGACGTGCGCGCGCCGACCGCGGCGGCGCAGGACCGGGTCGACGCCCTGATGCGGGGCCTCACCGCCCGGACGCCCGGGGCCCGCCTGGAGGTGCTGGGCGGCAGGCAACGGCCGCCCATGGAACCGGAGTCGTCCGCGGGCCTGTTCGCCCTGGCCTGCCGGCTCGCCGCCGAACTGGGCCAGGGGCCGTTGCGCGGGATGGCCGTCGGCGGCGCCTCGGACGGCAATCTGACCGCCGCGGTGGGCTGTCCGACGCTGGACGGCCTGGGTGGCGTGGGCGCCGGGGCTCACGCTGACAGCGAGTACGTCGACGTGGCGCGGATGGTTCCCCGGGCCCGTCTCCTCGCGCGGCTCGTCACCCGGCTCATCGATCACACGACCGACTGAGGCGTCCCCTCGAGACGAGGGGCGTCTCCCCAGGAAACCGAGGCCCGGTATGAGTGTTCCGGCACCCCCGTCCCCCGAAGCCGTGCGACTGGCCGCCCGCAAGTCCCTCGGCCGGCTCGAGCACACCTTCCTTCCGCGCAAGGAGGTCGCCGTGCGGGAGAAGCACCGGGGACTGTTCGTCGCCGCGTCCTTGACGGCCGTCGCATGCCTCGCCACCGGGGGCGTCCTGCTGTGGCTCCTGGTCTCCTGGGCAATCGCGCTGTACCCCCTCTTCATCGCCGTGCTGGCCGTCGGCGCCCTGCTCAACAGCCCCAACGCCCGGAAGAAGCTGGGTGGCCGGCGCCTGCACCTCTTCGAGGAGGGCCTGCTCGTGGACATGGGCCCCGGGCGGCTGTTCGCGGTCCGCTGGGACGAGGCGGTCCATTACCAGGAGACGATCCAGGAGGTGATCGCCTACAAGGGGACGCAGACCCCGCTCAGGAGCGCCCACACGTCCACCCTGGTGGCGCCCAACGGCGCGAGGATGCGGATCACCCACTTCTTCGCGGACCACTGGACGTGGGCGTCCCTGATCTCCGAGGCCATCGCCCGTGCCCAGTGCGGACGGGCGTGGGCGGCCGTCCGGGCGGGGCGGAGGATCGGCCACGGCCCGTTCGCGCTGGACGCCGGCGGTATATCCACCCGGCGCAGGGGGGTGCTGCCCTGGTCGGCCGTCGAGACGATCGACGTCCGCGCGGGGTTCGTGGTCGTCCGGGAGCACGGGCGGCGCAAGCCCTGGGCGCACGCACGGGTCAGGACGGTGCCGAACCTCCTCCTGTTCCTGACCGTCGCCGCCAACCTCCACCGCGGGTGACACCCGCTCCGTCGGGGGCGGCCGGAGATGGGACGCGTCCGGAGCGCCACCGGCCTACGGCCGCCCATGCACCCGGCTCAAGAGGACGTGCACGGGCAGTGGGCCCCAGTGAGGGCCGGTGGACGTCGCCACGCCCGCCGGTCGCACGATGCCACCGCTGTACCGCCCCGCCTGCACTCGCTACCGCGGGAACTGCCCGTGAACCACTCCCCCTTACCGAGCACGAGGTCAACGCCCTGGCGTTGAGCATGTTGGGGGAGGGGAGGACCATCCCCCGGGGAGGGCCGTCTTCCGGCTGCCCACGCCCGACCATGCCGCCCGCGGAGACCGGCGCGAGGCACTCGCCAAGTTCCGGGCCCCCTACCTGTAGTACTTCAGAGCTACGCCCGAGGTGCGCTCCCGGGAGGGACGCCGACCAGCGGACATGATCACTAATTTCGGCACCGGAAAGCCCAACACCCCCGGTACGAAAGGACCTTCCGCATGGCGTCCCGCCCGCGCCGCACCCTGCTCGCCGCACTCGTCGCCGCCTCCGTGGCCCTGCCGCTGTCGGGCGCCGCACGTCCCGCCGCGGTCCCGGCGCCCGCACCCGCTCCCTCCGCCCTCGGGCCTCTGACGTCCGCCGCCCCGGCGGCCCTGGCGGAACGGTACGCCGCGGCCCGCGACGGGATCCGCGCCGCCGCCCGCACCGCCGCCGCGCACGGCGCCACGCGACGGGCCGCCACGTTGCGGTCCATGGCCGCACCGGACCGCCGCTTCCTCGTCTTCGACGGCCGGGACGGCGGCCGTACCGTCGAGGTATTCGGCGACCTGGCGCACGCCGAGCGGATCGCCGTCCTCGTCCCGGGCGCGGACACCGGCCTGGACACCTACGGCCGCTTCCGCACCGGCGCCGAGGCACTGCTGCGCGAACTGGGCGGGGCGGGCGGGGCGGGCGGCCGGGCCGCCGTCGTCGCCTGGATGGGCTACAAGACGCCCGGCACCGTCAGCACCGACGCCCTCACCCCCGGCCGGGCCGAGGACGCCGTACCCGGACTGCGCGCCTTCGTCGACGGCTTGTACGGCACCAGACCCGCCGCCCGCATCACGCTGCTCTGCCACTCCTACGGCTCGGTCGTCTGCGCCCGCGCCGCGCCGGGCCTGCCCGTCGCCGACATCGTGCTGTACGGCAGCCCCGGCACGGGCACCGACCACGTGCGGCACCTGCGCACGAGGGCCCGCGTCTGGGCGGGCCGGGGCGCCGACGACTGGATCGCCGACGTGCCCCACGTACGGCTGTCCCTGCCGTGCGTGACGGCCGGCTTCGGGACGGACCCGATGGCCCGGGAATTCGGCGCGCGGGTCTTCGACGCGGGCGCCGGCGGTCACAGCGACTACCTCGCGCCGGGCTCCGTGTCCCTGAAGAACATCGCCCGCATCGTCGCCGGGAAGGGGACGAGCCTTGCGTGACCTCGTCCGGCGGATCGAATCCGCCACTCCGCCCGGCCGCGACCGGGCCGTCGACGCCCTGCGCGCCCTCGCCGTCCTCGGCGTGGTGCTGGGCCACTGGCTCGTGACCGCCCTGGTCGCCGACAGCGGCACCGTGCGCACCGCGAGCCCGCTCCAGCACATGCCGCACCTCGCACCCGTCTCCTGGGCGTTCCAGACCCTCGCCGTCTTCTTCCTGGTGGGCGGGTACGTGGCCGCGCGCGGTCTCGACTCCACCCGCGCCCGTGGCGGGTCGTACGGCCGGTGGCTCGGCTCGCGCATGGCGCGGCTGTCGCGGCCCGTCACCGCCGTCCTCGCGCTGTGGGCGGTCGTCGCCGTGCTCACGCTGGCCTCCGGCGTCGGCCTCACGACCGTACTGGCCCTCGTCAAACTGGTGTGGTCCCCGCTGTGGTTCCTGCTCGTCTTCGCGGCGCTGACCGCCGTGACCCCGCTGGTCCGCAGGCTCCATCCGCTGTGGCCGCTCGCGCTCGTGCTGTACGTCGACGTGTTCCGCTTCGGTTTCGACGGCCCGGCCGCGCTCGGCTGGATCAATGTGGCCGCCGGGTGGCTCGTCCCGTACTGCCTGGGCGCCTCCTGGGCGCGTGCGCTGCCGGGGCGGCGGGCCGGCTGGGGTCTGCTGCTCGGCGGCTCGGCGGCCACCGCCGGGCTGGTCCTCCTCGCCGGCTACCCGGCCTCCATGGTCGGCGTGCCCGGCGCCGCGATGTCCAACCTCAACCCCCCTACACTCGCAGCCGTCACCTTCGGCGTCGCGCAGTGCGGCGCCGCTCTGCTGCTGATCGGCCCCCTGCGCCGGGTCCTGCGGCGGCCGGCGGTGTGGGCCGCGGCCGCGCTGGTGAACCTCTGCGCGATGACGGTCTTCCTCTGGCACCAGACCGCCATGATCGCCGTCACCGCGCTCGGCCTGCTCGCGGGGCGGCCCCTGACCGGCCTGCACACTCCTCCGGACGGCGCCGGCTGGATCGTCGCCCGGCTCCTGTGGCTGCCGCTGTTCGCGGCGGCACTGCTGATCTGCTGGTCGGCCTTCCGTACGTACGAACAATCCCGGCGTCCGTCCGGCAGCCGGCTGGTGGCTCAGGGGCGTCCGGCCCCGTCGAAGGCGGTGCGCGATGCCTAGGGTGGGGACCGTGAACACGTGGGGGAACATGACAAAGCGACCGGTGAAGGGCGTCCGGGCGCTGACCCGCACGCTGGTCCGGGACCTCTGGACGGGTGGCGCCCAGTGGCCGGCCGACGGCAGGCCTACCCGCCCCATGGGTGACTGGCTCCCGGCCGTCGTCGTGCTCATGGTCGTGTGCGCGGCGCTCGCCCTCGTCATCAACGCCGAGGAGTACGCCGGCGGCTACGGCATGGGAATGGAACTGGGCTTCCTGCTCTCCTTGATCCAGGCCTCGGCGTTCGTCGCCGTACTCTTCCGGCCGCTTCCGGCCTGGTGGGCCTCCACCTTCGCCATGGTCGCGGTCGCCTGGATCGCCCGTACGCGCGAACTGCCCACCGCGGCCCCCTGGGAGGCGCCCGACGTACCGCTGCACCCCGGACCCTGGACCGCCACCGGGCTCACCCTGCACGCCGTGGTGCTGTGCGGGGTGGCGCTGCGCGTACGACCGCGGGTCGCCGCCGAGGTGCTGACGATCAGCGTGGTCGTGGCCCTGGCGTGCGGTGTGTACGATTCCGGGCTCAGCCCCTACGCCCGCAAGGTCACGGTGGCGATCCTCCTCGTCGCCGTCGTCGTGGGTGCCTCGCTGCGCGGCCGCCAGGTGGCCCGCAGCGCACTGGAGGCCCAGGAGGAACTCACCGCGGAGGAGCGGGCCCGGCGCACCGTGCTGGAGGAGCGTCAGCGCATCGCCCGGGAACTGCACGACGTGGTCGCCCACCACATGTCGGTCATCTCCATCCAGGCCCAAGTCGCCCCGCACCTCGTCGAGAACCCCTCCGACGAACTCAGGGAGAACCTCGCGGGAATCCGGCGCAGCGCCGTCGACGCGCTCGTCGAACTCCGCCGCGTACTGGGCGTGCTGCGCTCCGAGGACCCGACCGTCGACGGTGACGCCCGGCACGCCCCGCAGCCCGGCCTCGACCGGCTCGACGAACTGCTCGCCGGCGTGCGCGCCGCCGGACTCACCGTCACCACCGGTACCACGGGCCGGCCCCGGCCCCTGCCGCCGTATCGTTCAGGAGGCGCTCAGCAACGCGATGCGGCACGCGCCGGGCGCGCCGGTGCGGGTGGACACCTCCTACCTGCCGTCCGGGGTCTCCGTCCGGGTCACCAACACCGCGCCCGAACGGCCCGTCGCGCCCTCACCCGGCGCGGGCCACGGTCTGCTCGGCATGCGTGAGCGCACGGCGATGCTGGGCGGCGACCTGGCCACGGGTCCGACCCCGGACGGCGGCTGGGAAGTGACCGCGATCCTGCCGACCGAGCCCGCGTCGGCCGAACCCCTGGGGGACCCCGCATGACGACGACCACCATCCGCGTGCTGATCGCCGACGACCAGGCAATGGTCCGCCAGGGTTTCACGGTGCTCCTGGGCGCCGAGCCGGACATCGAGGTCGTCGGCCAGGCCGTGGACGGGGCCGACGCGATCGCCAAGGTCGCGCAACTGGCCCCCGATGTCGTCCTGATGGACATCCGCATGCCGGGGATCGGCGGTATCGAAGCCACTCGCCGCCTCACCGAGGAGCCGGGCAGCTCCGTCAAGGTGCTGGTGCTCACCACCTTCGACCTCGACGAGTACGTCTACGACGCCCTGCGCGCAGGCGCGTCCGGCTTCCTCCTCAAGGACGCCTCGGCGGCCGAGCTCGCCCACGCGGTGCGCGTCGTCGCGGGGGGCGACGCCCTGCTGGCCCCGACCATCACCAAGCGCCTGATCGCCGAGTTCTCCCGCATGACCAATGCCCCGCGCGGGCCGCTCAAGGACCGCGTCGCCGGTCTCACCGAGCGCGAGACCGAGGTCCTCTCCCTGATCGCCCACGGCCTGTCGAACGCGGAGATAGCCGAGCGCCTGGTGGTGGCGGAACAGACCGTGAAGACCCATGTCAGCCGGATCCTCGTCAAGCTGGGCCTGCGTGACCGCACTCAGGCCGCGGTCTTCGCCTACGAGACCGGAGTCGTCCGCCCGTCCGGATCGTGAAGGAGCCCGCCCCGCGGCCGCTCAAGGGCCGGCTGTACGAAGCCCGGGGGGCTCACGTCTATGGCGCCCCATGCCGGTGTCGACCTTCGAGTTGGCTGAAGCTCAATGATGGCGACGTGCCGAATTCCGAGCTGATGCCCATCGGGGTCTTTGCCCAGCGCAGTGGTCTGACTTCCAGCGCGTTGCGGTTCTACGCCGACTCCGGGCTGTTGCCCCCCTGCCGAAGTGGACCCGGTCTCGGGCTACCGCTACTACGGCGCCGACCAGGTCGCACGGGTCCCGCCCAGGCCCTCGCCTGGGACGTCCGGGCCCTGGACGCTGCCGACGCCGTGACCGATCAGCGCGTCCAGGAGCACCATGCCGGCCTCCACATCGCCGGGTTCTACCCCTCCCTCCACCTCAACCTGGCCGACAACTACCGCCGGCTCGGGTCCTTCACCGGCGGCCACCGAGCACATCAACGCGGCCAGAGAGCACGCCCCCAACCGCCGTCAGGACGCCTATGGTTCCCTCCTGCGCACCGCCCTTGATGAGGTGGCGCAGGCCATCTCCCGGCGGGACACCACCAAGCGGCCCTCCGCGCCTGGCCCCGCTGGATGACGCACCGGAACGCGCCCCTGACCGTCGAGGGACGCCGTCGACCGGTCGAGCGTTGCCGGACGAGACGGATTGCTCATGTGGCGGCCGAGAGGGGGGTGTTCGGGATGGGCGCTTCGAAGTGGGTCAATCGACACCGGAGCCATGGTGAACTCGGGGTGGAAGACCGCTCGTCCACGCCGCACCACCAGCCGACCCGCGGCACCGTCCGAAGTCCTCGCCCTCGCCCTCGCAGAAGAGTCGCGGGTGCCGCTTCGACGGGGGTTGGGCCGAAGAGAGCGGGTCTGCGTGGTGAAGTATGGCCCTCTGACAACTCCGACAGCAGGGAGCGTTTCTTCCGATGACCACACACCCCGCCCGCCCTGGGCGCAGCGGTCCCCAGGCCGCTTCGGTCAGGGATGTCTCGCCCTTCAAGCCTTCTCTCGTCAAAGCGGTGTTCAGGGACGTGACCCCGATGCACGTCTCTCGGTCGGCCGCGTGGGCCGCCGCGTCGGTGACGCGGACCGTGTTGACGGAGATCATCGACGGCGCGAGGAAAGCCGCGGCGGCGGAGGCCCGGAGGAAGCTGATTCCCGGGGACCTTCTCTCGGCGATCGACCGTAACGTCGAGCTCGAGGTGGGGAACAAGTGGTACGACCACAGCCCGACGTTTCAAGGCCTGACGGGTGCCCTGTACGACGCCGAGGGTGTCATCGTGCCTTCTCGTAGGCGCAGCAGGTCGCGCAGACCGAGTGCTGTGGTCGGTGCCCACAGGTTTGAGGCCGGGGTCAAGAAGCTGCTGCGGAGCCAGGGGGTGACGGCCGTCCCGGCGATGGTCCGCGACCTGGACGGAATCGCGAGCGTGTTCCTGACGGACCTCGCCCGGGACGCGGCCATGGTCGTCCGCGAGGACGGGGCCAAACGTTTCGGTACGGTCACCCTGGTGACGCCGGACGAACCGGCCCAACCCCCGTCCTTCAAGGATTCCTTCCGGGCCCCGTCCACCCGCAGGGGGGACGGACGGACGATCGGCAGGGATGACGTCCTGGCCGCCACCACGATTCAGTTGTTCGGCGGCAATCTCAGGCAGCGAGCGCTCACCGAAGCACGCGAGGCGACACGGAACACTTCGGTGGGCTGAGCGGGTGCGACCAACATCGCCGCCTGCACCCGGTGGCCTGCGGCCCTACGTGATCCGGGCGTCGGCGACGAGACGTGACCGCACTCGGGAGCCCGTCCCCTTCCCGGCCGGGCCGGGAGGGTCCGTATCGTAGGCGCAAGGACTGCTCACACGTTCGGGGGTTGGGTGCGCATCGCAGATCATGCCGGGTGGGACCGGGGCTTCCCGGTGAAGTACCTCCTGGTCCAGGAGGACGAGCACGGCGTGGAACAGCTCTGGGGGAGGTGCGCGGGTGTCGAAGGGCTGTTCGTCGACCCGGTCCCGCCGCCACGGGAGGTCCTCACCCTCCGCGGATGCGCTCCCGACGGCCTCCTGAGTGAGGTCCTGGCCGAACCCGGCGTCTCGTTTCGGGGTCTGGGCGACGTGTGCGTCGAGGTCTGGGACGACGAGCGGCCCGTGCAGTGGTGGACTCTCGTCGATGCGGTCGTGGTGGCCCATCAGCCTCACCCCGGGGACCCGGCGCGGTACGACATAGTGCTCGGTGCCGGCGTCAGGAACGAGGAGAGCCTCTTCGAACTACCTGCGACACCACGCTTCGAGCTTTTCGCGGGAACGACGGTCACTGCTGCAAGCGCGGGCCGGTGCTCTGCCGTTGACGGCCTGTTCGAGCCGCGGGCGGACCCGGCCCCCGTGCCGATGGAGCTGATCGGCTGCGAGGCCACGGAGCCACTGCTCGTGGGGACTCAGCGACCACGCCGTTGGGCACGGGGCTGGGCCGATCTCCAGGTTCTGGATCGCCATGGCGCTGTGATGGCCTCGTGCTCCGTGAGCCTGGCCATCACCGGAGCGCGCCCGTCTGTGCTCGGCGACGGGCTGGAAGACATCACCCTCACCGATGGCGGCGCCGATCGACCATCGCCGGCGGCCCTCTCGGTCTGGTCGGAGTGGTATCAGGGCCCGCCGGCAGCACCCAACATGTGGGCGCCGTACGACTCGCGGGGCAGGGCCGCTTGGCTCGACCTCACCACCCGTGCCTGGAGGGTGCCCGCGCCCCGACCGGACCGCTCCGGCGGCGAGTACCACCTCGACGGCCGGTTCGTCACGGACGTCCCCGGACTGCACTGCGCGATCGCCGAGGCTTTGCTCGGGCCCGGCCGCTACTTCGGCCGGGAGTGGAACGCCTTCAAGGACTGCCTGTGCGGTGGATTCGGAGTGGCCCCGCCCTTCACCTTGACCTGGCACGACTCCGAAGTCGCCCGCCACGCTCTGGCGGACGTCGTGGAGGATCCGGAGGGTCGGCTCTCCTACTTCGAGGAGACCGTGCAACTCCTCGAACGGTGCGGCGTCACGGTCGTGCTCCGGTAGGCCGCGGGAGCGGGCCGGCCCCCGGCCTCACCGAGGTGGGTCGGCCGGAATGGCGGCACTCGGGTCCCACCCAGTGCCAGGCCCGCGCACAGCGGTGTGCTCATCAAGCAGCGCGCGGGCCTGTCCGTGGTACAGGCGGGCCGGCCCCGGTGTCCGGGCACACGTCGCGCGCTGACCACCTGGGCGGGGCCGGGACGGCGGTGGGCCCGGGACGGCGGTGGGTGACGGACACGGGCCCGCGGCTGCGGCCTTTGCCCAGCCGGGCGGTGCCCGCGTCCCAGTGGACCGCCGGCGCCCGCCCACCAGAACAGCACTGTCACCGGCTCCAGGATCGCGACTCACCCCACATGGGCAGGTCCCGCCGTACACACAAAAACCTCAGCGCGGGGTGACGACGATCTCGCGCTTGAGGATCTTGCCGGTGGGGCCCTTGGGGAGTTCCGCGGTGAAGGTCACGATCCGCGGGTACTTGTACGCCGCCACCCGTTCCTTGACGTAGTCGCGAATCTCCTCGGCGGTCGCGTGAACACCGCTGCGAAGGGTGATCACCGCCGCGATCTCCTCGCCGTGCACCTCGTGCGGCACACCGACGACCGCGGCCTCGGCGACGGCAGGGTGCTCGTACAGCACCTCCTCGATCTCCCGCGGGTACACGTTGTAGCCGCCGCGGATGATCAGGTCCTTCTTGCGGTCGACGATGAAGTAGAACCCCTCTTCGTCGACGCGGGCCAGGTCTCCGGTGTGGAACCATCCGTCGCGGACCGCTTCCGCGGTCGCCTCAGGACGGTTGAAGTACCCCTTCATCACGTTCTCACCGCGGATCGCGATCTCGCCGACTTCGCCCGGTCCCACTTCGGAGCCGTTCTCGGCGACGAGCTTCATCTCGACCCCGCGGATCGGCATCCCGATGGAGCCGGCCTTGCGCGGGCGGTCCGGGTGGTTGAAGGAGGCCACCGGCGAGGTCTCGGAGAGGCCGTAGCCCTCCAGCACGGTGGCGCTGAAACGCCGCTCGAATCCGTGCAGCACCTCCACGGGGATCGCGGCGCCGCCCGAGACGGCCAGGCGCAGTGGGGAGGCGTCGAAGCCTTCGGGGAGCTCGGCGTGGAGCAGCGCGGAGTACATCGTGGGGACGCCGAGGAAGACGGTGACCCCGTCACGGTGCATGATCTCCAGCGCCCGCTGCGGATCGAACCGTGGCAGCAGCGTCAGCGTCGCTCCCGCGGCCACGGCCGTGTTGAGCGCACAGGTCTGTCCGAACGCGTGGAAGAGCGGCAGGCCGCCGAACAGGACGTCGTCGGGGCCGACGTGCAACAGCGTCTCGGCGGTGGTGGCGGTGTTCGAGACCAGGTTACGGTGCGTCAGCTCGGCTCCCTTGGGCGTACCGGTGGTGCCCGAGGTGTAGAGGATCAGCGCGGGGTCGTCGTCCGCCCGGTCGACGACGCCGGACAGCGGTTCGACGGCCGTCAGCAGGTCGTGGAACGCCGGGGGTTCCGTCACCAGGCACTCGGCCCCGACCTCGGCGGCGGCCTTCGTCACCTCCTCCGCGAACAGCGGGAACGTCACCGTGACGCGGGCCCCGCAGTCGCGCAGGACGTAGGCCACTTCCCGCGACTTGAGCAGGGGGTTCATCGGCACGACCACGCCTCCGGCCCGGATGATCCCGTAGTAGACGACGGGGAACAGCGGCACGTTCGGCATGGTCATGGCGACGCGGTCCCCCGGTTGCACACCACGCTCCCGCAGCACCGCGGCGAACCTGGCGCTCGCGTCGTCCAGTTCGGCGTAGGTCAGGGTGGTGTCGTCGTGGCGTACGGCGACCTGATCGCGACGGGCCGCCGCGGAGTTCACCAGGAATGCGGCGAGGTTGGTCATGTCGGCAGTCTCCATTCTGTTCGGCTCAGCCGTCGGCACGGTGCCGGCGACGGTCGAGGCGTCCGGTGCCGAGGCGGGTGGTCCGCAGGCTCCGGGGCCGGATGACGTCGCGTGGGGTGACCCCGCGGCGTACTTCCATGGCACGTGGGCCGAGGGTGGTCGCGCCCGGCGGACCGGTGTCCGCGTGCCGGGCCAGCCACAGGCGCAGCAGGTGGCGCTTGTGTGCGGGGTCGTCGCCGTCCTCGAACTCCGAGCGGGCGTGCAGAACGGCGTGGTTGTCGACCAGCAGCAGGTCGCCGGCTTGGAGGCGGAGGTCGAGCCGGAGGCGGGGGGAGGCGGCCAGGGCGTCGAGCAGGTCGTACAGCTCCGTGTCCGCCGCTTCCGGCTCGGGCACACCGGCAAGGCCGCGTGCCGCCTCCAGGCGGCGCCGGTCGTAGCGCATGCTCAGCACCGCGCCGTACCTGGCCGCGAGGGGTGCGGCCAGGTAGGGGCGCTCGCCGGGCGGATGCTCGTCACGCCGGTCGAAGAAGTGGGTGCGGTACAGGCGCTCCACGAGATCGGGGCGGAGGTCCGCCACCGCGTTGTGGAGGGCCGCCGCACTGACAAGGGACGTGTCTCCGCCCGAGCGGGCCGGCCTCAGGCAGAGCAGGCCGAGCAGATCCGACTCGGCGGTGTGGAACGGCACCGCCCCCCGGGTCCGGTGGCCGGGAGCCCCGGGTTCGGCCGCCGTATTCCCGGTGTCCCGGACGTGGCAGAGCGTGTGGCCGTCCGCGTTCTGCGGCACGGGGCGCCCCAGGTACTGGCCGATGCCCCGGAGGACGGTGCCCACGTCCGCCTCACTGAACTCACCGGCCGGGATTCCCTTGATCAGGACGAATCCTCGTCCGGCCGCAGGCACTTCGGCGGCACCTGCCAGCGCACGGGCGAGTGTGGGGAGGGGGAAGTCCGCGGCGGTCATCCTCAGCAGGGTGGCATCTCTTCTGCGCGCTGTCCGCAGCGCCGTCGTCAGCTCCCCGATCTGCCGGCCCGAGAGCCGCAGGACCCAGTCCTCGCGGTCCGCCAGGTCCGGGCCGTGCCAGACGGCCGGACCCGTGAAGGACTCGCGCGCCATGTCCCTGATGTCTGTCATGTCGGGCATGTTCGCCTCCGTGTGACGACGGGTCGCCCCGTCCGCCGGACCTGCCTCACCCCGGGCGCGTCCGCCGCGACGAAACCGTTCGCCGGGGCGGCACTGAGGGGGATGGTAGGGTCCGCGCACTCTCCCCGCTTGACGGGACGGGACGGAATACTTAACTTCTCGGGACCTAGTACCTGGAGTACGCCATGAGGCCCCTTGTCCGTACCGCTGCGCTGAACGGTTACGTCGAGCTGAGCCGTTCCCTCGGCGTCGACCCGCACGGGCTGATGAAGCGCGTGGGCCTGGACACCGCGGACCTCGCCGTCCAAGACCGATGGATCTCCGGCCCGGCCGCCGTCCGGCTGCTGGAACTCTCAGCGGCCGCCTCGCACCACGACGACTTCGGCCTGCGCATGGCGGAGCTCCGCCGCTTCTCCAACCTCGGCCCCATCAGCCTGGTCGTCCGCGAGGAGCCCGACGTACGCAGTGCGCTGGGCCTGCTGCTCCGGCACGAGCACATGTACAACGAACTCCTGCACACGCGTCTGTCCGAGCGGAACGGCCTGGCCACCCTCAAGGTCGACCTCCGGCTCGGTGAGACGGCGCCGGCCCGGCAGGCCACGGAGCTGGTCGTGGGTGCCTTCACCCGCATTCTGCGAGGATTCCTCGACGCACGGTGGCAACCGCTCTCCGTGTGGTTCGCCCACACCGCTCCGGCGGACTCCGCTCGGCACCGCCGCCTGTTCGGCCCCGGCCTCGAGTTCGATCGCGAGTTCGACGGCATGGTCTTCTACGCCGACGACCTCGACGCCCCCAACGCCATGGCGGACCCGCAACTCCGGAACTACGCCCGGCAGTACTTCGACGCCATCGCCGCCACTCCCCGGGACACCTCGGTGGCGGACCGGGTGCGCGAGCTCATCGAAGCCCTGCTGCCGACCGGCCGGTGCTCGATCGAGCAGGTCGCCCGCAGCCTCGGCGTCGACCGGCGCACCGTCCACCGTCATCTGGCGCACTCGGGCGAGACGTTCTCGTCGCTGCTCAACGCCACGCGGATGCGGCTCGCGGAGCAGGTCGTGGCCAGTCCCCGCCGTTCGCTCACGGAAGTCTCCGACCTCCTGGGCTTCTCGTCCTTGAGCGCCTTCTCCCGGTGGTTCCGCGAGCAGTTCGGGTGCAGCCCGAGGGAGTGGCGCAAGGAGAAGGTCCGGGAGCAGGACCCCGGCCGGGGCTGACACCCACGACAGGACGACACACGGCCGGCGCCTCTGCCGCCGGGCCCGACTGTCCCCAAATGACAAGTTGACCGTCACCACGGGTCAAGCAGCCGGGTTCACCCCGCTCTACCTTGGCTGCACCGCACACAAGGTGGTCGCCCCCGGAGGGGAGCCGGGCCACTCCCCCGCAGCACGCTCCCCTCCGGGCCGGCCGACCGCAACCGGGCTTGTGCGACCGACGTTCTCCCCGACCCACTTCACTCCCTGCCGTCCGAGTGCTCCGACACCACGGACGCCGGTGGACACGCTGAGTGATCATCCGTACGCGAAGGAGAAGGACCGTGCACTTCCACGACGACTCGCTCTTCCCCGAGAACCAGGAGAAGCTGGTCATCCAGGCTGCCCCGTACGGGCCGGAATGGCTGCCCGGCGACGCCGACGACCTGCCCCTGACCATGGACGAGCACGTCCAGGCGGCCGTCGACTGCTACAACGCCGGTGCCACGGTTCTCCACATCCACGTGCGCGAGCTCGACGGCAAGGGCTCCAAGCGGATGTCCATGTTCAACGAGCTGATGGGCCGGCTGCGCGAGGCCGTGCCGGAGATGGTCCTCCAGATCGGCGGGTCGATCTCCTTCGCCCCCGAGGGCGAGGGCGCCGACGCCAAGTGGCTCAGCTACGACACCCGCCACCTGCTGGCCGACCTCACCCCCGCGCCGGACCAGGTGACCATCGCGATCAACACCAGCCAGATGAACATCGTCGAGATCATGACGGACGACGACCTGGAGGGCACCTCGATCGCGAAGCCGGAGTACTACCGGGCCTACCGGGACATGGTCGTCGAGGCCGGCCCGGACTTCTACCTCGAGCACCTCGAGCGCCTGAAGGAAAGTGGCATCCAGCCGCACTTCCAGCTCGCCACCATGGCCCAACTGGAGACCGTCGAGCGCCTCATACGCGCCGGCATCCACACCGGCCCCCTGGTCCTCAACTACGTGGCGATCGGCGGCGGTTTCGCCGGTCGGCACCCCGCCGACCTGATCGAGTTCATCCGCCGCGTTCCGGACGGCGCGGTCCTCACCATCGAGAGCTCCATGCGCGCGGTGGCGCCGATGAACGCGATCGCCATCGCCCTGGGCGTGCACGTCCGGGTGGGCAACGAGGACAACCTGTGGCGCCGCAAGGGCGAGCGGATGTCGTCCGTCGAGCAGATCGAGCAGATGGTCCAGATCGCGGACGCCCTCGGACGCGACATCGCGACCGGCCCGGAGGCCAGGGAGATCTACAAGATCGGCGAGCACTACGCGGACGCCGACGAGACCCTCGCCCGTCTGGGCATGGTCCCGAACCGCCTGCCCGGCCGGCGCGGCTTCATGCTGCGCGACCTCACGAGCTGACCCGGCAGCCGCCGCCGGACGCGAGTCCCCGCACACGAATCCCCACACGCGAATCCCCACACACGAGTCCCACACACGAGCAATCGGAGCACCCCGTGGCACACGCCGTCCGCTTCTACGAAACCGGTGGCCCTGACGTCCTGACGTGGGAGGAGGTCAGTGTGGGCGCCCCCGGTCCGGGCGAGGTGCGCATCCGGCACGTAGCCGTCGGCCTCAACTTCGCCGACACGTACTTCCGTACGGGTCTCTACCCGGTCCGGCTGCCCGACGGCATCGGCGTCGAGGCATCCGGCGTGGTCGAAGCCGTCGGCGAGGGCGTCACCCACGTCGCCGAGGGCGACCGCGTGACCTATACCGGCAGCCCGCTGGGCGCCTACTCCACTGAGCGGGTCATGCCCGCCTCGCACCTGATCAAGCTGCCTGACGCGATCAGCTGCGAGACCGCCGCCGCGATGACCATGCGCGGACTCACCTCGGCGTACCTGCTGCGCCGGATCCACCCGCTGAAGGCGGGCGACACGGTGCTGCTCCACGCGGCGGCGGGGGGTGTCGGCCTGATCGTCTCGCAGTGGGCCAGGCTGCTCGGCATCAACGTGATCGGAACGGTCTCCAGCGAGGAGAAGGCGGAGGTCGCCCGGGCCCACGGCTGCGAGCACATCGTCTACTACCGGCGTGAGAACGTGGCCGAGCGGGTGCGGGAACTGACCGGCGGTGCCGGAGTGCCGGTCGTCTTCGACAGCGTCGGCAAGGACACCTTCGCCGGCTCGCTGGCCTCGCTCGAGCGCCGCGGTCTGCTGGTCTGCTTCGGCACCGCCTCCGGCCCCGTGCCGCCGATCGACGCCATGCAACTCGCCGTCAGCGGCTCCCTGTTCGTCACGCGCCCCGCGCTGGCGGACTACATCGCGGACCCCGCGGAGCGGGACGCCCTGGCAGGCGAACTGTTCGGTCACGTCGCCTCCGGACGCATCACGATCGAGATCAATCAGCGCTACCCCCTCAAGGACGCGGCACAGGCACATCTCGATCTGGAAGCCGGACGAACCACGGGTTCCTCCGTCCTCCTCGTCTGAACACCCACCTTGATCCCGGGACCTGCCTTCGTCCCGGACCGACTACCGACCCGAGACCGGCCTTCATCCCAGGAGTGACCTTCACCCCAGGAGTGTGCACCATGCCCCCGACCCTCCGCCCCAACGAACCCGCTCCCGCCCTGGTGCGCCCGGGCGTGCTCCGTACCTCGATCGAGGTCGAGCCGCTGACCTGCACCATCGGTGCCGAGATCGCCGGCGTGAGCCTCGCCGACGCCGCCCGTGACGACGACCTCTTCGCCGAGATCAAGTGCCTGTTGCTGCGGTACAAGGTCCTGTTCGTACGCGACCAGGACATCACCCGCGCCGAACACGTCGCCTTCGCCCGGCGCTTCGGTGAGCTGGAGGACCACCCCGTCGCCGGTAGTGACCCCGACCACCCGGGTCTGGTCCGTATCTACAAGGACCTGGACAGCCCCGCCGAGCACTACGAGAACGCCCTCCACACCGACGGGACCTGGCGCGAGAACCCCTCCATGGGAGCCGTGCTGCGCTGCATCGAGTCACCTCCGGTGGGCGGCGACACGATCTGGGTCAACATGGCCGAGGCATACGACCGCCTGCCGGAGCACATCAGGACGCAGATCGCGGACCTGCGCGCCCGGCACAGCATCGAGGCGACGTTCGGCGCCGTCATGCCCGAGGAGAAGCGCCACGCCCTGAAGGCACAGTTCCCGGACGCCGAGCACCCGGTGGTCCGCACCCACCCCGAGACCGGCGAGAAGATCCTCTTCGTCAACGCCTTCACGACCCACTTCGTCAACTACCACACGCCCGAGAACGTCCGCTTCGGCCAGGACTACGCGCCCGGGGCGAACCTCCTGCTGAACTACCTGATCAGCCAGGCCGCGGTCCCCGAGTACCAGGTCCGCTTCCGCTGGCGGAAGAACAGCGTGGCCATCTGGGACAACCGCTCCACACAGCACTACGCCGTCCAGGACTACTGGCCCGCCGTCCGCAAGATGGAGCGCGCGGGAATCGTCGGCGACAGACCGTTCTGACCCTTCCCTTCAGAAGCAGTCGAGGTGATGACAATGGGGTTTCACAACGCTGCGGAGTCCGTCCCGGGGGCCACTGCCTCCTCGGGGTGGCCCGTGTCCCGGCGCTACGCCTGGGTGGTTTTCGCGCTGAGCTTCGGGCTCCTGCTGTCCGACTACATGTCCCGACAGGTGCTCAACGCCGTCTTTCCGATGCTGAAAGCCGAATGGCTGCTGTCCGACGCGAAATTGGGTTCGCTCAGCGGCATCGTGGCACTGATGGTCGGCCTCCTCACCTTCCCCCTCTCGCTGGTGGCCGACCGCTGGGGCCGGGTGAAGTCCCTGGTCATCGCCGCGACGATGTGGAGCCTGGCGACCCTGGGCTGCGCGGTGGCGGCGAGCTACGGCCAGATGTTCCTCGGCCGGCTCTTCGTCGGCATAGGCGAGGCGGCCTACGGAAGCGTCGGCATCGCCGTCGTGCTGAGCATCTTCCCCATCGCCATGCGGGCCACCCTCTCCGGTGCCTTCATCGCGGGGGGTGCCTTCGGCTCGGTCCTGGGAGTCGCGATCGGCGGCGCCGTCGCCCAGCAGTTCGGCTGGCGCTGGGCGTTCGGCGTGATGGGCGTCTTCGGGCTGGTGCTCGCCCTGATCTACGCGATCGTGGTCAAGGAGCGGAAACTGACGCCACAGGGGCAATCGGCCGACACGGGCGACAGCGGCGCCGCACGCGGTCAGCTCAAAACTCTCCTGCCCCGCCTGTTCTCCTCCGTCTCGGTGGTCAGCGCCTACATCGGCAGCGGTCTGCAGCTGTTCATCGCGGGCTCGCTCATCGCCTGGCTGCCGAGCTACTTCAACCGCTACTACGACATGCCGACCGCGAAGGCCGGGGCGACCGCGGGTCTCTTCGCCCTGGTCATAGGAGTCGGCATGATCCTCGGCGGGATCGCGTCGGACAGGCTCAGCCGACGGTTCCCGGTCCGGAAGTGGGCTGTCGCCATCAGCTGCAGCATGGGATCCCTGATCCTGCTGATGATCACCTTCCGCCTGCCGGCCGGTCCGGTGCAGCTTCTGGTGCTGGCCCTGGGGGCCCTGCTGTGCGCGGGAACGGCCGGGCCGGGGGCAGCCATGGTGGCGAACCTGACGCCCGCGGCCGTCGCCGCGACCGCGTTCGCCACCCTCACGCTGGCCCAGAGCCTGCTCGGTCTCGCCCCCGGCCCGGCCGTGACGGGGTTCCTGGCGGACCGGCTCGGCCTGCTCCGCGCGCTGCAGTTCGTCCCCCTCGTGGCGATCGGGGCCACGGTGGCCTTCCTGATCGGCCGCCGCTGGTACGCACGTGATCTGCGCCGCCTCACCGGCCTCGCCCCGGCGGCGGAGCCCAAGGAACCGTCGGAGGTGTCCGCGTGAGCCCGACCACACAGCCGACGGTCGTGATCGTCCCCGGCATGCGCGACCACGTCGAGGAGCACTGGCAGACGCTGCTGGCCCAGCGGCTCACCGACGCCGGCCGCACCGTGCGCACCGTTCCACCGTTGACCGGGAACCGTCTCAGCCGCCCCTCCCACGTCGCCAACCTGGTGAAGGTGATGGCACAGATCACCGGACCGGTCCTGCTGGTCGCCCACAGCGCGGGCTGCATGACCACGGTGCAGTGGGCCCAATGGCACGGCGCCGACGTCCGGGGCGCCCTGCTGGCCGCACCCCCGGACTTCGAGACACCCCTCCCGGACGGCTACCCCACCCCGGAGGAGCTGGAGAAGTTCGGCTGGACCCCGGTGCCCCGCCGCACCCTCCCCTTCCCCAGCATCGTCGCGGCCAGTTCGACCGATCCTCTCGGCTCCCTGGAACGCGTCGCGGAGCTGGCCCGGAACTGGGGCAGCCGCCTTGTGGAACTCGGGGACGTCGGACACCTCAACCCCGCCTCGGGTTACGGCCCATGGCCCGGAGCCGAGGAATTGGTCGAGGCGCTCGAGCAGGGCTGGTCCCGTACGGCTCCGAAGCCGGCCTCGTAGGCCCGCGGGCCACCGTAGGCCCGTAGGCCCGTAGGCCCGTAGGCCCGTAGGCCCGTAGGCCCGTAGGCCACCGTAAGCCCGTAGGCAACCCCACCCACCGTGCAGCCCCCGGAGAGGCAACGATGAACACGGACACCGACCTGTTGTGGTCACCCGGTCGCCACGAGCTGGAGGACTCCAACGTCGCGTGCTTCATGGAATGGCTGGAGGAGGTCCGGGGGCTGCGCTTCGCCGACTACGCCGAGCTGTGGCGGTGGAGCTCCACCGACCTGCCCGGGTTCTGGTCGGCGGTGTGGGAGTTCTACGGCCTGGACACCGTCACCGGATACGATGAGGTGCTGGGCGACGCATCGATGCCGGGAGCCTCCTGGTTTCCCGGCGCCCGGCTGAACTTCGCCGAGCGGTGCCTCGCTCAGGCCACCGACACGCGTCCGGCGCTGGTCACCGTGGTGGAGGGAGGCACCCCCGTCGATATCTCGTGGGGGCAGTTGCGGGGGGGGGGGGGGGGGGGGGGGGGGGGGGGGGGGGGGGGGGGGGGGGGGGGGGGGGACGGGGGGGGGGGGGGGGGGACCACCACCAC
>NZ_JBVJAH010000002.1:149489-275945 GCF_055590785.1 Streptomyces sp. NPDC041796
CCTCCCCCCCTTCGCTCGCCCCTATCCCCCCCCCCCCCCCCCCCCCCCCCCCGCCCGCCCCCCCCCCCCCCCCCCCCCCCCCCCCCCCCCCCCCGGCCCTGCGACGGATGGGGGTGGGGCCCGGTGACTGCGTCGCCGGATACCTGACCAACCTCCCCCAGGCGGTGGTGGCGCTCCTGGCCACCGCCGCCGTCGGCGCCGTATGGACGGCCTGCTCACCCGACTTCGGCACACCCAGTGTCCTCGCCAGGCTGGGGCAGGCCCGTCCGACCGTCCTGGTCGCCGCGGACGGCTACCGCTACGGCGGCAAGGAGTACGACAGGCGGCCCGCGGTCGCCGAGCTCCTGGACCAACTCCCGACGGTCCGTCATCTCCTGGCCGTCGACCATTTCTTCCCTTCGGCCGGGGGGTGGTCCACGCGGCCCGACGTCGAACAGCACGCCTGGTCCGCACTGCTGCCCGCCGACGAACCGCTCGTCTTCGCCGACGTACCGTTCGACCACCCGCTGTGGATCCTGTGGTCGTCAGGCACCACCGGTGTGCCCAAGGGCATCGTGCAGGGCCACGGCGGCATCGTGGTGGAACTGCTCAAGGCCCTCGGACTCGGTGCCGACCTGCGGCCCGAGGACCGGTACCTGTTCCTCACCTCCACGAGCTGGATGGTCTGGAACTTCCTCGTCGGCGGCCTGCTGCACGGCAGCACGATCGTCCTGTACGACGGCAGCCCCACCTTCCCCGACGTGGGCGGAGCCTGGCGCGTCGCCGAACAGACACGGGCGACGATGGTCGGGGTGGGCGCGGCCTACCTCGCGGCCGTGGAGAAGTCCGGCACCGATCCTGCCGCCGACGCCGATCTCGGCGCGCTGCGCTCCATCCTCCAGACCGGGTCCGCCCTGGCCCCGAGCACCTGGCGCTGGGTCCACGACCGTCTCGCCCCCGGCGTCTGGCTCCAGTCCATCTGCGGGGGGACCGACATCTGCTCCGTACTGGCCGGCGGCTCCCCGCTGTTGCCGGTACGGGTCGGCCGGATCCAGTGCCCCTCGCTCGGCGTCGCGCTGGCGTCATGGGACGACGCCGGAGAGCCCCTCACGGGTGTGCAGGGTGAGCTGATGGTGACCGCCCCGCTGCCGTCCATGCCGCTCCACTTCGTCGATGACCCCGACGGCACCCGTTACCGCCGGAGCTATTTCGACGCCTACCCGGGGGTCTGGCGGCACGGCGACTGGGTCACGATCCACCCGGACCTGTCGGTCGTCGTCTCCGGCCGCTCGGACTCCACCCTCAATCGCATGGGCGTACGGATGGGCTCGGCCGACATCTACGCCGTCGTCGAGCAGCTCCCCGAGGTCGCGGACAGTCTCGTCGTCGGCGTGGAGCAGGCGGACGGCGGCTACTTCATGCCGCTGTTCGTCGTTCCCAGCGACGGTTCGGCGCTCGACGACGCGCTGCGCGAGCGGATCGCCACGGCCATCAGGCACCGGCTGTCCCCGCGCCATGTGCCGGACGCGATCGTGCCGGTTCCCGCCGTGCCGCGCACACTGACCGGCAAGAAGCTGGAAGTGCCCGTCAAGCGCATCCTGCAGGGGGCACGTGTCGCCGACGTGGCCAGTGAGGGTTCCGTCACCCACTTCGAGCTGCTGACCTGGTTCGCCGACTTCGCAGCGCGTACGGCCCACAAGGGCGCGAGCCGGTGACGCCCCGTCCGCCCGAGTACCGCCCGCCCGGCGGCGCGCACCGCGCAGCAGGCCGCTGACCATGACGACGGTCTTCACCAGGTCGAACAGGCGGTCCAGCGGTGCCTTCCCGACCGTCAGGGGTCCACACCTCGCTTCGACTCCCCCAGCGCCCTCACCGTCAGGTCCGCCTGCCGCCCGCGCTTCGACCACGGGCGTACCTCTCACACCCTTGCCCGGGCCGACTACCGGTCGGCGGTCTTTCACGGTCCGGGACCGGATCATCTTCCTCAGCCCCCGTCAGACCGCAGACCGACGGTGACGACGTCACGGCCCGTTCACCCTCGAGGCAGGCGAGACGGCCGCCGTCGCGCCGCTGGACGGCAGGCGAACGTCCGGGCCAGGCCTGGTCGTAGGTGGCGGCGAATTGGCGAGGGTGTCGGTGCCGAGCGACCGCAGCACGTACGCACACGGCATCGACTGCTGCGGTCGGCGGTGTCAGGATGCCGATATGACGATCATCAAGGGGGCCAACACCCCGCTTTCTCGAGGCCCCTTCCGCATCGCCGTGGCCCGGGCGGACCGCGCGGGTAGCCCCCTGGTCGCCGTCGCGGCCGTGCTGGTGGACGCGGCAGGCCGAGTCCGGGGCGAAGGCGACGTGGTGCGGGGGGACCAGCCGTCGCATGCCTCGGGCGCCGTACGCCACCTGGGCGGGACGGCACAAGGCGGATTGCTCGTCCAGAGCCTGGAGCTGAACGAGGAGGCGGTGGAGCCCGGCGTTCAGCGGGTGCTGATCGTCGCCCTCGCCGCGGGCGGCACGTTCGGCGCGGTCCCCGGCCTCTTTGTGGAGATGACGGAGGCGGACGGCGAGCGCGCGCCGGTCGCCAGATACGAGGTCACGGACGCCGCCGGGGAGAACGCGCTGGTGCTCGCCGAGTGCTATCGCCGTGACGGTGCCTGGCGGTTCCGCGCAGTGGGTCAGGGGTACGGCGCCGGGCCGGCCGCGCTCGCCGCCGACTACGGCATCCCTGTCGACGCCTTGCCGGCCGCGCCGGTGCCGGGACCCGCGATGTTCGAGGTCCACAAGGAGGCACCCGAGTCCACTGGTGTCGCTCCGGCTCCGGCGGCCTCCCCGACGAAAACGGCCACGGCGACCTCGCTGACGAAGCCGACCCCTGCTTCCGGGTCGGGGCCGACGGGGGCGGAGGGAGGGGAGGCCGTCGTCCGTGATGTCCACGCCGGTCACGGCAAGCAGGTGCTGACCCTGGTCAATCCGGAGCCCGGCCGGCCGGCGGTCCTGGAGTTCGAACGGCTCCTGGCGGCCGAGCCGCACAGCTGGTTCTACATCTGGCGGCTCGGCGACAACGGTGAGGCGTCGGACCTGAGCATCTTCTCCACCACGGCCGACGCACGGGGGCAGATGCTGGCCTTCACCAAGGGCGAGTCCGAGATACGGGTACGGGTCGAGGGCTCCGGCGACTGGCGGCTGCGGATGCGCCCGATCGGCACGATACCCGCCCTGGTCGGGCGATTCGAGGGACGCGGACAGGCCGTGCTGCGCTACGACGGCCCGCCCGCCCTGCTCCGGGTCGCCTGCGAGGCCCCCGAGGACATCATCAGCTACGTGCTCACCGTCCAGCCGGACGGCACCAGCGACCGGGTCGGGCAGATCGGCACCCGCCTCCCGATGACCGGCCCGCTCGCCGTGGGGCCCGAGGGCTGGTGCCACGTGACCGTGAAACTGGACCACGCCGCCTCGTGGAAGCTGGAAGTGCTGCCCTTGGACAAGGCCCGCGAGCTCAATCGGAAGCTGACCGGCCACGGCTGGGAGCTGGTGGAAGTCACCGGATCCGGCGCGAAGGTGGAGGTCCGCCTCGACCAGGCGGCCGAGACCGACACCATCGTGCTGGCCACCATGGACGCGTATCTGCGCCCCCAGCGCCAGCTCTGCACCAAGCCCGGGGTCTACGCGGTCCCGCCCGGCCTCATCGGGGTCCGCACCGCCGAGAAGTGGACCCTGAAGGTCCGCCGATAATCGCAGTGCCGGACTCGCTCCTGACCACCCCACCCGGCGAGCGAGTCCCGGGACCGGACCGGCCGCAGCACGGCCCGGTGCGGGCGACCGGTGGGGCCGGGTGCGGGCTTCGGGCGGCGGCACGGCGCGGCCACTGCCCGTCGCGGTCGCGCCGCGTCAAGAACACAGGAGCAGGGGGCACGGGCACTGCCGTCGGATCAGTCCGCGGGTTCCAGCCGGAGAGCACTACCTACCGGGATCGCCCGCCACATCGCACTGACCTGCGGAAGCGATGCGATGAACGTGCCAATCCGGGCCAGCGCCGCGGCCCGTTCAGGACCGATGGGATCGAAGTCGAAGCCCATGCTGTCCGTCCAGGCCATATCGCCCAAGTCGGCCCAGGCCGGAGCGTCGGCGAAGAAGAGCTCCACGTTCCACGTTCCAGCGCTGCGGCTGCCAGAACTCGTCTTCTCGGTCATCCTGCACAACGAACCCGTCGCCGTCGTCCTCTGCGGGCCCACTCCCCCTCGAGCTGCTCTTGGACGAATTCCTGGAACGCGGACCAGGCCCGGGCAACGTCGTCGACCGCATCCGGGTCAAGCCCATGACGCCGAAGGATCCGCGCGAACATCTCAGAACTGCTTTTCCAGTTCGTGGCCATGCCGGATGCTGACCAACCACCGCCGCACCTGGTCGAGGTGGACGGCCTCCCGCCCGAGGTCCAGCCTGGCGTGCTGGGGGAAAGAGTTGCGGATGCTGCACAGCAGGTGCCGTAACGGCAGGCAGGCCGACAGCGACGCCTGGCGGCGCGGCAGGGGACGGTGCAGCGGCGCCGGTGCGGAAACGCCGGCGGGTAACGCCCCTCTGCCGCGGGCCGCCCCGGCCCCAGAAGGACCACCAACCGCACCCACTAGTACGCCCTTCGCTCAGGAACCCGCCGGTTCAGCCGCTGTTCACGACCATCGGGTGCTCCGGGGTGGCCTCCGGCGGCGCCGGATCCGTGGGCTCCGTCCCCAGCAGTTCCGGGTTGTACGTCGCGCCCCGGCTTCGCCAGCGGGCGCAGCGCCGTCATCAGTCCCAGCCCGAAGGGGGTGGTCGAGCCGGGCGGGGTGATGACCCGCTGGGCGTACACATTAAGGACGCGGGGCGATGTCGCCCGGCTCCTCTCGGCAACGCCGGAACCTCCACGGACGTTCCGGTGAAGGTCGCGGGCCACCTCGTCGAGCCGCCCGGTCGACCGGCACCTGACCCACTGATCCGAGCCCCCAATCCCATACGGGTCGACCCGTATGATAAATATGAAGGCATGACTCCTTCTCCCTCCGGACGCGGGCGCCCCAGAGACGAGCGGTCCGGCGCCGCGATCATTCAGGCGACTGCCGAACTGGTCGTGGAGAGCGGCTACGCGGCGATGTCCATCGGCGCGGTCGCCGCTCGAGCGGGTGTCGGCAAGGACACCATCTACCGCCGCTGGTCCGGCAAGCCGGACCTGGTGTACGAGGCCGTCTTCACCACCGCCGACACCGCGGACCTGCCGGACACCGGGACCCTGGAAGGCGACGTGACCGCAGTGGTCCAGTCCCTGGTCGAGGAGTTCTCCGCGCCCCCAGCCGCAGCGGCCCTGCCCGGCCTGCTCGCCGACTTCGCCGCCACACCGCAACTGCGCGCAACGATCCGCTCCCGCTTCCTCCAGCCGGCCAAGGAGCGGCTCGTCGCGGTGTTCGACCGGGCGGAGAAGCGCGGAGAGACCGGCGCCGACCTGCCGGTCGACCTCGTGCTCGACACGCTGGCCGGGGCTGTCTTCTTCCACCTCGGAATCATGGGCGAGCGCCCTGGACCGGATTTGGCCCGGCGCATCGCCGTCATGATCACCAAGGGGATCGAGGCCCGGTGAACGGCTGGCTGCTTACCGCGGGCGGCATCGCGGCGGCGACCGCGCTCATCCATGCCGTCGCCGGCGGGCGGTCGATCGTCCGCCCGCTCCTGGGCAGTGAGGTGGCCGCCGAGCCCAAGCGCACCCTGCACGTCGTATGGCACATGGTCACCGTCGACCTGCTGCTCAGCTCTGTCGCGCTGCTGGTCCTCGCCTTCACAACCGCGCCCAGTACGGCGCTCGTACTGTTCATCGCCGCCCAGTACCTCACCTACGCGGTGGTGTTCCTCACCATCACGCTGGCCGCCGACTGGCCACGGCCGCTCCTCCAGCTCCCGCAGTGGATGCTGCTGCTCCCGGTCGGAGTCCTCGCCCTCATCGGCACCAGGTGAAGTGCCACCCGCATCGGGCCGCCGTGGCGCATCGCATCCTGCCGGGTCGGCCACGGCCGGGCACCCGCCTCCGGGCACCAGCGGAGCGGGGGCTGCGCCGCCTGGAAGCTGCAGCCCCCGGACCGGCGGACCTGCCTGCGCTGTCGGCACGAGGATTACGTCAACAGCGACCAGCATCGACGTGGACGCGGCGCGGGTGAGCGCCTCGCAGCCCACGCCGCTGAAGATCGTGCCGCGCACCCCACACCGGCCGCTGCGCGGCTGCGAGAATTCCTGCCGATCACAGCCGCGTACACGGCCGGCACTGCTACAGCAAACCGTGGCTGCGCCCGCTCCAGCAGCTGCTCCGGCTCATCCTCGCGGTACGCGACGCCGACCGCCGGGACCTGGTCCCCGAGGACGCGATTGACGATCTGCAGTCCTACCAGGTGCCCGCCCGGCGTCAGCTGCCAGACCCTGGCGGAGGAAGCACGGCGGGGCCGCCTCCCCGCACGCCCGCCACGAGCGAACACAGGCACCGGGCGCCGGCACCAGGCCCCAGGCATCCACCGCAAGGACTACGCCACGCGCGGCTGCTCGGCACCGGGGAGCAGAACGCCCAACAGCCGTCCAGTGGTCACCTTGACGTCCTCGCCCCGTCCGGGGTCCCGTGTCATCAGCAGGTGGTGGGTGGTGCCGACGAGGGCGAGGGCGATGGTGGCGGCGTCGGCGTCGGCGGACAGTCGGCCGCCGCGCTGCTCCGCCTGCAGGTAGGCGGTGAAGGCGTGCTGGATCGCGTCGAACGCGGGCGCGCCCGACTGGAAGCCCTCGCGGGTGTGCAGCGCGGCTGCCGGGCGGGTCATGGCAAGCCCCACCACTGCCGGAGGCAAGGCTTCCAGCAGGGCGAGGACGACTTCCTGGAGGTTGTCCGCGACCGTGGCTCGCCCCACCTTCGCTTCCAATGCCTGGGCCTGATGGGCGCTGCGCGCGAACCGGTCAAGGACGAGCTCGGCGACGAACTCGTCCAGGCCGGTGAAGTGCGTGTGCAGGACACCCTTGGCGCAGTCCGCCTCCGCGGTGATCGCGCGGCTGGTCAGTGCTGCGGCGCCGTCGCGGGCCACCACCCGTTCGGCGGCCGCGAAGAGCCGCTCACGCAAGTCCGGAATCGCTACCCCACGAGGTGACACAACTGCCCCTTCCCTCAACCCCATTGCACGTATGGGCGCTCGCCCATACTATTTGGGCACGTGCCCATACTAGAGGTCGGGGGCACGCCGTAGCGCACCCCCAGCCCGAGGGAGTTCACACATGGACAGACTCGTCAACACCGTGCAGGCCGAGGCGTGGAACGGCTATGAGGGCGAGCAGTGGGCCCGCAGCCAGGCCCGCTGGGACGCCGTCAACGACGGTTTCAACCAACCCCTCCTGGACGCGGCGGCCGTCTCGGAGGCCGATTCCGTGCTGGACATCGGCTGCGGGGCCGGCCGCACCACCCGCCTCGCAGCCCGGCGCGCCCACCTGGGGAACGCGCTGGGCCTGGACCTGTCCGGCCCGATGCTGGGCAAGGCCCGCGAAAGCGCCCTGCGTGAAGGGGTCGACAACGTCTCGTTCATTCAGGGCGACGCCCAGGTCCACGCTTTCGATGCCGAGGGGTTCGATGCGGTCATCAGCCGCTACGGCATGACGTTCTTCGCCGACGCCGTCGCCGCGTTCGCCAATCTGCACCGCGCGCTGCGCCCGGGTGGCCAGCTGGCTTTCATCTGCGCGGCCGAAGCCGAGGCGAACGAATGGCTGGAGGCGCTGGCCTCGCTGGAGGGCATCCTGCCGCTCGGCGGTTTCGGTAAGCCCGGCGGCCCCGGCATGTTCTCCCTCACCGATCCCGACCGCATCCGCGCCCTGCTCACGGCGGGCGGGTTCGCCGGAATCGACGTGCAGCGCATCGAGGTGCCGGGGAAGTGGGGTGCCGACGCGGCGGACGCCGCGGGGTTCCTCCTGGACTCGGGCCCCGGGCGCCACCTGCTCGACCAGGTCACCCCGCACCAACAGGCCCAGGCGCGGCAGGCGCTGACGACGACTCTGCGCCGATATGAAGCGGATGGCGCGGTATGGCTGCGCAGCACTTCCTGGCTGGTCACCGCCGTACGCGGCGGGGCCGCGCGACGATGACAGTCGCCCCGGCTGCCCTGCGGCTGCTTCAGGAGCGGACCATACGGGCGATCGACTGGGACACTTCGATGATCTTGCCGGAGCCTAATCGCCGCAGGTGATCGTCCATCGTCGTCAGGGGCAGCGCCTTTGTCATGGTGCTGACCCGGGTGAGGACGTCGATGGCAGTCGGTGTACTCCTCGACCAGGCGCTGCAGGCCCCGCTCCTGGCCCTCGATGCGGTGCAGGCGTTTGAGGACGTCGTTCGTGTGGGCGGTGTAGCAGTGCACGGGGATCCCTTCCCCTACGCGCGTTGGGCATCACCCTGCTCGTCTATGCCGTCGTCGCGGTCTCGGTCCTGATGGTGCTCGGACCGGACGGGCTGGCCGGAACGGCGGCGCCGCTGTCGGACGCCATGCGGGCCGCAAACGCCGACTGGCTCGTGCCCGTCGTCCGCGTCGGTGCGGCCGTCGCCGCGCTCGGCTCCCTCGGCTCTCTGCCCGCCCTCGTCCTCGGAGTCTGCCGCACCGCCCTGGCCATGGTCCCCGACCGGCATCCGCCGCACGCTCCGGCCGCCGTCCACCCAAGTTCCAGGTCCCGCACCGCGCCGACTCCTGGTCGGCGCCGTCGTGGCCGTGGCCGCCGCGACCGGGGACCTGCGCCGCAGGGCGATCGGGTTCTCCTCCTCCGGCCTCCTGTTCCATTACGCCGCCACCGACGCATCCGCCTTGCCCCCTCCTCCCCCCACGAGGGCCGCCCCCACCGACTGAGCTCCGATTCCTAGATCAGCCGGTTCGGATCGTCCACCGAGTTCCTGGCAGACACGGACTCAACGGCTCACAAGGACCTCTCGGTCGATGCGTGACAGCTTCTCAGGATTGCGCACGGCATACAGCCCGCTGATGAGACCGTCGTCTATGCGCAACGCCAGGACGGTGTCGACCTTGCCCCCCACCCGGAGAGTCAGCGCAGGATAGCCATTGACCTGTGCCGGCTGCAGCGACACTGCGGCGTCGATCCTGCCCAGCACGGGGGCCACCCTGTCGGCGCCAACGACGGGCGCTGGCGCGGCCCGCACTCTTCCGCCGCCGTCGGTCAAGAGGACGACATCCGGCGCGATCATGTCGAGCAGGCGCTGCAGATCGCCCGTCTCGATTGCCTGCCGGAACGCCTCGAGCGCGCTGCGGGTCTCGGCCGGAGAGACGACCTTGCGCGGCCGACGGGCCCCGACGTGTGCCCGCGCGCGGTGCGCGATCTGGCGGACCGCGGCTGGGCTCTTGTCGACGGCTTCCGCGATCTCGTCGTATTCCAGATCGAACACGTCGCGCAGCACGAACACCGCCCGCTCGGTCGGGGCAAGCGTCTCCAGCACCAGCATCATCGCCATCGAGACGCTGTCGGCCAGCACGACATCCTCGGCCACGTCGGGTGCGGTCAGCAGCGGTTCGGGCAGCCAGGGGCCGACGTAGGACTCCTTGCGCCGACGGAGTGTACGCAGCCGGCTCAGCGCCTGGCGGGTGGTCGCACGGACCAGGTAGGCACGCTGATGACGCACCGTGTCGAGGTCGACGTCCGCCCAGCGCAGCCAAGTCTCCTGCAGGATGTCCTCGGCGTCGGTGGCAGAGCCGAGCATCTCGTAGGCAACGGTGAACAGCAGGTTGCGGTGGGCCACGAACGCCTCGGTAGCGGCGTTCATGCGGCCGTCACGGGCGGGTGGCTCGGCTGTGTTCACCGTTTGCTCGCTGTGCTCGCTCATGGCCGGCTCCCGCTGTTCGCTCCCTACCGCGTCACGCACAAGACGCCGGTCCCAGCCCTTTTGTGACACCCACGATCGGTGGCCCACATCACATCACCGTGCTGTCACAAGCATCGGGCGGCCGGCATCTGGTGTGCGTCAGGACGCCGCGACGATCCGCGCGGCACGCCACTTCACGAGTGAGGACGACGTCATGGAACCTCGTTTCCACCTGTTCGACAGCCCGACCGCCGCGAAGGTCGCCAAGCGGTTCTACAACGCCTCATTGCCCCTGGAAGGGTCGACGCTGCCGAAAACCCTGAGGGAACTGGTGGAGCTGCGGGTCGGCCAGATCAACGGGTGCGGTTTCTGCGTTGACGTCCACACCAAGGAGGCCGCGGCCGCCGGTGAAACCGCCCTCCGGCTCAACCTGGTCGCCGCCTGGCGCCATTCCACCGTGTTCACCGAGGCCGAGCGGGCCGCGCTGGCGCTCGCCGAAGAGGGCACCCGGCTCGGCGACCAGGGCGTGTCCGACGAAACCTGGGCCGAGGTGCGCAAGCACTACGACGACGACCAGGTCGGTGCGCTGGTCTGCCTGGTCGCCCTGATCAACGCGGCCACCCGGATGAACGTGATCGTGCATAACCCGGGGGGTTCGTACGAGCCCGGAATGTTCGCCGACATGTCGAGCTGATCGGCAACCCCGAAATGCGGCCCGGCCCAGGACTGTTCGAGCCGGGTCGGGCCTTGAACGGTGTCCTGTGTGGTGAGGCTGACCAGTCGCTTGTAGCAGCACAAGGCTGCGGCGTGGCCTCGTCCACCCAGTCGGGCCCAGCGCGAGGCCGCCCCGGCCGACGGGGAACGCGTAAGCGAGCCATGACGTCGGTGCGGGCAGGCGCGTCACCGGCCTGACCTGAGGTGGAACGCACGCGCGGGCAGTGAGCATCGGCAGCGCGGTGGACCTTCGTGGTCAGTTCACTGCGGGAGCGGCCGAGGCGTGGCCGCCAGGCTGTGACCGGGCACCTTCTTGCGGGCCCGGCCGCGCGGTGGGGAGCACGCACGACCGTGGAGTCCACTCACATGCCCAGGTTGAGCTTGTCGTCGGCGTCGGCCTGGGCCATCGCGCCGTGAACACCCGGTCTGGACCTTGTGGGCGATCGCGTCGATCACTTCCCGGTGGTCCCGCCATGGCCTAGCGGACGTTGAGGGCGAGGGCCAGGACGGCCGCCGAGACCTCGCGGATGATGTGCTCGGCCTCAGGATACGGGGGCTGGAACGAGGCGCCGCACTCGATCGTGTAGCCGAGGGTCTTGGTGGCGGCCGGGGTGGTGAAGTGGCGGCTGTATGCGTAGTCGTCGCTGGTGCCGGAGGTGGGGTACAGGCCGTATGCCGCCTCGACCCCGTAGTCGATGCCGCGCACTCCGCGTACCGCGTCGTTCATACGCCCGGCCAGTTCGACGGCGGTCTTCAGGTCCTGGTGGGGGATGAACTCGCCGACGCCGTCGTCCTTGCGGCCGCGTACGGCGTCGATGGCGGGGTTGCGGAAGTTGTCGCTCGGACTCGTGGACTGGTTCTGATCCGAGCCCCAGTTGTGCAGGATCACGGGTACGGCGCTGTGGACGTCGACGAGCCAGCGGATGCGCGGGTGGGCGTCGAGCGCCCAGACGACGTTGCGGGTCTCGGGCTCCGAGGCGGCGGACGGCCCCCGGTACGTCTGCGGGTCGCAGGGGTTGTCGGAGGTCTGGACATCCGCATCGGGGGCGAACTTGGCGGTGTGGTCCCAGAGGAAGCCGAAGTTGCGGTTCAGGTCCACGCCCACGCAGGACGGGCCGCCGTGTCCGGCCGGTGCCGGGCGGCGGTTCTTGCGCCACATCGCGTTGGCCGTCTGGCTGAAGGCCCGGCCGTCGGGGTTCACGCACGGGTAGAGGAACAGGTTGAGCCCGTCGATGACATGCGTGACCTGGGCGGCCGTGTACGACGTCGAACCGTATCCGAGCCCGGTGCCCATGCTGTGGGCATCCAGGAGGTCCGCAGCTAGGGAAACGAGCGCGTCGGGCGGCACCCATTCGCGGGCGTGGACTCCGCCCAGAATCAGAATGCCGTCGACGTCGTCGGCCGGCCGGGCCCCGATCCGCAGCAGGCGTGCCGTGCGGCCCTCGTGGGTGGGGTGGGGCGGGGTGAGGACCTCCGTCGCCTCCGGGTAGGCGGCGTGCAGGTTGCTGATCGCCGATTCGATCTCGGCCACGTTGAGGTACACGGTCACTCCGTCCGGACGCGCGGGTTGTCGGGTCGCGGGTCATTCCTTGCGGCCGAGCCCTCGGGGCAAGGTGCCCCGGGCCGCGAAGCGGTCGCCCTCGCCGACCTCCTGCTTCCTGGCGTGCCAGTTCTCCGTGATGTTCTCGACCGTGGTGATGTTCACCCGTGGTGCCGACCTCGCGGATCTGACCGAGTCGAGTTGGTCCTGGCGGAAGTAGAGGTCGAGGCTGAGGCCGTCCGCGGTGTCCCGGGCCACCGGGCGGCAGCCGGTGTCGGGCCGGGTCTCCGCGATGAACTTTCGCAGTGCCTTGGCGTCCTCGGCGACGACGTGGCAGCGGAAGACCGCGGGGACCTCGTCGGTGCCGCCCGTGTCACTCATCGCGTCGGCTGTCCTACTCGTGCCGTTGGCGCCGCCCGCCCCGGGATCAGTTCGGCGAGCGCGATGGCCTCGGCTGCGTTCACCCGGCCGAAGCCATAGTCGTCGTTGTGGCCGTTGCCGTCGTAGACGACACCCGGGCCACCGATCTTGTCGGCCGACCGGTGCATGATCTCGCGCAGCTGGTCGCGTGTCAGGGCGGGGTTGGCCGACAGCACCAGTGCCGCGCAGCCGGCCGCGCAGGGGGCGGCGAAGCTGGTTCCGGTGCTCGGGCCGAAGCCGCCTCCGGACGTCGCGCTGAAGACATCGACGCCTGGGGCGATCAGTTCGACCTCGGGACCGCGGGCCGCGTTGTCCTCCCGGTCCTTGTTGTCCGACCGGACCACCGCGATGACGTCCGGATGGGATACCACCTCGTCCAGCAAGATGTCGACGTTCCTGCCGTTGCTGGCCGCCCAGAAGATCGGCATGCCCTTGCCCCCGCGTCCGTTGGCGGCGGCGAATTCGAGGGCCTTCTTCAGCGTCTCGGTCAGGTCCCACTCCGCACCGTTCGGGCCCAGGCTGCAGACCAGGATGTCCGCGCCTTGCTGTGCGCCGATTCCGGGCTCGGTCGAGGGGTCGGCGGCGTACGCCACGGACCGGGCCAGGGTCGTCTGGGTGCCGACCGTGTCCCCCAGGCACGCCACCAGCATGAGTGCGCACTTGGGGGCCGCACCGACTCCGCCCGTGCCGTTGTGCCGGCCGCCGACCATGCCGGCGCAGAAAGTGCCGTGGTCTTCGTCGGGCATGCCCACGGTGTTCTGGGTGAAGGTCACGCCCACCACGCCGCTGCTGTAGAAGCCCGAGCGCGGGTCCAGCCCACTGGCGAGATCCTCGTGCCGCACATCGAAGCCGTTGTCGATGACGGCGACGCGGACGCCCTCCCCGAGAGTGTGGTCCCATGCCTGCTCGATGTGGACGTCGGCGCCCGGCTTGCCGCCATTGATGCCGGTGTTCTCCCACTGCCATTGCTTGGGGTACTCGGGGTCGGAGGGGCGGAGCCGGGTCGGGACGTGCTCGATGAACGACGGTTCGGCGAAGAGGAAACGGTCGTTGTCGTGCAGCTCCACGGAGGCCGCGAGGGCGTCCTCGGCGGCCCTGGCCCGCACCTCGTACAGGTTCGGCGCGAAGCCGAGTTTGTTGACGACAGTGAGGCCGGCCGCCTCGATCTCGCGCTCTGCCTCCTCCTCTGAGAGCGACGGCTGTAGCTGGACATTCAGCGCGTCGGTCGCGATACCGATCCTGCCGTTGGGCCGCCGGATGACCTTGCCCGCAGCCTCCGCCGCGGCGATTTCCTCGCCTACGTCGACCGCCGCTCGGGTCTGCCGGTTCGGTCTGACGAACACCCAGTGCGCGCGGGCGAAGGCCGCGGTGGTTGCGTCGTCGATTCCCGCCTCGCGCAGCGCTCCCCGTGCGCTCGTGCCCAGCTCCGCCTCCGCGTCGGTGGCGGCCCTCATACCGTCCGTCTCCAGTTTCACCGCGACTACATCGTCGAGTTCCTCGGCCTCGACGAGGTTGCCACGTTGGTAATACTGACGCGACATCCCACTCGCCTCTTCTCATGGGCGCGGCTGCCCTCATGGGCGCGGCTGTCCCGGCCGGATACGTCACGGCGACAGGACGCGGCCCGAGAGAGAAAACCCCGTTGAGGAATATCCCCCGTTTTTTTCCAGTCTCCTCGCGTCCTGGAATGGGAGCAACCGCACGGGCACGGCGGGACATGGTGGGCGGGATTCGCCGTCTCTCATTTTGTGCACGAATCTGCCCTCTTCGCCCGCTCATCCACTTCCATCACTGATGGTTGCATGGGCAACGAGTGAGGCGCTTCCTACGTCGAGGCATCAGTCGTCGCTGCACCATGATGTCCTCGAACCCCTCCCATCGCGTCCACCGCTTCTCGGCGTACTCGTGGAGGCAGCCGGTCAGCGGCCGGAAGCGGGCCCAGGTCCATGCCGGTGATCTCCCCGATGTCAACCACCGGTACCGGGGAGGTACGGAAGGCGCCAAGCGGCGGATGGTCTCCAGCTCTCGCCACTTCGGCCAGAGCTCGCGCGGCCGCGTCGCGGGGCGAATCAAGGCTTCGGGTCAAGGACGCATGCGGTGCACGCCGGCTCCCCGTCCTGCGTGAATGCAGCAACTGTCCAGAAACCCAGTAGCAGGCAGTTTCCCCATCCCTGCCGCGGCTCCCTGCTCTGGTTCAAGATGTCCATCTGCGGTGCGGCGTTCGTGAAGTGGAACGTGTCGCTGTTGGCCGTTTCTGTTCCGGCTCCCTCCCCCGCGCCGCTGCCGGTGCCCGCCCCTGATGAGAGGCGTCGAGGAAGTGGGCACCAGCTCACGGGGCAGCCCTTCAAGGATCTCGTCCTGTCATCCCAGACCGTGGAAGGCCGCAGCACCTGCGTACGCTCCCGGCCTCCGGCGGGGGAGCCGTGAGGACGCGTCTGGTTCAGCAGACCGCTGCCCGTCGTGGGGACACCTCGGCGCGCCGGATGTCAGCACCCGTGGGCCCATCGGTGGGAATCGCCGCGGTCGTTGGCCACGCCGTTCCAGTTGACCTCCTGGCCGGGGGCGAGGCAGATGGTCATGTCTCCGCCCTGCCAGGCTTCGTCGAAGACCTGCACGTACGCGGGCACCCCCGGTCCCACGACGCCGTGGTTGGCCCAGGAGGAGTCGGCGTCGGCGATGTGACCCTCCCACCAGCCTTCGTCACCGTGCCAGTTCGCCCGCTGGCCCTGAAAGTCGGAGTGTTCCCAGGCGCAGAAATGGCCGCTGGGGCAGTCGACCGCGCCGGCCGGAGCAGCTGCGGCGAGGCTGCCGGTGAGAACGAGGAAGGCCGCAGTGGCGGAGGGGAGCAATCTGCTGACGGTCATGAGGAAGCGTTGCCTTTCCCATGGGGGGTGGGGCGATCGGCCAACAGACCGGCCGCGCGCCGCACTGCGCGGTCGCGCAGGCGGTCGTAGGTGGTGATCTCGTCGCGGTGCGCGGCGCGGACCTGTGCGAGCCGGGCCGGCTCCAGCCGGTCCCGCAGCTGTTCAAGGCCGCTCGCCCGGACGCATGAGGTGTCATGGTCGTCGCAGGCCGCCCGGCGGGCAAGCGCTGCCCGGTAGTCGGCATTCTCATGAAGACGGGTTTGCGCCTCGGGGCGCAGGTTGTTCACGGTGACCTCGGCGCGGAACCAGCGTTCCTGGTCACCGTAGAGGTACCGGTGCGCTACGGCCTGGCAGCCGTCGGTGTGCGCACGGACGGTGTAGCCGGTGACGAGCGTGATCGACAGCTCGGCAGGTCCGGTCCCGAACAGCACCTCTTGCCGCGGGGGCGGCCCGGCGGCGCCCCGGGCGTGCAGGCACCGGTTCACGAGGAACCGCTGAGCGGTCGCGATCAGGTCACTGCGGCCCTGCTCCGAGGCAGGCGGTTCCGGTTCCGGCCGTGCCGCACAGGCCCCGACGAGGAGCACCGTCAACGCGGCAGCCACCAGGGCCCGGCTCCTGGCCCACACCGAGAAAGCGCTGATCGTCACATCGCTTCAAACGATCACGTGCTGCCGAGGGTACGGCGGGCGGCCGACGTAACACTGAAGTGGGATGACAGGTCAGGACCACCGGAGGCCTTTTCCCGTGAGCTGCTGCCCCGCTCGCCCGATGCCCCTCCCGAGAGCGGTCACCCACAGTCGAGTGGCTCGAGGAGCCGGGTAGCGGCCACCGGCTCCTCGGTGGACCAGGGCATGGTGAAGCTCTCGCCGTGCACCGTGATGGTGGCTCCCAGCTCGGCCGCCTCCAATGCCTCCAGTCGCTCTTGACTTCTATCAACCGACGGAGACGACTGGGCATGTGCGCGGACAGCGCGTTGCTCTCCGCGTGCCTGTGTGTCTCGCGATGCTTGGGCGCTCAGTGCACCTGCACGCCGATGCGCGCCCGGCCGTCGGTCAACGCTCAGGCGTGCGAGACGAAGCAGCCTGCGAGGAACCGGCCGAGGTGGGCTCCCCAGGCGCCGGCGGATCGTCCACAGCGGCTCCGGACGCCGGCCCGAGGATCACGTACAGCAGGCCGATGACAGTGACGCCCACGAGGAGCACGGCGCCCTTTCCTCATCCTTGTGGGAAGCGTAGGCCGCACAGCGGCCCATGAACAGCACATGCTCCTCTGCCACACCACGCTTTCGCGCGACCGTGCCCGCGTGTGTGCGGACTTCGGCTACGGGCCCTCGTCGTATCCTGATCAGCGCTGTGTCGGCTTGAGGCTCCGCTGTTGTTCGGCGTCACCTTGACGCAGATGGCCTGGGGTGCTGCGCAGGCCCGCTCGGCCTCCGTCTCCGCCTGCGAGCCCTTCGCCGCCCTCTTCCAGCATGGCGGCGTGCCCGCCCGCCGCTGGGTTCGCCGGGCCCGTACGAAATGCGCCTCACCCTGGCGGTGCTGCGGCGCGGCGGCCGTGAGGGTACCTCTGGTCCAGCAGACAGCCCGTCTCAGGTACGCGCCGTGCTGGGCCTATGAGTACACCTGCCACCAGCAGTCTGCCTCAGCGCGAGCCACTTCAGTGCGGTACTGATGAGCATCGAAGCGGAGCTCCGGGGGAGGTAGGGCGGGTCCGTGTGCGCCGCCCACGGAACTTCCCAGCCCGACCACTGCACGATGTCCCCGAACCGCTGCACGACCACGGTCAGGAAGCCGCAGCACCCGCCAGTGCACTCAGGCTCCCCCAGCTCCAAGCGGCGAGCCTCATCTGTCGCGCGCAGCGGGCTGGGCCGACCCGTCGGCAGCAGATCGGCGGCGTACGCTCCGCGGCCGCCCTCGTCGACCGCCTCTGCAACGATGTCCTCGCCATTGATCCAGAACCGGACTTGAGCCGCGAACCGGCTTCCCGGCGGCAATACCCGAATCTCCAAACGATCGAACATCAGACAACTCTATGCGGCGTGCTGACGTCGGCGTGCCGCCCAGCCGCCGCCCCACCTCTACCCGGCCCACCCACTGCCCAAGCATGTCCCCCGTCCTCGTGAGCATCGACCACGACCCGGGTGGCGCGGGCTGAATCCGACGCTTCCGACGCTCTTACGATCCCTCCTCCTGGGCGCTCAGGAGCCCGTCGACCTCGCCCTCTCCTTTGCCAAAGGGTGCATATCCGACCGGGACCTCACTCACCTGGAGGTCCGAGAAGAGCAAGGTCAGGTTGTGCGCGCTGGTCTCCATGCGTACCTCATGGAAGTCGATCCCGAGGACGTTCGACCAGCGACGGGTCGCCTCCGACTCAGGGAGAAGCTTGGCTCCCGGGTACAGACAGTGCCACTGCACGCCCCAGACGTATCCGTCAAGGTCGACGCCGGTCTAGGACTCGATGAGCTGGTCGTCCAACGAGACCCGCCAGGTCTCCCCCGACACTGACGTCTCACACCGGGCCTCGACGCAGTACCGAAAGAGATACCGCAGGTGAGATGGCATGATGCCGGTACTTGGGTCCGCAGTCGCGTAGATGATGACCTCGTAGTCGCGCATGTAGTTGGTGTATCCGTGGTGCACGACAGCGTGATCGAAGGTCTCGTCCAGCATCTGCTCAAGAGCGGCGGTATCCATACCGCCCTTCTACCTCGCTCGACGAGACCTTCGACAGCGAGATCTACAGGCCAGGATTCATTTTGGGGCGAGTTCACCGCCGTGCATCCGTGCGAAGTCAGCGACTGGCCGCGGGCAGCACCAGGTGGAGGCGGAGTGGAACTGCCAGGCGTCAGTCGGCCATGAGCGGCTCGTACGCCTTGTTGCCGGGGTTGAGGGCGAAGGGATGGTTGCAGTGTCCCGGCGGCAAGTCGGTGTCGTAGACGGTGCCGGGCGGACAGTCGAAGTCAGCGCGGTGCATGACGCCGTCCTCCTCGTAGCAGCGGTAGAACTTCTTCACGTCCGATTCGTTGGGGAACCAGCCTTCCTCCGTGCAGCCGGAGTTCTGCATGACGGGCGCGGCGAGAGCTGTCTGCCCCACTGCGGGGGTGACGACGCCGATGAGGGCCAGCGCGGCGCACGTGGCCATACGGGAGATGAGCGGGGTCATCGGAAACCTCCATCGTCAGGGAGTGATGATTACTAAGCCAACGAGGCACGCGCCTGGGGGCACGGGGCCGGGCGCGTAGCGCCCACGACCAGGGGACGGCGGAACCGGCCCACCGGAACCGGCGTCCGCCGGAGACGCCGACGACTTCCTATCACCTGCCTTCGTCGGAAGCTGTGCCAACCACCACGGCAACCGGGCACGAGGGACGCCCTGTGGCGGAGCGGCGCTGCGATCTGCTGGCAGAGCAAAGTGATCGTGCCCCCGTGCCAGGGAGCGGGCACGCCGGTCCCACTCCGCCCCTGGAGCCCCACCCCGCTACGCTCCCCGCGGCCCGCTTCACCAAGCCCCCGGCGGAGGGCGGCGGGCAGTAGCTGGAACGCGAGCCCGCCAGGCGTGGCGCGAACCGTGCAAGAGCCCCCGGTCCGACCGGTGCCGTGAGTGGCGCGGGCGGGCCGCCGGTCGCGAGTTCACCCAAGGACAGCTGGGCACGCTGCAAGATCCGTCGATGGAGTGGATGGAAGGCTACCCAGGGATACGTCGTCGGGAGTACCCAACCCCAGGTTGCAGTACAAGATGCTTCCCCAGATCAAGCACTGCACCACCCCCGTTGTGGGGCGGTTGTCCACCATCGCTGCGAACAGGGCGTCGCCGACACACACCGCACAGCCTCCGCTGTCGTCAGCCGCGCGGGGCATCTCCCCCTCCTTGATCCCGCGTGCCTCGGCCAGCGAGTTGAAGAACCGGATTGCCTGCTCGCGCAGATTCTGGGGCAGCTCGCTCCCGCCGTATGTGTTGCCGAGAATCACGCACCAGGTGGACAGATCCCACACGCCGTCAATGAACCGGACAGGGCCGGTACCGGCGCTGCCGTCACCCTCTACCGCGCCCGGCACCCTGCCCCGGACCTCCATGGTGCGCCGCACTTTCTGCAGGAGCAGCTCTTGCTGCCCGGGGTCCAGGTGGCTGGATCTGCGCCTGCACCAGGCGACCGTGCGGTCGACGAACTCGACCGTCAGGTGGGAGCGCGTCTCACGCAGAACACCCGTCAGGGCGCCGATGGCCGAGATCTCCTGAACGCGGTCGTTCCAGTCCCCACGTGCCCGCCAGTAAGTCGTGTGCCCGGTCATCCAGTTCGAACTGCGCGAAAGGAGCTCGGCCGTCTCGGCAATGCTCATGTCGCCGGCGACTTCCGTCAGCTCGCCGCATACTTGGGTGAGTCGGTCCTTCAGCCTCGGAGTGTGGTCTCCGATCAACAGGCCGCGCGTCCGCTCGCGATGCACGGGGTCGAACGGCGGGTTCGTCCACTTATTGACGTGCGCCGCCCCGCGCACCATGAGGTCGACCATTTCCGCAGGCCACCCGCATTTTTCCCCGAACCGCCGAATGGCGGCCTCGCCCGGCGCGCGTCCTCGCACGTCGCGGTTCCACCACGTGTGCGGATGTTCCCCCCGGTACTTCTTCCACACCGCGCCCGCGAGGTGATGGGCTGCGACCACCGTGTGCACGCGTGCCAGGGCCGTGTCGTTGTCCGGGTCGTCACCTGCGGCATCAATGGCCATGTAATGGCAGACCAGGCCCCACAGTGCAGCGCCTTTGCACCAGGACTCACCGAGCGTTTTCAGCTCCCACTCGGATACAGCCCCACCTCGCAGCCACTTGAAGCCTTGATGCACTGCGGTGGCGCAGAATTCCCCCAACAGGCCGATCCATTCGGCCCCGCCGGGAGACCGGCACAGCCCCCGGAACGCTCCATGCCGGTATGCCGCCTCCAATGCTCCGAGGGCCCGGTAGTCGTCACCGTCTCCCAGCACCTGCACCGGGGCTTCGCCACGAGCCAAGTACAGGCTCTCGAACTCGATGAAGTCCTCGACGCCTTCCACCCAGGCTTTGTTGCTGCCGTTCACGCGGGTGCGCAGCTGCAGCAGCCTCCTGGCCCTTTCACCGGGGTCCTGGCATCTGTCGATCGCGTGACAATCGTCGTACACCTTCACCATGAAGGCGTCCTTCTCACTGCCATACAGCCAGTCCGCCCACGTATGACCGTAGGAATGACGGCACGTTGTGGTCATCGGCCCTCCGGGATTTGGCCGCGAGACGCTGGCCGACCAGGTGGAAATCCATGCCTGCCCAATCTCCCCGCACGGCACAGCGATCATGCCAACGACCTCGATATCAGTCCCGCCAAAGTCCTGATCGCATAAGCAGCGAGCAGGCATGTACGCTGCGCGATACTCAGGGGCGGACCTGGCGCAACGAGCACTGGATCACTGCCACCACAAACGAGTCGAACCCAGTGTGCCGTGGGGCCGCCTGCGAGAAAGCTCCACAGGGCCTCCTGGTCTCTGGCATTAGCTGCGTCGACGAAGGCACGGTCGGCGGGATGGGCCGGCAGCGTCACCTCTCTCCTTCGGTGCCGTCGGAAAGGGGCTCCCCGCTGAGGTGTTTGCGGCCTTCGCCCCGCAAGAAGACACCCAGGGACAGATAGATCCCGGCTATGGCTAGTACGCGCCTTCCCGCCCGCGCGCAATGGGCATCGCCCGGCTTCCCGCCGCAGCGCGGCCGCATGGTCGGTGGACTGTCTTCATCCGTGTGCGGGTATCTCTCTCCAGAAGCTGGATCCTGCCCCGTTCCGTCCGCGGGGAGGCGAGGAGGACTGGCAGTTGTGCAGGAGATCGGCGTAGTTGCGGGTCAACTTCCCCTCATCGGACATGCTCACCGGCTTCTTCGGAACCCGCTCGGCTTCCTCATGGGTCAGCGCGGCGGCGCCGCGGTGTCGCGGGTACGGATCGCAAACCGCGTGGTCTACCTCATCAATGGGGCGGGTGCGGCAGGACAAGTGCTGGCGTCTTCCCAGTTCGACAAGGGCGGCCCCTTCATGGAAACGGCGAGGCTCCTCGTCGGCAATGGATTGATCACGTGCAGCAACGCCGACCACCGGCGTCAGCAGCCGGTGCTGCGCCCGGCCTTCCAGCGTGTTCAGGTCGCCGCGTACGCGCCGGTCATGAGCCAGTGCGTCAGCCAGACCATGGAAGAGTGGCGCGACGGTGACAGAGTCGATGTGCGCGAGCAGATGTACCGGCTGGCCGCACAGGTCGTGGCCCGGACCTTGAGCTCCGCCCCGGCGGGGCAGGACGCGGCGGACAGGATGGGCCAGGCGCTGCCAGTACTGCTGCGCGGCATGTTCCGCCACATGCTGATCCCCTGGCCCTGGGTGCACCGCCTGCCGTTGCCTGCCAACCGGCGCTTCGCCCGAGCGCGCACGGACCTGGCGAGGGCCGTCGGTGACGTCATCGCCGAGTACCGGGAGTCCGACACCGGCAGGGGCGACCTCTTGTCCCTGGTCATGACCTGTCCGAAGGACGGCGGGCCGCCGTTCGACGACCATGAGGTCCGCGACCAGGTCATGTCGATCCTTGCGGCTGGAGTGGAGACCAGCGCCTCCCTCCTGGCGTGGACCTTCCACGCACTGTCCGCCAACCCCCACGTCGAACAGCGGTTGTTGGCCGAGGTCGACGACGTCCTCGCCGGACGCCTGCCGGGGTTCGACGACCTGCCGCGCCTGCCATTCACCCGGCGGACGCTGACGGAGGTGCTGCGGCTTTGGCCACCGACATGGATGCTCAGCCGAGTCGCCCTCGCGGACACCGTGATAGAGGGCTTCACCGTCCCCGCCGGCGCGGACGTCATCATCTCCCCCTACGCCCTGCACCGCGACCCACGGGTATTCGCTGACCCCGAGGTGTTCGACCCGGACCGGTGGCTGCCTGAACGGCTCACTCCCGCCATGCGCCAGGCGTTCACCGCCTTCGGTGGCGGCCGGCGCAAATGCCTTGGCGAGTTCTACGGTATGACCGAAGCCGTCCTCGCCGTCGCCACCATCAGCGGCCAATGGCAACTGCGAGCCTCCGGCAGGAAGCCGACCCGCGCGGTGCCGCGGTTCCTCCTCACCCCTGAAGGCGGCCCCATGACCCTGCACCGCCGCATCCCCGCACCCGGCCGCCGCGTCCCCCCAACTCACGGGACGAACGGTGACCGGTGACCGGCGACGCAGCTCACACCAGCGCTCGCCCCGGAGGCATACCCACAAGCATCCGACAACCGGAAGACTTGTCTGCCTACCCGTCGTTCCGGCTGCCGCTCTTCCCCCGGTTCACCCCGGCCCTGCGCCGTCCGGGCATCGAGCAGGACGAAAGACGCTGCCGGCAGTGGCTGACCGACCACCTGCGCGGCGTCTTCGCCGACGCGGAGGCCTTTCAGGAATTCCTGGAGCACCGCACCACCTTGTGGAATCTGCTGGTGTACGCCACCGCCCGCGCCGACCGGATCGGATTGATCTGCAACTGGATCGACGTCCTGTTCAGCATCGACGACGCTTTCGCCCACAACCCGCCATCAGAACTACGACGCCTGGGCATCCTCCTGCTGCCCGCCGTCCTCGACGGCCGGCCGGTCCCCGAGCAGACCGCCTACACCCGGGCCTTCGCCATGTTGCGCGAACGCAGCCTGGCCGTCATGCCGGCAGGCGTGTGGGAGCGCTACGCACACACGCTGAAGGAATTCCTCGCCGCGTGCCACCGGGAACGGGAACTGGTGAAGCAGGCAGCGACGATGGACCTGACGACCTACGAGGCGTACCGCGCTGTGTCGATCGGGGAGTGCTGCTTCCCTCTTGCCGAGTTCGGCGTCGGTATCGACCTGACCCACGCCACCGCAGAGCTGCCCGACCTACGGCGCCTCAACACCCTGGTAGGCCGTCACTGGATCGCCGTCAACGACATCTTCTCCTACCGAAAGGAGCTCTACAGCGGCGACACCATGAACGAGATCCAGCTCGCCCTGTCCGACAACGGCGGCGACCTGCAAAACGCCGTGGACCGCGTCGCAGCCACGGTCCACCGCGTCGAGGACGACTTTCAACAGCTCTGCGAACAGCTCGGCACCCGACCGCACCAACAGGCCTCTGACATCACCACGTACCTGGACGCGCTGAAATGGATGATCGCCGGGAACCTCGAATGGTCCTACATCACCCCCCGCTACCACGGCAAAGACCACCGTATGGACGGCGGCCGCCGCCACGCCACCGTCATCCTCACGCCCGACCGCACCCACTTCATACCCGAATGAACCATCCCTGACGGACCGGGACAGGCTAGGGGTTCGCGCTGCTGTTGCCCTGCCTCACCGCCGATCTCACTGAACGCCGTGACGGGACAGGGCCCGCGTCTGCCGGAGCTCCTGATCGCGCCGCGCCGCTGGTGCGTGAGACCTTCCTGAGCACATCACACGTCGGCGATCAGGGCATACCTCTCATCGCCTACGGGACCACCCCACAAGTCTGGGTCGCTGCTGAGCGGTTCAATACGCACAGCGGCAACAAGAGGGCGTACGGCCGCGGCCAGGTCTTCGGCGCCAATTCCGCCGTTCCACGGCAGCGATTCGGCGCCGGCCACGTACGGGACAGCGGTCTGGCCTGCCTCGCGCCAACGCCCCTCGACCAGCACCAGCCGACCTCCCGGCCGCAAGCGTGTCACCCACTCACGCAAGGCGGCGTCCGGATCAGGCAGCGTCCACACGAGATGCCGCGAGAACACGACATCGAACCGCCGTTCCCCGGTCGGGGGCATCATGGCGTCACCGACCAGAAAACGGCCGGCAATGCCGGCGGCCTCGAACTTCGTGCGCGCCTGCTCAACCATGCGCGGCGCCAGGTCGATCCCGGTCGGCCTGTGCCCGGCCTCGGCCAGCAGCAAGGACACCGACCCGGTGCCACAGCCGACGTCGAGAACGTCTACCGGATCGGTCGGCATCAAGGAGTGCAGGAGCCGGACCCACGCAGCGCGCGTGTGGCCAGCCCGCAGCCCGTGGTCGGGCTCGTCGTCGAAGGCCGCTGCAGCGGCATCCCAGTAGGCGGTTATCGAAGCAATGCGGTCAGTCATGACTCGATGCTCTCAGCAGCCACGGACATTCCAGACGGCGCCCAGCAGCGGTGTCAGGCCTCACCGATTCTTTCCGGCCCAGTGGATCAACCACTGCTACGGAGACTCGTCAACAGCCGGTCTCCGCTCTCAGCTGCCTAGGCCGTCTCTTTCGGATCAAGGGTGCTGAGGAGGTCCGGTACCTGGGTGCCAGGGGCGTGGCCGATGTGCTGTCGGTACTCCATGAAACAGTTGGGCCCTGGCCAAGGATCAAGGGAGGGACCGACGTGTTGCCTGAGGTTGTCGGACGTGACGAGTTTGCCGCTTTGATCATCAGGACCGACTACAGCGATGAGACGGCCTGGCAGGCGGTGGCCGCAGATCTGCGTCAGCCATGGGGAGACGACGGTGAGTTCGAAGCCGACGTTCATCTCGTCGAGGACCCCGTCTGGGCGGATGCCACGTCCGACGAGGTTCTCGCCGCGGTGAGCCGGGACGAGAACCTCAGTGTGGTGTTCATCGCCGACCGCGTCACGATGCAATCCGCCCATCGAGCTCTCCTCGCGCTCGACGTCGGGGTCGAAGATGAAGATCTCGACCCCGAGTACTACCAGGAGCTCATCAGCTCCCCGCCTCGCCGTGAGTTCCGGACCGTTCCTGTCGGCGTCCACTGTGTACATGCGAACCTTTCGCTCGCGAACATGGACTTCGAGGAATACGCCGAGACGGCGATCGCGGATCCAGAGGGCGTCTTCCGGTCCCTCTGAAGCGGCATCGGGTCGTCACCGATCGTTGATCTGCGCGTGGCATTGACTGACGCGCAGTGGGGCGCAGATCGAACCGTTGCTCCCGGACCGACGTCCGAAGCGGGGCGGGCGGTGGCGGGATCATCGACAAGTGATCGATGCGTTGCCAGGTAACCCGCAGCGCTGGAGCCGTTCCGACACGCCCTGGCGTGGCGCCACTTCTTGGGCGAGGAACTACCGAAACACAGCGACCCGCGTACCGAGGGCACCGATGCCGCAACCCTTCCGGTTGGCCGCCGCCCGCAGAACGAGAAACCGGCCTGCGGGCTGCCGGACTGCCGTTCCCGAAAGCCGTGGACCGGCGGCGACGCCACCGACCCACCCTTCTCAGCAGTTCCGCCAGCAGAGCGGGATTTCGTAAATGGGGGCGCCCTGTCCGCGATCGGAAACGCCCTCTCCTGCACGGGCACGCGGCAGGGCAGAGGGGCGGCGCCGTTCTGGCGGCCGACTCAACTCGGCGAGCCGACGGCGGAGGACCAGACCACGCGGCCGGGCGCGACGGCCCGCAGCCGGCTACGGCACACGGCCCGAACGGGCCGAGGGCGCAGCGGCGTCTATCGGGGATGGAGCGGGGCTGGAGCGGGGGATGGTCGGGCACGCGCCATGGGGGCTCATAGGGCTGCGCCCATTCGCGTGTCTCGGTGGTGTGGCGACACACCTGTGCGAGTTCCTGCAGACGCCGCAGGAACGGTGACAAGAGCTATAGGCGCCGAGCGGCCTCGTCGTATCAGCCGTCGAGGTGCAGCAAGGCGACGTCGGCGCCACCGAAACCGCCAGGGTGGTCCGCGGTCGTCCAGCGCGCGGCAATCGGACGGAATGGATCCGGCTCGTGGCAGTCAGCTTTCCGGGCTAGCCGCGCTCGCCGTGCTGCTGTTCACCTGGGTAGAGGCCGGTCGGGCCGTCAAAGAACTACAGATCAGCGAGCAGGGGCAGATCACCAACCGGCTCAACGCGGCGATCAGCAGCCTGGGCCGGGATCCATGGACGTACGCCTTGGAGGAACGCTCTCAGCGCGTCATGCACGACTCCACCCGGGACCACACCACGGCCTCTGTTTCCCCCTCCCTGGCCGCCGCGCGCTGCCCGCTGGGCCCAGGAGCCTGATCATGCGACGCTTGGTGACCAATTCCTCAGGACCCGCACACGCCGAATCGGAGATCCATGAGCAACGCACCGGAGACGCTGCTGACCGGCGGCGGCACAAAGGCCCGCTTCGACGGTCAGCGGTTGCTGGTCGTACGAGGGCGTAGGACATGGACCCTGCCCGTCCGCGCGATCGCCTCCGCGCAGACAGTCGACGGCAACACCATCCGCGTCGAAATCAGTGGAGATCCCGGCCATGTCCGGCATGGTCTGGGCGGGGTACTGGAACTGCCCGCCGCCAACGGCCACTCCGCGGCGGCATTCCTGGCGCAGATGACGGCCGCCCTTGCCACAACAACGCCCGCCGCGAACGGCCACGCGCTGATACGGGTGCAGACACAGCCGCCGCCGTCGTACGCGCTGGGCCCCCGGGGCAGGCGGGCGGTGCGGGTCGGCCTGCTGCTGATGGGGTACACGCTGCTGCTGTTCCTGCTGGGGAGGTCGAGCCCGCTGGAGGACGGGTTGGCCACCGTAACGCTGAGCGTGGCGGGCGTCCTCGGTCTGATCGGGGGAATGGCGATGTGGCGGATGGCCCGCCGTGTGCGCTCCCTGTGGCTGCTGCGGCGGCGAGGTGTCGGCGTGGTCGGTGAAGCCAATGGCTATGTGCGCATCTGGGACAAGGGAGCTCACCTGTGGGTCTTTTCCAAGCTGACCTTCACCACGGTCGACGGGCAGCTGATGCGGGGCGTCCCGTCGGTCGTATCCGTCTGGGACTTCTCCGGTAAGGCGATCACCGGACCGGTTGAACTCATGTACGACCCCGAGCGACCCACCCGCGCAAGCCGCCCCTTGACCGTCGCTTTCGCCCTGCGCACCCTGCTGCTCACAGCGGTGGGGCTGGTCCCGTTGGGAGGCTCGGCGGTCTGCTTGGTCCCCAACTTGCCGTGGTGACGAGGCCGTCGGACGGGCGCCGTTCACCTCGTCCGGCGCCCTGGCGGGAGGGGGCCCCGCCCTTTGTTCTTCGGCGCCGGCGATGACCAGCACCAGGCCGTTCCTGCACCACACCACTGGCTGCCCGATCACCGCCCCGGCCTCCGGTACCGGCCAGGATTCCAGGACCATTTGCTGCCGACTGCGGTGCCTGGAAGAAGGGCCACCGCCGGGCTGCCGCACCATGACCGGGTGGTCCGGCGAAGCCTGACTTCGACTTCGGGCCGGTGGGCGGGTGCCTGGATGTGGGATCGGTCGTGGTGCAACGGCCATGAGACAGGTGGGTGGTCCGCCGACCGCCGAGCCCGGCCGGTCAGCGTCTGCGACTGGCCGGGCGGGCACGCCCTGTCAGACCGGGTGCTCACCGCTTCGCGCTGTGGGCCGGCCGTTCCCGATCGGTCCCAGCGCATGGTCGAGTCCGGTCGGGAAACGTGGCCGCCGCCGATGTACGGATCGGCGGGGCCACGGCCCGGTCGCGGCAGGGCGGTCAGAACGCGAAGAGGGGGTTTCCGTTGAAGGTCACCGACATGACGCAGGCGTTGGAGAAGGTGTGCTTCCAGGAGACGCGGCTGCCCTGCCAGACACCGTCAGCGGTGACGGTGACGGGGTCGTAGTGCATCGGGCAGGCGCGGTTCGAGTCCGGCGAGGCCAGGAGGGTGTCGAGGGAGCCGGCGGTCGCGGCGAGGGCGGCACAGGCCGCCTGGGGGTCAGGGTGCGTTCCCTGGGCGGTCGGCGCGCAGCTGACGGTGGCCGCTCGGACGACGGTGGCCGCGTCCTCGCCCTTCGCGACGGTGAGGACCATCGCGGACGGGGCGTACAGGCTGGCGGGCTGGGCTTCCGCGACGCCCGTGGCGCAAGCCAGGCTCAGAAGGGCGGTGGCGGAGACAGCTGCGATGTGGCGACGCACGACAGAACTCGCTTTCAATTCAAAGATGAAGCGCGGCAATTGCCTACACTTCGCTGGTGTGGACGTCGTTGAGTGTGTCGGATGTGAAGATCACGTGCACATCGAGGGCCGGTTTACAGACAACTCGTTCGATTACCGGCGACCGAATGGTCGTTCGTGCAGCTCAGCGGGGTGGTGTGCCCTGTGCCACCGGGCGCTCACGCAGCGTGCCGCCCCCAAGTCTCGCCCGCGCGAAAGCCCCTGACCTGCTGTTGGACGCACCCGGTTCATGGAGCGTCCATCCAAGCTGACCGGATTGTGCCGGTCCCCACAGACCTCAGCGTCCCCGGCGTCATCAGGTGGGCGGAACTGTCGAGCGAGGAGCCGTTGGGCCGACTGCCGAGCCAGCGGCCCGGCCGGTGCCAGTGGGAAGCGCCGTGGCGGCCGCGGCGGCCAGGCGTTGAGCGGCCCGGTCGGTGGCATGGGGCTTCGACATGGTGAAGGGCGGCTGCAACCGCCGCGTCCTGATTGGTCAGGAGGTGTCGGCGACGCGCTGCCGGAAGTGGTAGGCGGAGGACCAGGACACGCGGTCGCCGTAGGCGTGGCCGAGGATGGCCGGCGCTCGGAAGGTAGCGTCGTTTGCCAGGGAGCCCTCGTCGTCTGAGGCCCGGCCCTGCAGGTCGGCGCGCCAGCCGCCGGAAGGGCAGGAGCAGGACGTTCCGGCTGCCAGCGGGTGGTGGTAGGGCAGTCGCGGGGGTACGGAGCGGGTGGAGGGGGCGTCGGCTACGTCCGTGATCGCGAAGGCACAGTCGGACGTACCCCCGTCGACACCGATGCCCAGTGCCACGCGGACGGTGGAGCCGGCGCTGTCGGCGGCGATCGGATGCGGTGCGGTACGCGTGGTGCCGTCCGCACAGCGTACGGTGACCCGGTCCGCGGTCGACGGAGACGTCCTCGACGCGGGTGTCCCGGACGAGGGGAATACCCGCAGCGGCGCCCCCGCACCGTGCGCCACGCGCCGTTCGCCAGCCTCACCCAGCCCCTGACCGAACGCCGCCTCCTGGAAACCTGCGCCGCTGCGCCGGTAGACCGGGCGCCTCGCCCAGAAGGTGCGCCTCTGCGGCCCGACCAGGTCCTCGCCCGCGATGGTGGGACGGACCGGGGGGGGGACCGGGCGCTCCCCCGTAACGGAAACTCGGATGCGGGCGCCGCTCGGCCCCCCTAGGCTGCGCCCGCGGGGGCGGGCGAGGCCCCGTGTCGGCCGCAGTGGATCGGAGAAGCTCGGGGTATGACCAGTCAATTGTTCGCGATCTGCTTCCATGCGACTCGGCCGTCGGGGCTAGCGCGGTTTTGGTCCGGGGTCCTGGGCTGGGAGTTGGCCGATGGTCCGGATGACGGCATCGCGATCCTGCCCCCTGACAGCACTGGGTTCCGCATTCGTTTCCTGCCGAGCCAGGAGCCGAAGATCGGCCAGAACCGGGCGCATTTCGACCTGACGAGCACCTCTCCGGAGGATCAGCAGCAGACAGTGGCCAGGGCGCTGGAACTCGGCGGGCACCACATCGACGTGGGCCAACTCCCGGAAGACGGGCATGTAGTGCTCGCCGATCCGGACGGCAACGAGTTCTGCGTGATCGAGGCGGGTAACAAGTTCCTCGCCGACACCGGCTTCATCGGAGCGCTGGCCTGCGATGGTACACAGGAGGTCGGTTACTTCTGGAGCAAGGCGCTGCGGTGGCCGCTGGTCTGGGACCAGGACCAGGAGACCGCGATCCAATCGCCGAACGGCGGGACGAAGATCACGTGGGGTGGTCCTCCGGTGGCTCCGAAGAGGGGCACGAACAGGCTGTACTTCGATCTGGCGCTCCCCGCCGGCGCCGACCGGGAGGCGGAGATCGACCGCCTGATCTCGCTCGGCGCGACGCGCACCGACATCGGGGAGGGTGACGACGGCAGGGTGTTGATGCTCGACCCCGACGGCAACGAATTCTCCCTGCAGAGGCCCCAGTAGCGGGGCTGTTGCCGGGTGGGCTGTGCTTCCGTGGGCGTGAAAGCCTCATCACCGGGCCGCCGTCACCGTCGCTGACGGTGGGACCTTGCACCCCTGCGGCCTGGTGATCAGCCGGCTGCGCTGTGAGGCGGGGGTAATAGCCGGCTGCTGCGGGCACTGGGCCGGTCGTCCCTCCCGTAACAGCTCGCCCCGGCCCCGGTACCGGTGTGCGACCCCGGTACCGGTGTGCTCGCGTATCCAACCGTCGCGCGTGGTCGCCTGCTGCTGGGCACCGTGGTGACTTTCCGTGTGTTCACCGGGTCGTCCCCCACCCCAGGCCCCAGTCGCCTCAGCCTCAGTCCGGCTGATCCGGCTTCAGCTCGTGGTGCCGCCATGATTCCGCAGGACGTTCACAGCCCTGTCGAAGGCCAAGTCTCTCTTCTTGTCGAACTCCTCATTGGTGAAGACCGGCTCAGTGAAGTGCGGCGGAATGCCTGTGCCGTCGAAGGTCCTGCCCGTCCGGGTCAGGAACTCCTCGTTCGGCAACCAGGCCGACATGCCGTTGGGCAGCTTGCGGATCATGAGGTCCGAGAAGACGCCCTGTGTGGGCTGCCCGATACGGACCGTCTTTCCGGGCCGGTCCATGAGTGCCTGGGTGAAAGTCTCCCCCGCGCTGACGGTCGAGCCGCCGGTCAGCAGGGCGACCGGCCCGGTGTAACGGGGGCCCTGGGCGGGGGTGACGTACACGGGCTGGGGGCGCGTGTGCCGGGCGGGGTCGGCGGGGTCGTTGCGGGCGCGCTTGGAGTAGGCGACGTAGGGCGTGTCGGTGAGTCGCTCGGCGATGTGGATCCCCAGCGCGTCGTCGCCGCCGCCGTTGATGCGCAGGTCGATGATCAGGCCCTTCAGGCGCTGGGTGCGCTCCTGGCTGAGGACGGTGTCCAGCGCCCTGTCGAGCTCGGCCAGTTGGGCTGCGTAGGCTGCGCCGGCCGCGTACCCGGTGAACCTGGAGATCCGCACATAGCCCTGCCCACCAGGAAGGTCACCGTAGGTGATCCGGCCCTGGGCGAAGTCCTGAAGGTTCCGGGCGTTCTTGAGGTCGCGCTCCACAATGAACTTCTTGATCTCGCTGTCCAGTTGCGGCGAGGGCGCGACGGTGCCTGGGCGGACCTGGTTGAAGTGGCGTTTGCCGTCCTGCACGACGACGTGGGCGTCATAGAGCGGCCTGACCATCTCGCTGAAGACGGCGTAGAGCTCATCCCTCGTCGTTCCGGCGTGCACCCCGGGGCGGTATCGATCGCGGACCTTGTGCCAGTCGATGTCCTTGGACGTGAAGAAGGGGTAGTTCTCCTCGAAGGTCTGCCAGAAGACGTCGAAGGTCGTCAGCGGGTCCTCGGCCGTCGGGTGCGCGCAGGTGTCGGGCAGCGTCGGGATGCGCCGGAGGTTCCGGCTGCCGACGTCGCCGTCCGCGCGCATGGACGCGTGGTCGCTGTCTGATTGGGTGCGCACGGTCAGGGCGCCTCCGTCGGACATGGTGAAGGTGCCGGGGCCGGTCCGCTGTGCGGAGTCGCCTTTGAGGCAGCTGATGGCGGTGGTCTGGTATTCCTGGAGAGTTCCGTTCCGGATGGACAGCACGGTGCCGTAGCCGTCCATTCGCCAGATTCCGTCGATGGTCTGCCGTGGGGCGGTGGAGGCCTGCGCGGCTGAGGCGACGAATGCCAGTGCGACTGCGGTGGCCGTGACGATGCGCACAATCTTGCCTTGTCTGTAGACGACTTGCGTGGGACACCCCAACAGTCGCTGGTACGGCCTTCTCCCGACCATCCGGCTGTCCCGTCGATCGAGGGTGGGGACAGCCCCCCACTATGGGCGTACCTTGGGGTGATCTCGCTCCGGGAGCGACCGACGTCGCGCAGCCGGTGGTCTTTTTCCGAGCCGGCCGCGGGACCCGGACCCGGCGCCCACCGGGCCGCTCGCGGAGTGCTGAGGCGGTCCAGCGCGCAATGACCGGCATTAGCGCCCGCGAGACGGTGATGATCGCTGCAAACCACCCGCCTTCCACCCATCGTGGTCAGCGGCCTCTTCGCATCCGGCACAGCACCACCTGCGCATGGTCCCCTTCGCACCGAACACCCGGACGGACCACCTCGAAGGCACCCAGGCCGGCGGGCGGGGCTTTGCGTAGATCAGCCTGGTCGGCTCGTTCGTTGATCGAGTCGTCTGAGGCACGCGGGATCCGGATCCTTTGGTGGGCAAGGCCACAGAAGCGTTGAGCGAGCCAGCGGGCTTATGACGTCGCGGAGCGGGCAGCCGTGAAGCGGCACCAGGGCTTCCTGGCCGCTGCTGACCGCTGCCGGCTCGGAACGGCTCGTCCTCTCTCGCCTTCGCCCGCGCGACACGCCGTCGGCCCGGTACCGACAGAGACGGCTCACCCAGGTGCCTCCACGACAGCCAAAAAAAATTCACACGAGGATGTCGAGAACCCGTGGCCGGCTCCGTCCCGGTAGTGAACGCGGCCACAATGGGCCGCACCAGTACCGAGGAGAACCATCATGGCCAAGTACCTGCTTCTCAAGCACTACCGCGGCGCCCCGGCAGCCGTCAACGACGTGCCCATGGACCAGTGGACGCCGGAGGAGATCACGGCGCACGTGCAGTACATGAACGACTTCGCGGCCCGGCTCGAGAAGACCGGCGAGTTCGTCGACGGCCAGGCGCTCGCCCCGGAGGGAGCGTGGGTCCGCTACGACGGTGAGGGGCGCCCTCCGGTCACCGACGGACCGTTCGCCGAGACCAAGGACCTCATCGCCGGCTGGATGATCATCGACGTCGACAGCTACGACCGCGCAGTCGAGCTGGCCGGAGAACTGTCGGCCGCCCCCGGGGCGGGCGGGAAGCCGATCCACGAGTGGCTCGAAGTGCGTCCGTTCCTGACCGCGCCGCCCACCGTCACGGAGTGATCTCATCGATGAACGAGGCCCTGCTCCGGAGCCTCACGCCGAGCGTTCTCGCCGTCCTCGTCCGTCGCGGAGCCGACTTCGCGGCGGCCGAGGACGCCGTGCAGGATGCCCTGGCCGAGGCGCTCCGCGTCTGGCCGGCCGACCCGCCCCGCGACCCGAAGGGCTGGCTGGTCACCGTCGCGTGGCGCAAGTTCCTCGATCAGGCCCGGGCGGACGCCGCCCGCCGCCGGCGGGAGGACCGCCTCGACCAGGAGCCGGCGCCCGGGCCCGCGCCCGCGGTCGACGACACGCTCCAGCTCTATTTCCTGTGCGCCCACCCGTCGCTGACGCCGTCGTCCGCGGTCGCGCTCACGCTGCGCGCCGTCGGCGGGCTCACCACCCGTCAGATCGCCCAGGCCTACCTGGTGCCGGAAGCGACCATGGCGCAGCGCATCAGCCGGGCCAAGCGCACGGTCTCCGGCGTGCGGTTCGACCAGCCCGGCGACGTCGCCACCGTGCTGCGCGTCCTCTACCTGGTCTTCAACGAGGGCTACTCCGGCGACGTCGACCTCGCCGCCGAAGCCATTCGGCTCACTCGGCAGCTCGCGGCCGCCATCGACCACCCCGAGGTGGCGGGGCTGCTCGCCCTCATGCTGCTCCACCACGCCCGGCGCGCCACCCGGACCGCGTCCGACGGCAGCCTGGTGCCGCTCGCCGAGCAGGACCGCGGCCGGTGGGACACCCGGTCGATCGCCGAGGGGGTCGAGATCCTGCAGGCGGCCCTCGCCCGCGACCAACTGGGCGAGTTCCAGGCCCAGGCCGCCATCGCGGCACTCCACGCCGACGCGCCCACCGCCGAGGAGACCGACTGGGTGCAGATCGTCGAGTGGTACGACGAGCTCGTGCGCCTGACCGACAGCCCGGTCGTCCGGCTCAACCGCGCGGTGGCCGTCGGCGAGGCCGACGGACCGCGCGCAGGCCTGGCGGCGCTTGCGGAGCTGAACGACTCACTGCCCCGCCACGCCGCAGTGGCGGCACACTTCCACGAGCGCGACGGCGATCTGGAGACAGCGGCACGGTTGTACGCCGAGGCGGCCCAAAAGGCACCCAACCTCGCCGAGCGCCACCACCTGACGCGCCAGGCCGCCCGTCTCAACACCCGTCGGCGTCGCTGACGCATCGGGCTCGTACCCTCCCGCGGCTTCAGCGTCGACACTGGGATCGGAGCTGTCGCCTCACATCGGCAGCCTCCTTGACCCGCACGGCGCGCGGGACGGTCGGCCATCCGCGGCAGGGGCGGGAGATCGGGCGCTCCCGCCCCTGAACCGCGGCGGAGTGCGACGGCTTCGTCGCCACCCGGATGCGGTTGTGGGAGGCCGGCTGGGCGACTCGACGCCAGGCGGCCTGCCCGGCTTGCACGCGTCGAGGAGCAGGCCGGCCTTCTGGTGGTGCGTGCCGGCGAGCGCTCAACGGCTCGGCGTGACGCGACCCTCGGCGGTGGCCGTGCGCTCAGGCAGTGCCACGGGCAGGCGGCTCACGCACTACTGCACGCGCCTCCAGCAAGCCCAAGCCTGCCCCGCGCCCCGCGCCGGCGGTAGGCAGCCCGGGACGGTCGCCACCATGGCAAGGTCCACAGGGCCCGTCGCCGCGGAAGGCGACTCGGCAGACGGATCGGGCGGCGCCATCCTGCTAGGCCGTGTTCTCAAAGTCCTGCCGGATGGCGCGAGTCGATCTCGACGACACGTGGCTGTCAGTGCCCTCACGTAGGTTCTGTCCGTTCGGCCCGACAGGTGGGTCGTTGAGCTGAGGGATTCGTCGTAGTGAGCATCTACCTGCACTTTCGTGCCGTGGCTGAGTCGGAGATCCGGGATGACCACACCTGGCTCGCCGCGTTCATGTCTGAGGCTTGGGAAAACGACATCGCCGAGTACGCAGCGGGCATCGCCCTCTCGATCAACAAGGGCTGGGACGCTGTCCATGATCTCTATGCCGCAGCTGATGCCCTCTGTACAGACGCCGACGAGCCCTGGAATCTGCCGATCTACGGCGGCCGCCCCGTGCCCCACAGCGCTGATGCCGACCCCTCCGATCCCCCGCTGATGCTTCTTGAGCCCCTCGGGGTGTCACAGGCCGCGCGTTTCCTTACGACCGTCTCTTTCGACGAGTTGTGGAACGTTGTCGATGCACGGTTCAGTGCCCTCGGTCGGACCAGGCAGGAACACCTCGAACATCACCGAAGCCTCCAAGAGTTCTACGGGCAGGCGGCTTCGGCAGGCCACGCCGTGGTCAAAGCGGTATGGGCCTGAGATGCAGCCACGTGCTGATCACAGCCAGTCGTTGAGGGCTGCGACCAGCACGGTGGTCTCGTAGCGGAAGCCAAGTCTTTCGAAACGGGTGGTAACAGCGCGGTGGCTCTTGAGGCGGTTGGTCCCGCACTCGACCGCATGACGCTCGCGGTGGTCGACCAGGTCGAAATGTGGAGGCCGACCGTCGCGCGAGCCGACCGCAACTGCCCTCACCCGTGGTGTGCGGCCACGCGCGACGTAGTGGCGCCGGCCAGGATGAAGAGAAGTCAGTGGTGGATTGGCGTCATCCCGTGCCCTGGCACCATCGCGTAGGCGACGTCCTCAAGCGCGCCGCCCTGTACGCCGACGACACGGCCATCGGGAAACGGCAGTTGGTTGAGGGACGGGCCCCGGCCTGCGTCCCGCTCCACCGGGGGGGAGGCGCGTTCAGCAGGGGCCCTTGTCCTGACCGGTGCCGCAGACCGCACCGGGGTCTTCGTAGATGGCAATCAGGAAGAGACCGAACGCGACCAGGGCGATCGTGACAGCGATCGCCCAGTACCTGTTCTGTCGGCGGCGGGCGTCCTCGTCGCGGACATGATCCTCGTCAGCGCTCACGTTTCCCCCTCGGAAAGCTTCCCGCCGCAAGACGTTGCATTCAGTGTGCCGTATCTCCCTGGAGATTGCCCCTCGCCCACAGGGCCTCACGTCCAGAGGCCCCGACGCGCCGTTTCAGGAACCTATGCCGGCCAGATCGCCGCCAGCCCCTGACCCCTCGCCGAGGAGATCGGCGGGCGCCATCCGCTCTGGCCGCAGAGGCTCACGGGACGACCAGACCGCCTTCCGGCCGGTACGCCGGAAGAGAGCGAGGGCGCTGGCACCCACGACGTAGCTGCGACGGCGGCCCCCTGGACGCCCCGGTGCGATACGCCGACAGGCGGCACGCCACGGCGGTCGAGTCACCTGGGGCCGGTGTTTCGCGCACCGGCCCCATTGTTTCCGCGCCATCGCCTCGGCGGACGCGATCAGTGGTGGAATCGGCCCCGCGCGCTTTCCTTGGCGGCTCGGGCCTTGCCCCGTGCCTCCAGTGCGGCGCCCTTCGCGGCCGTGGTGTCCTTGCCCATCGCGTGAGCCAGCTTCTTCACAGCCTTGCCGACGACCTGCTCGGTCGTGGCTTTGGCCTTCTCCCCGGCAGTCATGTCGGTCCCTTCGTCGACGTGTCTACGATGCGCCTGCCCCGGCCCCCGGGGCGGAAACGGCACCTCGCATGTCATGAGATGTCCAGGTGTCCTGACGATCGAGACGCTGAGCTGAGGCTTCCGGATCCTGTCGACTGGAACTCCATACGTCCCCGGTCCTGTCCTTCTTCCCCACGCCCTCGACGTCCGAATGCCTGGCAAAACCGCCGGCAGCACCAGGGCAAGAACGGCCGCGACACCCTGGTGGCAACATGGCGCGTCCCCGGTCGCGGCGATCCTCGGCTCGCTCACCGTGGTCGGGGAACGACATCACGACTTCATTGGCGGCCAGCGGGTTACACACTCCAGTCCCACTCCAGCAGCCAGAGCACCCGGCCAGGCAGTTGCCCTCCGGCCCCACGGCCTTTACCGCAGGAGTACCGCCGGTGCGGCCGGCGGGCCTGCACGGGGGGGGTGGGCGTTGGCTGTGTGCAGGGCGGTCCGCCTGCCAGGTACCTGGACAGCTCAGGGGCGGTCGGCCTCGCTGGCCCCACCAACTCTGACGGTGATCAGGCGATGGTGGCATCCCGTGCATGGACCCGTGCTGGGTCGAGGTGGAGTTCGTACGCGGTGTAGCACTCGCTGATCTCTGTTCCCACCGCAGCACCGCATGGGCACAGCTGATTCGGTCCACCCTGTCCGTGCAGCCCGCAGCAGCCCACGTGATCCCCTTCAAGGTGGGGCAGCAGGTCCGGCGCATCGTCGGGATGGAGAACGATCGTGTTTCGGGGTCCTGCGGAGGTGAGGAACCCCTCTCCGTCGGGATTGGCGACAGCCGCCCTCCGGGAAATACTGCGACGCATTCGTCCGTGGGAAGAAACGGGGCGCCCCAGGGCTCGGGTTCCAGAGCGTAGAACCCCTCATTCATGGTGGCTGGGGCCCGGCGACAGCCGTCGGGGCCGATCCGTCCGTCGAACTCGGGCCTGATCAATGTTTCGGAGATCTGCACTGCCCTGGTCAGAGGCTGGGCGCAGGCGGCACACACAAAAACGATCACACGACGTTCTAGCCCGTCGAACCCACGTCTGCAAGAGACTATTGCGGCCGACTGCAGCAGTATCCTCTTCCGCAGCAGGTGGAAGCCGGCTCCGACCGTCGAGCTGCCTCTTGATCTCTTGCTGCGGTTCCCCGCGCCTCCGATACTGCCGGAGCTCCAGTCCAGGTGAGCCCGGCTGTCACGGCGTCCCGGTCCCTGATCAGGTGAAGTGCGGAGCTGGTGACCCGGGCATCTGACCAGTATCGACCGCGTCGACCCAGGCGAGGAGCCTGGCGCCGAGGGCGACCTGTGGGCATCGAGCGAGGCCATTGAGGTAGTGGTCCGGTGCCAACTGTGAGCCGCCCCTGGTGCTGTCAGCGCTCTTGCTGGGCTACCTCGTTGCGGCCGTCATAGACGACCAGGTCGTTGGCGTTAGCACGCGCACCGCCTGACCGATGAGCCGGACCGCCACCGAGTACCGGTGGGCGCGGACGGGGAACTGGCTGTAGCAATCCACCCACTCACGGGGTGAACCAGCGACTCGTCTCGAACGGCTCCTCCGGCAGCGGCTTGAACCGTGGCTGTCCGGCGCGGAAGTACTCGCCAATCGTGTGGGGGGCGGGAGTGGATCCGGCGGACCTCATCAAGGTCTCAGCCCCGTCGAAGCACGCACCATCCACGAGGTCGGTCGGGACCGCCTCCGACACGCACCAACAAGGGCATCTCTCATTCATCGACATGGCCACGTGCGTGCCTTTCGTGAAATGCGGATCGTTGAGCAGACGGTCCTATTGGCTCAAATCATTGGAGTTCTCTGGTGTGTGCGTCATCGGCCGGGCTGCCGTCCAAGGCGCGGGGCGGCTCGCGTGGCAAACCGCTGGGGCGTCGGCTGCGCAGGACGCTGATCGGCGCCTATATGCGGCTGGTGGTTCGTCAGCCGTTGTGGGACGGCCGCGCGACGCCCTTGTGCAACGGGCGGCACGGCCCTTCGGCGGGAAACGGCATGACGCTACTGCTTCTGGGAGACTCCTCTTCGGTGTCGGTGGGAGTGGCGCGGCAGCAGGAAACGGTCGGCGCCGTCCTCGCTGACGCCCTGGCTGCGGGACTCCGGCCGGCCGGTCGATGTGGAGGTCTGTGCCCGGGTCGGCGCCACGACGGCGCGTATGGCTCCACAAGTGCGGGCGGCGGTTCGCCGGGGCGGACCGGGGGTGGTGCTGATCCTCATCGGCGGCAACGATGTCTTCCTTCCCAGCAGCACCACGACGAACGCCCGGCTGCTGGGCGGGTACGTCGCACAGCTTCGGACTGCGGGATGGCACGTGGTTGTCGGTACTTGCGCTGACATCGGGGCGGCTCCGGCGCTGCGCAGGTGGAGCCGTGCGGTGGCCACGTGGCGGTCCCGGCGTCTGGCCCGCAAGCAGGCCGCCGCGGCGCTGGCGGCGGGAGCGGTGGTTGGCTCCTTGGCGGTCCCGGAATTCCGTACGGTGCAGGACGGGCTGTACTGCGAGGACGGCTTTCATCCGTCGGCCACGGGATACGCCCTCTATCTCGACCGGGTGGGAGTGGCGGTCCGTGAGGCCGCGGTGGCCTGCCGCGAGGGGCGTACGGCATGGCATGGGCCGGCCGACTTCGCCGATGCCGTCCGGGCCTCGAAGTGCGTGGTGAGCGAGCCCGGGGCGACACTGCTGCCTGTCGACGGTCCTGTGCGGGGTATTGCTCTGCGGCGGTTCCATGCTGCCGCGTCCCCTGTCCTCCCGCTTCCCCACGCGACGCGCCGTGAGCAGGAGCGGCAACGGCAGGCCGAGGCACTGTCCTCGTGAAGACGGCCGGGTCTTCCCCCGCGGTGTTGTGCTGCGGAGTAAGACCCGGGTGAGGGGCCGGACTTGGGTACCGGCCTGACCGGCTCAGTTGTGCAGGCGCCGGGTGAGGGGCACGGTCAGCCGCGTGGCGCTTGTCTCGATGCTCAGCTTTCCGCCGATGGGGTTCTCGGAGGCGTAGCGGTGGTCGACGGTGTCGAAGACGACGGCCAGCCGGTGGCCGGCCGGCAGGTCCCATGCCGTGGCCGGCAGCGCGATGGTGAAGTTCACCGGCCGGCCGACGGGATGCTCACGGAAGGAGAACGGGGCATGGGTGAGCAGCCGGGCATGCCCCAGGGCGTCGGTGTCGTAAAGGTGGGCGATGAGCGTGCCACTCGGAGCGCTTGATGTCAGGCGGCCGGTGATCCGGGGGGTGCCGCGTACGGCCTGTGGTGTGGGGAACGGTGTGCTTGTCCATACAGCGGCGGCCGGTGGGGCGAGCAGCGGCAGGAGTGTGGGTTGGGGTACGCCGAGGGTGTCGAGAAGCCCGGTGACGGGGAAGGGTCCCGACTCGGCGGCCGAGGGGGTGCCCGCGATGAGGTCCACCGTGTGTGTGCGGTGTGCGGGGGTGAGGGTGACGTTCTGGTTCGTGCGTTGAAGCGCGGACCAGCTCGGGTGGCTCTCCAGGGTGTGGGACGTGCGGGGCTGCAGGACGACGGGCGGCCCGGGCGGCCCGCTGGTGGTGCCCGCTACGTAGCGGTCGACCCACCTCACGGCGTCCTCCCACATCGTAGGGGCGCCGCCCAGTGGCTGTGTCGTGGGGTTCGTGCTGTCCCCGTGTCCTCCGGGACGCATCTGGAGTTGCCTGGGGCCTTCGAGTGCGTCGAGGAACTCACCGGTCTGGCCTGCGGGCACGAGGGGGTCGTCCCACTCGTTGACCATCAGGATGGCGGGTCTGTTCCGGTTGAGTCGTTCGAGATGGGTCTGGGGAGAGCGCTGGCGGACCCAGGCATGTGAGCGGGTGCCGCCACGGCGCAAATCGGCGAAGGCGGCGATGGTCGCCTCGTCGAAGCGGGCGTTGGCCTTCCCCAGCAGTTCTTGGAAGAGGCCGATGGTGGTGGCACGTGTACCGTTGCGCCAGTTGGCACCGACCGCGTCCGTCCAGCCACTGAGGGCGGCGACTGCCTTCACCCGGGAATCGAACGCGGCAGCGTTCAGACTCACCGTCGCGCCGTAGGACTCCGACAGCAGGCCGATTCTCGAAGGGTCGGCGTCCGTGTGCGCCAAGGTCCAGTCAATGACTCGGGACACGTCACCGACGTCCTTGGGGCCGGCCATGTCGACCATGCCGCCCGAACGCCTGAAACCTCGCGGTTCGTACCTGACGACGACGTACCCCGATTCCGCCAGCGCCGTCAGCCGCTGGACCGACGTCAGAGCATGCGTGGGAGGGGAGATCCAGGCACCCGGGATGACCACCACCGGATGCGGTCCGGACCGGGCAGGCTGGTAGACCTCCGCCGCCAGGACGGTCCTGTCGAAGCTGCGGATGCGGACGTGTTCGTGCACCGCGGTACGAGCGGGCTGCCCTCCGGGCGTGGCGGCGGTGGGCAGCAGGTGCGGTACGGCGGGGAGTACGTGCGGTACGACGGGGAGTACGTGCGGTACGACGGGGAGTACGTGCCGTTCGGCGGCCCATGCCGGGTGGGCCACCATGGGCGTAGCCGCGGTGAGGAAGGCACTGCACAGCGCCAGGCGCTGCCGCGCCTTTCGCCTGCCCGGTCCTCGCCCACCCGGTCCCGTTGTCTGGGGATGCATGGGCATGTCAGTGCACCGGGGCAGCGACAGCGGTCAGGACCTCTTCCATGAAATCCACGGCACCGACCGCACCACCTGCCGCATGAACCTCCGTCTTCATCGCGGCCACCCCGGCGGCGATGCGGGAATCCGTCGTCGCCCGCATCACCGCTTCGCGCAGAGAGGGGCCGGTCACGGTCTCCCGCGGCAGGTGCACGCCCAGGCGGAGTCGCTCGACCTGATCCGCGTTGACGCGCTGCTCGGCCATCTGGGGCACGGCAACCAGCGGCACTCCGTGGTGCAGGGCCTCCATGACGCTGCCCATGCCTCCGTGTGTGACGAAGACCGAGGCCGCGGCCAGGACGTCGAGCTGAGGAACGCTGGTGTGCACCTCGAAGTTGGCGGGCAGCGCTCCCAGCTCTTCCGGGGCCACCGCCTGGCCGACCGTCATCACCACATGCCACTGAGAGCCGGCGAAGGCTTCCACGCACGCCCTGTAGAACTCCGGACGGCGGGTGAACTGCGAGCCCAGGGAGACGTACAGAACCTTGGCGTCCGGGCTGGGCGGCAGCCAGCGTCCCTGGAAGGACCGGTCAGCCAGCGCTGGACCGACGTACCGACAGCGACCGGCCGCCACCGTCTCCGGCCGACGCTGGAAAGCGCGAGGGAGGAACGCCACCACCCGAGGCGGGGCCAGCGTCAGCTCATGGACCGAGCGCAGCCCGGCAGCACCGACCGCAGCAGCGAGTTCGGGGAAGCCGGGAATCTCCGAGATGTCCGCCAGACCGAAGAACTCCTCCACCAGGCCCTGGTAGGGAACGTGCGTCGGAGCGAGCTGCACCACCGGGACACCCCACCGCTGGGCGAGCAACGGCCCCGCCCAGGCGTACACGTCGTACAGAACAAGGTCGGGCCGCACGCAGCCGAACGCGGCAGCCAGCTCGCCCAGCGCCCCGAGATTGACCGTGATCGCCTGCCGGACGCCCTCGGACAGGTCCTCGGGCGCCTCACCCTGATCCGGCGCGGCGTAGATGACGGGCTCGGCACCGACCGCCCGCACACACGCCTCGAACTCTGCCGTCACGGCGTAACTCACCCGGTATCCCCGGGCCACGAGCTGCTCGACCACGGCCAGCGTCGGCAGCACGTGCCCATGCATGGGCACATTGAACACCGCCACATGGCGACGCGGCCCGGCAGCCGCGGGCGGCACACTCTGGGCGGGGACAGAGAAAGCGGTCACGATGACATCCCTTGCACCTGGTACCGGGGCCATGGCCTCGGCAACGATGATCAACCGCTTCCCTAACGCCGCCGCACCGCCCATGCCACCACAGCCGGGCCGAAAATCACTCCAACGGGAAATCGCTGACCTGCGGCGACTCGGGCGGGGTGGGTCGCCTCGGGCGGGGTGGGTCGCCTCGGGCGGGGTGGGTCGCCTCGGGCGGGGTGGGTCGGCGGCGCGGCTGTACGAAGCACAGGGGGCGACGCCGCCGAGCTCGGTCGGCAGCCTCAGTCGAACGGCGGCTGCTCTACCGGGCCGCCCTTGTGCGACGTGGGGATGTGGTCGCGCGCCCCGGCGGGCAGCGAGGCGGCACACGCCGATGAGCAGGCGTTCACCAGCAAGGGCAATACGTCGGTGGCCACGCGTAGGGAGATCCACATCTGGTGGAGCCCGGTCCGTGCGATCGGGAGGTCGCAGACGCTGCAGTTGTGGATGGCCGTGCTCCCCCAGCGCCGGGGGTCCAGGTCTCCCAGGTCGAGGTCCGTGACGGAGGCCCGGGAAGGCTGCAGCCGCGGAAACGGCGGTCGCACCTTGTAGTTGCCGAACAGCGCGCGGGTGCTCACCGTGCTGCGGGTCAGCTTCCGGCATCGGGTGATCTCGTAGGGGAACCAGTGCAGCCGGTAGGAGGTGTACGGCGTGAACTCCTCCAAGTTGGTCATGGCTCCGATCTCGGGCGGGATCCGGACCAGGTTGCTGCCGTAGAGGACAAGGTGCTTGACCGCGGTCAGCCGGGCGATGCTCGGCGGCAGAGTGAGGACCTGCCGCCGCTCTTCCGGGGTGAGTTCCACGAGGGGTCGAAACTCCTCACGCCCGTCGGCGGCGGCCTCATCGACCAGCTCCAGCAGACGCCGCCAGCCCGGAGCGGAGGTGTCCTGGCGCTCGCTGTGAAATCCGACCCGGGCTCGCGGATGAGGCCTGGACTGGTCGAAGCACGCGCAAACGTCCTGGCGGGACCCGCCCCCTTCCGGCACCGGATGCGATGTGTCGCCCCAGCGGTTCACATGGGGCTGCGGCTCTCTCTCGCTTGTCATGGCGCCAGGATATGAGCACTACGGCAGACCACTTGAGTGTGTGTTCGAGTGAACGCCGGGACGAGGTACGCCCCTTCCGCCTGGGCGGGCCCAGCCGCAGCGTGGCCCGCAGCCGCCCCAGCGCGACCACGGCGCCGAGTCCGGCAAGGGCGATGCCCCGTATTGGTGCCGCACTGCAGTCATGACACACGCCGAACAGCACCGGCCGCTTCTTCCGGGCGGACCTGCCACGGGTCGGACGTGACGGTCGATCTCCGTGAAGCCGGAGGCCCCGGGCGCGGCCGGTGCCCGGGCGGAGAGCGGCGACCAGACGCGTGACAACGGCGAAGCAGCGCAAGGCGAGTGACGGCCCGGTAAGTATGTCGGCCACCGTGGCCAATGGCCGGGACGGCGTCCGGCAGGCGTCCCGGCCAGCGGGTCCCGCGTGGGGCGGAGGAGGCCCCCGGAAGATGTCCGGGGGCTGCGGGCTCACCGCGGCGGCGACGAAGCGGCTCTTGCCCAGGTCGTGCTGCTGCCCAGTGCCGGGATGTCAGGGCAACGGCGTTGTCGTGGGCGGGGTCCAAGCAGTGCTTTGGGTGGGCGCGATCGTCGGCGCCTGGTTCTTGCCTTCCGCCTCTACTTCAGGGCTGCTCGCGAAGAGAAGCGTGAGCACGGTGATCACGGCCGCGCCGGCGCCGATGGCGCCCACGACGTCGCCGGGCCCGGCAGGCAGGCCGGGGTGACGAGTGCGGCTGTGCTTGTACGCGGCGTAGCCGACCAGACAACCGATCGCGAGGATCAGCAGGTGTACACCTTCGATGTGTACCGTCATTACTGGGCCCCTTGGCTCAGGGGGGCCTGCCGCCTCGACCCGCCAAGATCCCGGCGAGCAGGCCCCCTCCAGAAGACCGCGGAAGTGCGGCCTTCACTCCCTCGATGGAGTCAGGGCCCCGAGACGACAAAGAAGGCCCAACTCCCCTTAAAGGGAGTGGGCCTGGCTCGCGGGGCGACTTCAAAAACGCTGTCAGGACGCACGTGGGCCACAAATCCGTCTCACACTTTGGATGGGTGGCGTATCAGTCCATAGCAGTCCAAAAGAACGAACAAATAGGTGATAAAACGCAAAGCAGACCAGAAATGTGAGCTGAACCACAATTGCTTGCGAGATTGTGAAACGGGTTTTCTTCTCATAAGGGACCGCGGCATCCTGCACTGCGTGGGAGGCGATGGGGGGCGGCCTCATCGCACGGGTGCAGGCTCCGCTACCTGCTGTCTGCGGCAACCCACCGAGCCGTCAGCGGTCATACCGCGGGCGGAAGCGGACAGCCGGAAGCAGGCAGTCGGCCTCGTACAACAGCGGCGGACTGGACGACGTACGACCGAGTCGGCAGATCGGCGGCGGTGCGGCGCCCGGGCGCAGACGAACGGCACGGCGGCGAATGCCCGGCGCGACGGTGATGTGAGTGGGTCGCACCCGGAGGGCGCGACACTCCGGCAGTCGGACAGCGGCAGCACCCCGGCGGGGGAAGTGCCCCACCTCGGACGCCGAACTGCGCGGCAGCAGCGCCGCACGGCGCCGAAAAGGCGCACACCCACCCGCCGAGCGCGATCACCAGCGACTTGGCGACGCTTACCCGTACGCCGCCGCCGGTGTCGCGCCGACGTGGGCTACGAGCTCGGCGTGTCACGTATCGAGCCGCCTGGCTAGTGGAACGGCGCGTGCCTCGCAGCTCTGCCGGGGGGTGAGCTGGTGCGCTCAGGGCCGCCACCTCCTGTCACCGGACGCTGAGGCGACGCCGCCTGGCGCCTGACGCCCGGTGGGGGAACCGGGCTGATCCCTCAGAGCTGTCCGGCTGCCTACCGCGAGGCGAGCGTCTCGGACTGGGTCCGGCGGCCCGGGAATTGTCGAGCGGGGGCGGCCGGTCCTGCCGCGAGGACTGCCCCCAGGAAGTGCCCGGCAGCAGCCATGACGCCGTCGGGGGCACGACATGCTGCGGCCGTGCCAGGAGGGTGAGTTCCGCGTGATCCGCCGCGTGGGATCGTCGCCGTGGATCGTGTCGCATGAACCCTGTCGGAGAGGTCGAGCCGGTACCGCCGGGGAAGGAGCGCTCGGGCCGGGCGCCGGGTGCTCGCTTCCGGTGTCCGGGAGGCAATCCGCGGCGGGCCGGGCGGGTACTGTACGGGATCCTCTTCGCGTGCCGAGGCCCGCCGCATGTGGGGCGTCCATGGCCCGGAGCAGGTGAGGAAAGCGGCAGCGGTAACGCGGCGAAGGAGAGAGATGTCTCAACTGACGGGCGCGCTCATCGGGGTTTGCGGCACTGTCGTGGGTGCTTCGCTCGCGGGCCTGTTCGCGTTGGTCAAGGGCCGGCAGGAGAGCGCTGACAAGGAAAGGGATCGGCGGGAGCAACGGTTGGCTCGCCAGCACGAGATGCGACACGCGGCCTACACCAATCTGCTCTGTGCATGCCACTCGGCGGATGACAAGGTCAGAACGGCATGGGCCGCACCGATGGGGTCCGAAGGAGCGGAGCAGTCCGAGGTCGCCTGGGCAGCCGCTCGGAAAGTGAGGGAGTGCCAGGTCATCGTGGGCCTGGCCGGGCCGAGCCTGCTGGCGGACCTCACGGAGCGGTTGTGCCGGAAGTACACATCGGAGTTGCTCCTGATCGAGGCCCTGAGGCGAGAACACTCAGGTGGGGAGGGGTGCCCTGCCGATTACCAGACGGAGGCACAGCGACGGGAGACCGAGGAGCGGTGGGCTCTCCATGACCGAGTCGTCGTCGAAGGGCGAGCCGTGCTTGGGGGAGATCTCCCACCCGCCCACCAACCGCCCGTGCCGTAGCGGCCGGCTGGCCTCTCCCCTGCCCGGCCGGAGGCCGTCTCCGCGGCTGGGGAGATGAGCGTCCCGCAGCGGACGACGCTCCGTCCGGGGGTGGGATGTCCTCGCGGAGCTGCCAGTTCCAGGGCCTGGTCGCGTTGGTCGTCGTGCAGGCTCCCGCTCACCTCGAGGTGGACGGCGAGGCGACGCACGCGCCCGCCCTCGGGTTCAACATCCCGCACGACCGGACCCCCGATCCGGTGACCGGGAAGACGGCTGGGCATCGCCGTCCGCAGTCGGCGAACGGGTCGTGCGGCGGAAGGCGGCCCGGTAGGCGCTCGGGCGGTGGCCGGTGTGGCGGGCGAAGAGGGCGGCGAAGGTGCCGGGGTCCTGGTAGCCGACCGCCGCGGCGACGGAGGCGACGGTGCGGTCGGTGGTCTCCAGAAGATGGCGGGCGCGGCGGACCCGGGAGTCCTGCAGATGGGCCAGCGGGCTGCGTCCGGTCTCGTCGGCGAAGCGGCGCAGCAGCGTGCGGGTGCTGACCCGGAAGGCGTCCGCGAGCGCGGCGAGGTCGTACCGCTCGGCGAGGTTCTGGTCGAGCCGCCGCATGACCTGCTCGGAGAACTCCCGGCCGGGCTGTGGGAGGAGCCGCGGGTCGACGTACGGGGTCTGGGAGGTCCGCGCGTCGTCGACGAGCGTCACACGCGCGGTCGTACGGGCGACCCGGGCGCCACTGTGTCGGCGGATCAGGTCCAGCGCGAAGTCGTACATGGCGCTGAAGGCGGCCGTGGTCGTCACGCCCGTGTCGGTCACGACCAGGCGCTCGGGCCGCACGTCGGCGGCCGGGCAGCGCCTGGCCAGTTCACCGGCGTGCAGCCAAGAGGTGGTGGCCCGGCGCCGGTCGAGGAGGCCGGCCTCGGCGAGCAGGAAGGCGCCGACGCAGAGGGAGACGACGGCGGTGCCGGCGGCGGCCTGTGCGCGGATCGCCGCGATCTCGGGGGCGAGCCGGGCGAGCCGCGCGTCGAGGTCCGTGTCCGGCCGCAGTTCGAAGCCGGGGACCACGAGGACGTCGACCTCCCGCAGGGGACGCACGTCCAGGCTCGCGCCGCCCGAGGCGGTGACCCGGCGGCGGGGCGAGACGACCGACACCCGATAGCCGGGGGCTTCCGGTCCGGCGACATGCCCTGCCATCGTCAACAGGTCAGGGACGCCGAACACTTCGGACCCGAAGCAGTCCGGGTACGCCAGGACTCCGACCCGCAGCGCACCCGACCCGGCACCCGAGCCCGCACCGTCCTCTGCCCGACGCGTCGTCCCCGCCATCGCTCCCCCAACCCCCTGGTGTCCCGGCAACGGGTCGCCGACCACGTACCGCACGCGTCCCCCACCTGTGGCGAGATTACCCCCGGCTTCGGCGATCCCGCCCCTCACTTGGCGGGCGGGCACGGGCCACGCTGGCCCCATGAGCGACGACGATCCCATTGCCGACTTCAACCGTCTGAGCGTGGCCGTGGAGGGGGTGGAGAAGACGGTGTACGTGGCCGGGACAGGGCCCGCGGTCGTGGTGCTGCCCGAGATGCCGGGCATCAGCCCCGACGTTCTGCGGCTCGCACGCTGGGTGCGGGACGCGGGCTTCACCGCCCATGTGCCCTCACTCTTCGGGACGGACGGCGCCTTCCCCACCGTCGACGGCGGCCGGGAGGTCGTCCGCCGCGCCTGTGTCAGCGCCGAGTTCCGCGCCTTCGCCGGAGGCGGCACCAGCCCTGTGACGGTCTGGCTGCGCGGCCTGGCGCGCCAGGCGCACACCGCGTGCGGAGGACCGGGGGTGGGCGCGATCGGCCTGTGCTTCACCGGCAACTTCGCCCTCACGATGGCTCTGGAGCCGGCGGTGATCGCCCCGGTGGTCAACCACCCGTCGCTGCCGCTCGACGACCCCGGCGGTCTGGAACTCGACGCGGCGGACGCACGCGCGGTGCGCGACCGGCTCGACCGCGACGGACTCACCGTCCTCGCCTACCGTTTCGAGGGCGACCGCTGGTGCACGGGGCAGCGTTTCGCCGCGTACCGGTCGCTGCTCGGCGACGCCTTCGACGGGCGCGTCCTCCCGGACAGCGCCGCCAATACGGCCCCGCCGCCCTTCTTCGCCGAGCTGGTCGGCACCCCGCACAGCGTCGTCACCGCCCATCTCGTCGACGAGGCCGGCCACGCCACGGTCCGGGCCCGTGACGAGATCCTCGCCTTCCTCACCGACCGCCTGCACCCGCACGCGAACCGACCGCTGCCCGCCACCTGACCGGGCCCTGGTCCGCCGGACACCGCTACCTCGCCGCCCGCCCGGACCAATGCCCGACCGAACCGAACTGCCCGGCCGGCGGAGGTACCGGTGCCCTGGAGCCGGAGCGTCCGGGCGTTGTCGCACGCGCGGACGCCCCGACGCCCCGACGCCCGGCCTCAGAAGGCGTCGTCGGTGCCTCAGCCCGCCTGTGACGGGGTCTGCTTGATGTCGTCGACGATGGCCCGGTTCATGATGGCGCTGGTGTGCAGTACCGTGCCGGGCTTGATCACGGTGCCCTGCTCACGGGACTCCTTCACCTGGACGACGCGCTTGCCCAGGAAGGCGTGGGTCTTGCTGTCGAAGATCCATTCCTCACGCTGACCGCTGGCCTCGTCCAGCCGGGCCACCGCCACGCCCCGCCTGCCCGCCGCGTCCACGGCGTCCTGCACGACGACGACACCAGGGATCTTCGCGGCGGCCTTGAACAGGGCCGCGGACAGGTCCCCGGGCGGGTAGCTCTCCCCCAGAAGATCGCCGATGGTGGTGAACGCCTGCTGATCCGGGGATGTGCCCTTGCCCTCGGCCTCCTTGTAGATCCTGGCGAGCAGTTGGCCGGGGTCCGTGGTCAGCTCGGCCAGCAGGTCGTACGAGGGAGCGTTCAGGGTGGCCACCGGAGTGCGGCCCTGCTCGTCGGGGAGGCTCAGTGTCTCCCCTTCGGGGCTGTCGTTGACGGCGGGGTCGACGAGCCACCCCTTGGTGCCGTCGGGGGACTGCCAGATCTGGCGGGTGTGCAGCTCGTGGCTGGCCAGGGTGCTCTTGTCTCCTTCGGTCCTCACAAAGGTGTCGGCCATCTTGGACTCGATATAGACGTACTGGCCGGGCTTGACCACCGGGTGGGGCTTCTTGGCCGCCTCCAGCGAGAGCCGGTCGAGCAGTTGCGGCACGCCCTTCGCGGACGCGACGCCCACGGTGGTGGTCATGGCCGGTCCGGTGGCGAGGCCTCGGCCGCTCTCACCACCGGGCATCACGATGAGGGCGACGACCACACCGGCCAGGGCGGTCGCCATGGCGGGCAGGGTGATCGCCGGGCGCGGCAGCCGGAAGCTCCGTGCCCTCGCCGAGCCTGCGGTCTCCGTGTGCTGTTCCTGCTGGATGTGGGCCATCAGACGCTCCTTGTGGTACTGGTGACGGCCTGTCGGCAGGTCACGCGCCGTCCGGGCCAGCAGCTCCCGGCCGTCTTCCCCCTCGGCCGGACTCTGCCGGGACGTGCTCGCGTTCATCGGTTTCCTCCCTGCGCGGGCCGGACCACGTTTACGTGATCACCTCTTGTCTGTCGGGCCGAGCGGCTGCCTTCCCGTTTTCCGGGCACGAACTTCCGCGTACTGTCGGCGGCCGCACCGGCCGGCTCGTCCTCGGCGAGCGCGCGCAGCTTCTTGCGCGCCCGGGACAGGCGCGAGCCGACGGTGCCGACGGGGATCCCGAGGGCCTGCGCCGCGGCTTCGTAGTCCAGGCCCTCCCCCAGGCACAGCGCCACCACCTCGCGGTCCGTCCTGCGCAGTGAGGCGAGGGCGGTCAGGGCCTTGGCGAGACGACGCCGGTCGTCGACCCGTTCGGCCACGTCTTCGGCATGGTCCGGAACCGACAGCTCCGCCGCCGCGGCCGCGGTCGCCGCCGCCCGGTAGCGCCGGTTGCTCCGGTACTGGTTGCGGGCGATGTTGGTGGCGATGCCCAGCAGCCACGGCCGCAAAGAGCCGCCCTCGGGATCGGTCCGGTCACGCAGCCGCCACGCCTCCATGAAGGTCGCGGCCATCACGTCCTCCGCCGTCGACCAGTCGGCGGTCAGCCGAAAGGCATGGTTGTAGACCGCGCGGGCATAGCTGTCGAAAAGCTCCGCGAACGCGCTCGGATCCCCGGCCCGTATCCGGGCACGCATATGAGTGCTCACATCCATCAGCTGTCCGGCACCACCCGTCGGCTTCCCGTGACCTGCGCCACACCACCACTCCCCCGGCCGACACCCCGGACGACATCGGGCCGACAGCGAGCCGCAACGGCCGCGTCCGGCCCGCGGCGACCCGACTGGGCGGTTTCGTCTCGATCGGCCGACCGTCTCGATCAGCCGGCCGTTGCGGCGGGCCGTTGCAGCCGACCGTTAGTCGGACCGTGCCGTTCACTGACACGGAGTGGGTTGGACCGAGCCGCTGCGGGAAGACCGCCGGCATCCTCCTCGCCGCACTTCATGTGCGGGCGTCATCATCTGGTTCGGCGTCACGGTCGGAGGAAGCGACCTGGCTCAGGCGGACGGCGTGACGGAGGACCACACGCCGAACCACTGTTCGGCGCCGAACTCCTCGAACCGTTCCACCTCGGTGAACCCGAGCTTCGCCGCGAGGCGCAACGCACGCTCGTTGGCGGTGCGGGTGCAGACCACCACCGGCTCGGTGGGGAGTGCCTCGGCGAACCAGTCGAGTGCCGCCGCGCACGCCTCGGCGGCGTACCCGCGTCCCCACGCTTCCGGCAGGAACAGGTAACCGAGTTCGGCCTCCGCGGCATCCGGACGGACGTGCCCCGGACGCTCCGCGTCCCGCCGATCGAGCGTGACCATGCCGATCATCGCTCCGTCGAGATCGATCACGAAGAGGCCTGGACGCCGCCCGGGCACCTCGGGCACCGTGCCTTCGAGCTCATCGCGCGGCCGAGGGCCACCGATGTGGGTGCCCACCTCTGGCGATGCGAACAGCTCGATGAACGCCGCACGGTCACGGGCCTCGGACTCGCGGAGCACGAGCCGTTCGGTCCTCAACGGGGTAGGTGGCCAGGTGACGGGTCCGAGTCCGGTCATGGCGGGCAACCTATCGCACACATGTGAGAGTGATCAGAAGGCGACGACTTGACGACTTGATGCCGCGAAGCGGCGCACGGCCGCTGACGGCACGTGTACGGAGGGGCCGACCGGCCCGGGGCCGGAACACCTGCCCCGGCACTCCGGGGCAGGGCGGGCCGGTCGGTCGTACGGATCAGCCCGCGTCGGCCAGGACGTCGCGGAGGGTCTGGGCGAATTCCTCCGGGGCGCCCTGCTGCCCGTACTCGCCGCCGAGGAAGCCTCCATGGTGGCTCGGGAAGACCGTCAGGGTGGTGCCCAGCTCCCGCGCGATCTCCGCCGCCGCCCGGGCCGGGAACTCCCCCTCCGACTCCTTGCCCGCCGCTACGACCACCCGGGTCGGTGCGGCAAGGAGCGCGGCCGTGTCGGGCCGGAAGCCCGTGCAGCCGAGCATGTTCTGCCCCAGCAGGGGGTCGCCCCGCGAGCCGTCGTCCTCGGTCGGCAGTCCGAAGGCCGCCGGGTCGGGCGCCGGCTCGTCGCGCCAGTCGTCGGGGAAGAGGCCCTTGCGGCCTGCGGCGGCGATGAACTTGGCCATCGCCGGCCCCATCCCCTGCTGGAGGTAGGTGGCGTGGATGTCCCCGCAAACCCCCAGGACGGCCTCCCGGTCGGGCAGCACCTGGGCCGCCGGCGGCTCGTGGGCGACGAGTGTCGCCACCAGCTCGCCGTGCCGGGCCACCAGCGCGAGCGCGTTCACCGCGCCGCCGCTGCTCGCGAACAGGTCGACCGGGCCCGACCCGACCGCCTCGATGACCCGCCGTACGTCGTCCGCGTGCTCCTCGGGGGTTGTCCGGGTGGCCCCGTCGGTGCGCGGGCTCCGGCCCGTGCCCCGCGGGTCGTAGGTCACGACAGTGCGGTCGGCGAAGAGCGAGGCGAGCGTGCCGAACCCGGCCGCGTCCATCGGCGAGCCGATCAGCATCAGGGGACGGCCCCCGGTGCCGTCACCGTCCGGGCACCGCACGTCATAGGTGAGCGTCGCGCCCGGCGCGTCCAGGGTCCGGGTAACAGTCTCGGCCATGTCCGTCTCCTCACATAGGTGAATCCACTACACCTGCAGACCGGCCGCAGCCGCAGAACTCATCGGTCGGCGGCGAACTTTATTTTGCACTCGCCTCACGCCCCTGGGCAGGCGGTCCGCCCGGCAGGCGGTCGGCCCGCAGGCGATCCGCCCGGCCGTGTCCGCGAGCGGGTCGCGGGCCACAGCGCCCGTGACGACGCGCGGACGCGGGCGTCAGCCGTGACCGGCACGGATCCGCTGCGGTGGGCCGTGGACGAGCAGGCCGTGAAGTGTCCGCGCCCGGGGTGGCGTCAGCAGGACCGTGGCCGGTCACTGCGTCTTTCGGTGGTCGTACGACATCGTGCTCAGAGGAACCAGCAGGCCCGCGAAGAACACGAGCTGCGGCACGGAGCGCTCCGTCCACGGCACCTGGCTGATCAGCAGGGCGCACAGCATGGTCCAGGTCGCCTGCCCGAGGACGATACGGGCCCACAGGTCCTGGCGGATCACCCGCCTCAGGTTCAACTGCACCCCGCTGCGGAGCTTGCGGTAACGCCGCCAGGCTCCCACGCCCCATATGGCGCCCATGACCACCAGCAGCCACAGCCGGTTTCCCAACGGTACGGGCAGTTGCCTCAGGGCCGGGTCCTTCGCCGTGGCGAACAGGTCGATCATCAGCCCTGCCGCGACCAGGCAGGCCAGGGCCAGCCAGCGGGTACCGCGCAGGAGACGGAACGTGGCCTTGTCGAGTCCGCGGCGCAGGGCGGAGTTGTTGGGTGCGACGGCGAGCCCGTCGGCGTACAGCGTGGTCGCCCGTGCCGCGCCGGTTTCCGCGGCCTTGGCCGCCTTGGCGGTCTGCCGGGCAAGGGCGTCCGGGTGGCTGGGATCGAGTCGGAGAATGGCGCGCTCCAACTGGTCGGCGTCCTCCTCGGCACCCGAGAAGTCGGCGATCAGAAGCGCGGTTTCGTACGCCTGGACCTCCTCCGGTCCGAGCCGGATCGCCTCCCTTGCCAGGGCGGCCGCTTCCTCGGCCACGGCCGCCGGTACCTCCCCCGGCCTGACCTCCCTGTTCCCCTGAGCTCTCAGGAACTCGTACAAGCCCCTCTTGTACACGACGTCGGCGAGCATCGCGTAGCTGCCCCAGAACCGCGGATCGATGCGTATCGCCTCCCGCAGCAATTCCTCCTGCGCCCCCATGCCGCCGCCCTTCGACGACGCCCGCAGTGCCCGGGACCGCACCAAGTAGGCGTCCACATACCGCGGGTCGCTGCGGAGGGCTTCACCCGTGGCCTCGACGGCTGAGTCGGGGTCTCCCGTCTTCATGTGGCAGCGGGCCAGGGCCGTCCAGGCACGGGCGTCGTCGGCATCCTCCGCGAGCCACTCGGCCAGCAGGGCCTTCGCCTCCTCGTAACGCCCTGTCTCGTAAAGGGCGTCAGCACGCTCCAGGTCTCTGCGCACCGTCGTCACAGCACCGGCCTCATCTCTCTGTAGGTACGTCACATCGTCGTCCATCTTCTCCGGTCCGCCGCCAGGGCCGGTGGCGGCGGACCCGCAGCGGTGTGGACTGACGGCGTTCATCGCGCTGTCGCCGGCGTACGGCGCCTCGTGCTCAGTGGTGGCAGGTGACGGACACGACGTAATCGACGACGTCGGCGGCGCTGGAGCGTCTGCGGTGGGCGGCACGTTGACGATCGGCGCCGGTTCCCTCGGTACGCAGGCGCTTCCATTGGGTACGGACGAGGTCGAGGTCACCATGCTGGTGCAGGGCGGGCGCGATCATGTGAAGCAGGTGTTCGGCCAGTGCGGTCTGGGCCACCAGTCTGCCGGTGACCGGGTCGATGCCCTCTCCGGCCAGTCCGTCGCGCGCCGCGCGCCAGCACGCGGCGCGCAGCATCTCCGGGGCCGGGCGGGGGGCCGGCTCTCCGGCTTGGACGGCGGTCAGGGCGGTGGCGGTCAGGGCACGGACGACGGCGGCGAGCATGATGCTGTCGTCGGCGGTCAGGGCGGCGTCCGCGACGCGTACTTCCAGGGTGGGCAGGTGGTGGGAGGGGCGGATGTCCCAGTACAGGCCGGCGCGGTCGATGAGCGCTTCCGCCTCGAGCAGGGCGTGCACGAGTTCGTCGAAGTGGGCCTGCGACTCGAAGTAGGGCGGTGGGCCTGCTACTGGCCAGCGGCCCCAGGTGGTGGTGCGCCAGCTGGCATATCCGGTGTCCTGGCCGTTGCTGAACGGGGAGTTCGCTGTCAGCGCGGTCAGTGTCGGCAGCCAGGGCCGCAGGTGGTTGCTGATGTGGACGGCGTCGCGGGTGTCGGGCAGGCCGACGTGGACGTGACAGGCGCAGGCGCTCTGCTCGTCGTCCAGAGCGCGGAAGTGGGCGATGCTCCGCGCGTAGCGAGGACTGGGTGTTGCGGGGACGGGCGTCGCATGGCCGAACACGGGTGTGCCGGTGGAGGCCAGTTGGAGGCCCAGGCGGGAGGCGGCGTGGGCGAGAGTCGTTCTCGTCGTGCGGATCTGTTCGCCGGCTTCCCGCAGGCAGGTGTGTGGGTCGGTACGGAGTTCGACCTGATAGCGGGTCAGCTCGGTGCCCACCCGGTTCCCGAGCTTGCCGGCGGCGGCGTGCACCAGTTCCGGTCCGCGTGGACTCGGGGTGCGGGTGGCCGGATCGACCAGCAGGAGTTCTTCTTCGATGCCGACGGTGAGGGGACCCGACCCGCTGCCGGGGTCGGCGGGGAGGGGTGGCTCGTGGACGTCTGTCAGTGCCGACCGTTCATGAGGTTGACTGCTCATAGTGATGGAACTGTCTCAGACGGTGCCCGATCGGTGTAAGGGACCGTGTTCGCGGTGGCCGAAGGGTGGCGGAGCACGGCATGGGTGAGCGAACCGACGTCCTGGTGGTCGGTGGCGGCCCCGCCGGCGCAACCAACGCCGCCCTGCTGGCCGGTCATGGTCACCAGGTGACCGTGCTGGAAGGGGACCGGTTCCCGCGCCACCACATCGGTGAGTCGCTGCTGCCGTCCTTGCTGCCCGTCCTGGATGTCCTGGGCGCACGCGAGGTGGTCGAGCAGCACGGTTTCGTGCGCAAGACGGGGGCCTTCTACGGCTGGGGCGGTCAGGAGCGGTCACTGGGGTTCGACGAGCCCAGGAGGCCGGCGGCGTACAGCTTCCAGGTGATCCGCTCCCAGTTCGACCGGTTGCTGCTGGCGCATGCCCGTGCTCAGGGCGCCGATGTGCGGGAGGAGACCCGGGCGGGGCGGATCACCTTCAAGGACGACGGCGCAGGGCGGCACCATGCACGTCTGCGCCGCACGAGTCCTTCCTCGACATCAGCACCGGCGCCGAGGACCTCCACGACAGCCGGACCGACGTCGTGGGCGCCTTCCTGCGCACAGTGCGACGACCGGACGGCGGCGTCCCCCGGCCCGGGTCGGCAGGCCACGGAACGAGCGACCTGCTGCCCCTGCCCACCAGCCCGGAGCGGGCCGCCGCCGGTCTCTACGTGGACCTTCGACCACATCCGCGCCTCCGTCGCGCTGCACGGGCGGTTGAGTACGGTGGGGGCCGCCCGGCCTGAGTACGGGGGACGAATACTGAGTACGCCGCCCGATGTCACCCGGCCGCACCGGGGATGGAATGAGGGCATGATCTCTGACGCATCGCGCCGCGTGAACATGCAGCACGTCGCCACCACCGGCGCGGCCCTCGCCGCGGTCCTGCTCCCGCTGGCCGCCGCCGTACTGCTGGCCAAGACGATGGCCGGCGACCCTCTGGCGCCGGTGAACACGCTGATCACCAGCGGCGGGCAGCGTGCACGGATCTCACCCTCGGTGTGGCGCAGGTGCGGCAGGACCGCCTTGTCCGAGTGGAAGGGCGAGGCGTCGGCGCACACCCGGTGCGGGCGAGGGCTGCCGCGGCGGCCATGGCGCGGCAGCGCGGTCCGGCGTTTCCGCGAGCGAGCGGACAACCCGTAGGACGGCCCGTTGTGGCTGCTCGCCATGGTTGCTCGTCTTGGCTGCTCGTCGTGCCTGCTCGTCCGGCACCGTTGTGGTGGCGGAGGCCTCAAGGCAGGTCGTCCCGCCACTCCGTAGGGTCGTCTCGTCCGGTGGCGGAGACTGGCCCGGCTCCGCCCTAGGCCGCCGCCTTACAGGTGCGCTCCGTGCTCCCTGCCGGTCCGTCGGCATGCGAAGCGGCGATGTCAGTGACACCGCGTAGCGTGTAGGCATTGACGAGCACCACGGGGGAGGCCGGCACATGAGCAGGCGTGTCGAAAAGAACGGTTACACCGCGGAACTGACGGACGATCTGGAGGTCGTCTACCGCAATCCGCAGGGGCGGAGGCTCAAGAAGTTTCCCGACGCGATCGCCGGAGCGCCGGGGCTGGGTGCGCTGCTGGAGGCATGGACACATCTGCGTAAGCAGCGTGAGGCGTGCCGCCTGCAGGCGCGCGAGTGGGCGGTGGCCGGGGCGAGCGTGCCGCGAGCCCTGGCCGATGCCGATCCACTGTGGCGGGAGGCTCTGGACGCCGAGTGCGTCGAGCTGACCGACGAGCTGGGCGAGGGCGGCCTGTGGGTCCGGACGTATGCCGGCTTCGGCGGCCGCACACTCAGCCAATTGCTTCCCGAACAGCTCATCCCGTACCGGGACCGCTTGATGCGCGCGCAGCACTGGGAGCCGGACGACTGCTTCTCCACCGGCATACCGGACCTCTCCCAGGGTGGACTTCCCTTCCCGGAGCGGGTCGTCGCCGCGCACCCGGGCCTTGAGGAGCTGGCGGTCCACAAGCTCATGCTCCTGCAGGAAACCACGCACCAGTGGAGTTTCGTCTACAAGGCAGGCGTCGACACGGTCCTCCACGGGCTGGAGGAGTCGGCTCCCGCGCTGCTGGTCACGCTCCTCGACGAGATGGCGGACCTGGCCCTGCGGCAGGACCAGCATCAGACGGCAGCCGCCTGGTTCGGGCGTGCCCGCACGGCCGAGCGCGTGCAGGCACACAAGGTCGACAAGGAGTGGCTGCTGGGCCGCTACCTCGCGTACGCCGAGGGCAAGGCCCTCTCCGCCACGGTCCTTCGGGCCTGGGCCCGCGAGCTGGCCGTCAAGGGAAGGGCGACCGAGGCGGACCTCTCACGGTTCCGCGAAGTGGTGAGCCGTCACATCCAGGCGTCGTCCGAGACGTACCCCCAGCTGGCCGTCGACGTGCGCAAGTTGGCCAGGGCCGCCGGGCTCGAGCCCGAGAGGGAACTGGCCACGCTGCTCGGGGAAGTGTTCGCGGTCGGCGGTGTCTTCCTGTCCGACGTCAAGTTCTGGGCCGATTGTCTCAAGGGCCCGGCCCTGGACCTGCTGGGCGCGCAGGCCCCTGATGCTGCCCAGCACATGTTGAAGCTGTATCCTCGCCGTGCCGTCGACCGCTCCACGCTGTGGCGGGAGCTGCTGGAGCGCACCGGTGCGCTGGCGCTGCTGACCGGCGAGGTCCCCGGGCTGGCTCCGGGCGAGGCAGCGGCCTGGCTGTCCGAGTGCGTCAGGGTGAGCAACGGCCCGAACGGCCTCCGGGGCGTCGTCTACGAGCTCGCCGAGAAGATCGCGCCACGGCTGGCGGCTGACGGTGTCCCCGTGGAAATCCGTTATCGGCAGCTCGGCCGACGCAGCGACGAGAAGACTCCCCTCGACCTGATCGACCTGCTCCTGGGGCACGGTGCCCCGGTCGCCGACCCGCCGGAGCTCCTCGGCCCGTCGGAGCTGTACGACCTCCAGCTCAGCCGCCGTCCGAAGCTGGAGTACCTACGGGCGGACGAGCGCTTCGCCCGCGAGCTGCGGGCACGGGTGCGCGCCGATCTGGAGATGACCCTCAAGACCACGGCGTCCAACAGCTGGTACCAGCCTCACGACCGCAAGGGCTGGCAGAGCATCCCGCATTTGTTCGACAACCCCCTTGGGTACGAGGAGATCCGTTCCTGGTTCGACCGCGAGCGGGCGAGGCTGCGGGCGGGGGTCGACTTCGAGGAGCTGGTCCTGCTCCTCGGCCGTTTCGCACACGTCGGTGTGGCGGTGGACCTGCTCAAGGACGCGGAAGCGGCTGCGGAGTTCGCTGCGGTGGACGTGCTGCCGCTGCTGATGGCGGAGCTGCCCGACACCGTCCCGGCCGCGGAGGTGGAGGAGCTCCTGGGGAGGCTCCAGCCCCACTACGTCGAGCGGGACGGTGTCCGGGGACCCAATCGCGGGCCGATCCTGGAAGCGCTGCCGCAACTGGGCGAGCCGATGAACAGCCTGGCCGCCCGCTCTCTGGTCATGGCGGTCAACTGCCGAGCGGGCCTGGAGCGACTGGTCCGCCGACTCACACCCATTGAGGGTGAGGGGACACCGACCCCTGCCTCGGAGCTGGAGGAGCCGGACGTCCGGGTGAGCCGTCAGCTGATGAGGCTCGCGGAGCCCGGCACCGGCATCCCCGTCTGGGGAGGTGATCTGGCGCAGGCCGACGCCACGTTCGACAGCCTGCCCCAGGACGGCTGGTTGCGGAAGACGCACGCATGCGCCGCGGCACTCGCCCTGTGCGCCGTCTCCTCCGGGGCGGACGGCCCGGCGGCCACGTCGCTGATGGCGTACGCCGCCCACCCGTTCGTCACCGGTGAACCGGGCCGCTGGCGGATCGTCCACTGCGAGGCCCCCGAGGACCGTACCAACATCGACGCGCCCCTCCTGGGGGAGGCTTTCCGGACGGCCACGTCCGTCGCCCTGGTGGTGGCCAGTGGAGGAACCAGGCCCGATCGGACGCTGTGGGAGTACTCCCCCGACGGCACGTTCTCCGAGGACGGTCCACTGGCCTCGGCCGGCGTGAGACTTGTGCGTGCCCATGTACTGAAGCCTGTGCGCCCTGGCGGCTGGTTCGCACGCTTCGCCGAGCTGTACCGCAAAAACGGCCCGGCACCGGCCCGCCCGGAGCTCGCCGCAGCCTTCGCCGAGCGCCTGGGCCTCACCCAGGCGGAGGCCACCATGCTGCTGACAGCACACGTCCGCTGCGCACCGCACCAGTTGGTCGAAGTGGGCGACTGCCTCTCCCGCCACCCCCGCGCCGACTTCGTGCCCTGGAAGGTGCGGCAGAACGAGGTGGAACAGGCGATCGCCGCGCTGACCTCCGCGCTCGGACCCGGGTTCTTCACCACGTTCTACGACAAGCTGCTCCCCGACGATCCGGAGCAGCTCTGGACCACGGGCCCCGACGTGGACCGGGCCGCCGCGTGGTGGCTGCAGGAGCTGGGCGGCCCCCTGCCCGTGCCCACCGCGCTCCTGCCCCTCGCCGCCAAGGAGATTCTGCCGCCCAAGGGCGAGGCGGCCCTCGCCCGGCAGCGGCGCCGGGACGACCAGGGATGGTGGCCGCACCTGCGGCTGCCGGCCCTGCTCGGCCGGCTCGCCACCGGGGCACACTGCCTGGACCCCCACCGCGCGGGCCTGGTCGGCGAGCCTCAACTGCTGGCCCTACCGAGGATCGCCGCCTGGCTCGCCTACCGGACACCCGCCGGCGATCCGCTGCGCCCCGCGGTCGGCGCGGCGATATCCCGGCTGTGCGAGGAACTGGCCTCGAATCCCGGCCCGCTCACGCTCTTCTCCTTGCAGAGCAACTACCTGATGGGGCCGCCTCCGTCCACCGAGGCGCTCACCACTCGCCCCGGGGTCACGGAGGTGGCCGACACGGCGTACGACATGCGTCACCTGCGCGTGGACCCCGCCGCCCTCCAGGGGCCCGACGATCCGCTGCTGGAGAGCCTGGACGCCTACCTCGACTCCGTACTGCCCTCCCAGTGGCTGCCCAGTGCCTCCGGTCTGCCCGCCCTCGCGGACCTGCGGCTGCTGCTGAGCGCCGACTTCGCCGCGCTCGGAAGGCACCTTGCCACGGACGGCGAGCGGAACCCGGGCTGGGAGCAGGACCCCTCGCGGTCGGTGCCGCATCTCGTCGAGGAGTGCGCCAGGGCCTTCGGGCTGGGCGATGACGCAGCGGCGCTGTATCTGATGCTGCTGGCCCTGCCGGACCCGTCGGACCGCAACGTCAAGGCGTGGACCGGATGGAAGCCCACACGTTTCAAGCAGGCCGAGGCCGAACTGGGCGCGTCGGGCCGAGTACTGCGCGCCACCCGGCCACGAGCGGGCCGCTCCCTCTTCCTGCCGGGTGCGTGGCAGGAGCGGAAGCCTCCTCGCTTCCCGGTCGAGGTGGCGAAGCTCGGTCTGCTGCCACTGGCCAGGGAACACCGATCGACGTCACACCTGGCCGCAGTGCCCTCCGCCCCGCTGCCCTCACTGTTCACGCGGGCGTGGGAAGGGCGCGGTAACCGGCCCGGCAGCGCGACGTAGTAGAAGCCGTCCCAGGAGCACAACGCGACGCGTGAACGCCTTGGACGGTGGGGCAGGGCGGGGCCGGATCGAGCGGCCACCGGCGGGCGTTCGGCTCGAGCGTCGCCCGCCGCCGACACCGTAGTGGTGGCAGGGCTGGTGGCACCGGGCGCAGGAGGCCACCTGGTCGGCAGGGCGGGGCAGAGCAGCAACTGCCCTGCCCTGCCTTGCCGTGCACCGGCACCGGCACCGGCACCGGGACGTCTTCCTCCCTCGTCATCGCGTCCCCGCGCGGCGAGTTCGTCCCCGGTGCGCTGCCAACCGGCAGCGATCTCGGAGGTCACGTCGTCATGGGCTCGCAGCAGGGTACGCCGCCCATCGGCGCTGGTCAGGCGAGGTGGTCACGGCTGTTCAGCGGTCAGTGGCGAGAGCGGCCGCTCGAAGAAGGTTTCCAGGACCACCGTCGCCTGCGTTCCGCTGACTCCGTCGATGGCGTAGATACGGCGCAGCACGTCTTGCAACTGCTCGGTGGTCGCGGTCCTGACCTTCACGAGCACGGAGGCACTGCCGGCGATGACGTGCGCCTCCAGGATCTCGGGGAGCGCGGCGAAGTCCGGCGCCGAATCACCCATCCAGGACGTCGATTCGACCATCACGTAGGCCAGGACGGCGCTGCCCACGGCGGCCGGGTCCACGTCGACGGAGGTACGCCGGATGACGCCGCGCTCCCGCAGTTTCCGCACCCGCTCGTGGGCGGCACCGGCGGACAGGCCCACGGCCTGACCGAGCGCGGCGTAGGGCTGGGTGGCGTCCTGCTGGAGCTGCGCCAGCAGCGCACGATCAATGTGATCCACAACTCTCCATTCGGAATCTACTAGCCAGGACAGTATGTCATCTTGCAGCATGCGCTTCAGGCCGATTCACATTCGGCACATGGTGAGTTTCGTGAGGAGTGGACTCCATGAGTGACGAGCGCCCGGGGCTGTACGAGATGCTGGACGACCGGTTCCGCACCGGGAGGTGCATGAACGGCGATGACGCGCTGGAGGTCCTCTACACCGGCTGCCGTTGGGCCGAGGGACCGATCTACCTGCCCGCCTGGCGCCAGTTGGTCTGGAGCGACATCCCCAACGACCGGATGCTGCGGTGGGACGAGGAGACCGGCTCGGTCAGTGTCTTCCGCCGCTCCGCCGGACACACCAACGGCAACACCCTCGACCGCGAGGGCCGGCTGATCACCTGCGAGCAGGGCAACCGCCGGGTGACCCGGACCGAACACGACGGCACCCTCACCGTGCTGGCCGACCGCTGGCAGGGCAAGCGCCTGAACAGCCCGAACGACGCGACCGTGAAGTCCGACGGTTCCATCTGGTTCTCCGACCCGGACTTCGGCATCACCAGCGACTACGAGGGGTACGTCGCGGAGAGCGAGATCGGCTCCAACAACGTCTATCGGATCGATCCGGCCACGGGCGAAGTGCGACTGGTCGCGGACGGCTTGGGGGCGCCGAACGGGTTGGTCTTCTCGCCCGACGAGCGGCAGCTGTTCGTCTCCGACACCCGAGCGGGCTTCATCCGGGTCTTCGACGTGCGCGACGACGGCACCCTGTCCGATGGCAAGGTCTTCGCCGAGGCCGGGGCCCGCGAGAAGGCGCGTTTCGACAACCTGCGCTTCGACGACGGCGGTCGGCTCTGGGCCGCCGCGATGGGTGACGGCGTGCACTGCTACGACCCCGACGGCACCCTGATCGGCCGCCTGAACGTCCCCGAGACGGTCTCCAACATCTCCTGGGGCGGCGCCAAGCGCAACCGCCTCTTCATCACCGCGGAGACCACTCTGTACTCGGTGGTCATGGGCGTCACCGGCACGCACCCGACCGGACCGGGGCGCCGGCCCTGGCTGGACCCGGCGCCCCGGTGAACTCCCGGCCGGCCCCTCACCACACCGTCGGTGTCCCCGAGGTGCGGGCCGACCAGGGCTCGCCCCACCGGAGCGAAGGCGCCCCGGATTGGAACGGCGTGCGGCGTGCGGCGGTGGGCCATCGGTGCGCATCGCCCTCGGCAAGAGCGCCGCTGTCGGTGCCGAGCTGTACGAGCAACCCAATGACATGCCCCGGAACCGCATCGGCGACGCCGCGCCGCCACAGCAAAGGGGTCCGTGACCACGGCGCAGCGGGGTCCGGGCGGCGGGGCTGGAGGGCCGTGCGGGACCGCTGTCCGCGCCTGCATCGGAGATCAATTGTCAGTGGTGGCTGAGAGCATTGGAGCATCAAGACGGAAGAGGGGGACCACTCATGTCGGGAAGCCAGAACTACATCAATCACGTTGCCCTGGTGCTGGATGCAAGTTCGTCCATGTCGCACCTGAGCCGCAAGGTCGTCGACGTCGCAGACCAGCAGATTGCCTATCTGGCCCGCCGGTCGAAGGAGCTGGACCAGGAAACCCGCGTCACGGTGTACGTCTTCGCAGAGAAGGTGGAGTGCGTCATCTACGACAAGGACGTGCTGCGCATGCCGTCCCTGCAGCAGTTGTACCGGGTCGGTGGAATGACGGCACTGCTGGCGGCGACGCTCAAGTCCCAGCGGGAGCTGGCGCAGACGGCTCAGCTGTACGGAGACCACAGCTTCCTGACGTTCGTGCTCACCGACGGCCAGGAGAACGCGAGTCATCGCTGCCCGGATGCCCCTACCAGGGATCCGCGTGAACTGGTCGAGGCCGTGGCCAAGATGATCGAGACGCAGGGCGACAACTGGACGCTGGCCGTCCTCGTGCCGGACCAGATGGGCAAGCGCGAGGCCATGCAGTGCGGTTTCCCGAAGGACAACATCGCTATCTGGGACGCCACCAGCACGCAGGGCCTGGAGGAGGCCGGACAGGTCATCCAGCAGGCCACCGAGAAGTTCATGGTGGGCCGTACCCAAGGCATACGCGGCTCGCGGGCGGTGTTCTCCACCGGTGCGGACGCGGTCAACAAGGACACCATCAAGGCGGCCGGTCTCGCCCCGGTCGATCCGTCGGCGTACGAACTGCTGCCCGTGGCCCGCGCTGCGGCCATCCGGGAGTGGGTCCTCGAGTGCGGGCACACCTACCGTACCGGTGGCGCCTTCTATCAGCTGAGCAAGTCGGAGAAGATCCAGGCGCGGAAGCAGATAGCGGTGCTGGAGAAGAAGACGGACCGGGTGTACACGGGGCCCGAGGCCCGAGCACTGCTCGGTCTGCCGGACGCGGAGGTCCGCATCAAGCCCGACCACAACGACGACTTCACCATCTTCGTGCAGAGCACCAGTGTGAACCGGAAGCTCGTACCGAACACGCGTCTGCTGCTGATGAACTGACGTGGTGGCGTCGTGGAGCCCCGCCGGTCCGGCCGGCGGGGTGATCGAACGCATGCGGCTGGGCCCCGAGCCCGGTGACCACTGCGGTTGTGGCTGCGGCATTGGCCCACGCGGGGAGGACCGCATCGCTGCCGCCGGCGGCGAGGTCACCCCATACGACCGCGGTCCCTCCAGCACGACCATCAGGTCGGGGACCGCCGGCCGTGTCACCCCGAGCATGGTTGTGGTGTTCGGTGCCACCCCGACGGCGCCCAACCTCGACGCCGGCACGCCGTAGTGCTCGAAGAGCCGATCGACGTCAGTGGTGCAGACGTGGAGCCGGACGAGGTTGGCGAGGGTCATGCCGGCGTCGCCGAGCACCGTCCAGGTTGTCGATGGTCAGGGGTCACCTGCGCCGCCATCTCGCCGGCATGCTGCGGTATGCCGTCGCCACTCATCGCGGTCTGCCCGGAGCAGTACAGGGTTCGGGTGTCCGGAGACGATCTCACCCTGGCTGTAACCCCATTCCACCGACCGCTGCGCAGCCGGCCCGCGCCGGGACCGGTCGGCCGCCGAACAGCCGTGCCGGGACCCGTTGGCGCGGGTCCCGGCACGGCCTTGTACGGCGAGCTCAGCGACGGCGGCGTGAGCCCCTGCCGGCGACGGCGGTCTCACGGCGCCTGCCCATCCACATGAGCGCCGCGCCTCCGAGCAGCAGCAGCGCTCCTGCCGCGGAGGGCCACAACTGGGCGCCGGTGGAGGCCAGTCCGCCCTCCGCGGCCTGCGAGGCGCCGGCGCCATTCGCCACCGGCTCGTTCGCCGGGGGCTCCTGTCCGCCGGATCGCGTCGGCTCCTGCCCGGCGGGAGAGCCGTCCGGGGACGTCCCGGCGTTCTGCGGCTGCTCCTGGGCGTCCTCCGCCGCGGGTGTCGCGGGCGCGGCGGGCGTCGCGTCGTCCCGGCCACCGGGGGCGCCGGGGTACGCGCTCGCCGCGGCCTTGGGCCTCGGCACCTCCGGCGTGCGGGTCGGCTGGGCCCCTTCCGCCGGGGCGGCGGGCGGCGCCTCCGTCTGCGCGCCCCCGGCAGCGGGCGGTGCGGCCGGTTCGGCCGGTTCCGCCGGGGCCGCCGGTTCCGCCGGGGCCGCGGGGGGCTTGGTCGGCTCGGCCGGAGCGGCGGGCGGCTCGGCCGGCTTGGTCGGCTCGGCAGGCTCGGCCGGCGGCTCACTCGGGTTGCCGGGAGGGCTCGCGTCGCCCGCGTCGGGCTCGGTCCCGTCGCCGGGCTCGGGCGCTTCCTGACCGCCGTCCGCGGGCGGTGCGTCACCGGCGGCGCCGTTGGCGCAGGTGCGTCCTTCGTTGATGCAGTCGACGAGGTCCTTCATCAGCGCGTCGTCGAAGACGTTGATGAAGTCGCCGTGGTCGGTCACCGGCTTGTGCAGCTGCTCCGGGAAGGAGTCGAGCGCGAAGACACTGGACCTGTCACCGTCGAACACCGGCGGCGGCACGTCGTAGACGATCCGCTGGACGAGCTGCGGAATGGCCCGGAAGCCCGCCGGGCAGTTGCCGTTCCCGTCGGCGAACGCGACGTGCGTGCGGTGGTTGGCGCTGTCGGTGTTCTGGCCGTCCCAGCAGCTCTGGAACTTGAACGACCGGACCACCTTGCTGCCCTCGGGGCAGATCGGATACTTGTCCTTCAACTGCCGGTCCTCGAAGCCCGTGCAGCTCCAGGAGGCGTTGGCGTTCGCGTTCCCGTTGACGAAGGCCTTGGCGTCGCCGGTGATGATGCGCAGGAAGCGCGGCATGGCCGTCACCTTGGAGACCGGACTGCCGACGAAGTTCAGCGTGACCTCGGAGGGTGTCCTGATCTCACCGACGTTCTTGTCCTTGCCGCCGCCGTCCGCGTTGGCGTCGTTCTCGTCCTGGCCGTTCTGCACGCGCAGGACGGGCCAGTAGTACGTCGACTTGTCGCCCTGGTTGCGGCAGGTCGTCCGCCCGGCCGCGAGGTCGTCGTCGCTGGCGAACGCGTCGTTGGCCTGGTTGCCCACGTAGTCGTGCATGTGGTGGGCGCCGTTGCGCACACCGGGCGCGACGATCACGTTGTCCGGGTTGAACTTGCCGCTCTCGTTCACGCCGCACTCGGTGGAGAAGACGCCCCGCGAGGCGCCGCTCTGCTGCTGCGGCCGGCTCGCCTCGGGCTGGACGCTGCGGATGTCGGCGAAGTCGCCGGCCACGGGCCCGTTGCCCGCCTGCCCGGCGCCGCCCCGGCCCTGACCCTGTTCCTGTTCCTGTTCCTGGCCCTGGTTCGGGGCCTGTTCCTGGCCCTCCCCCTGGTCCTGCTGATCGCCGGTGCCGGGCCCGGCGTCGTCGGCGCTGTCCACCTTCAGGGTGCACGGCGCCATGTCCCGGAGCCCGTCGGGCTGCTTCCCCGCCACCCGCCCGATGGCGGCGGCGATCCGGTCCAGGCCCGCCGCGCGCTGGTTCTTCAGCGGTTCGAGAACGGTATTCCGGGCGTACTCGGGATCCTTGTCGATCTGCTCCTTCACCTCCACGAACCGCTGGTACGCCTCGGTGATCTGGCTGTCCAGCGTGGCCAACTCGCGGTCGACCTCGGGCCTGGCGGCCTCGGGAACCTCCGGCAGCCCGTTCGCCACCTCGGGGCAGTCGAGGGTGGACGCCGTGGGACCGGTGCTGCGGGTCCGCTCCGCGTCACCGCCGAGCCAGCCCTCGCCCGCGGACGCATAGGAGTTGACCGCGATCAGTCCACCCCCTCCCAGCATCAGCGCCATCGAGAGGATCGCGCTCCTCCTGCCTCGTTTCGAACGTCTTCGCTGCGCACGTTTCATGACAACTCCTAGCCGCATACGGGGCGTTGTCCCTCGCCACGCACTTGTCCGTGGGGGAAGCGCCGCCCTCCATACGGATGGGGCGCATGATCTGTTCAACGCACGCGAAAAAATTCTCGCGGCGGCGCCCGGCCGGCTTCCTGGTGCGCCGTTGCGGCCCGGCGGCGGCCCGAGCGGGGCGGCGACCCGAGCGGGTTGCGCTTCAGGGCCTTGGCGACGCCGCAAAGGCTGGTACCGCCGGAGCCAGGGGCTGCCGGGCGGGGAGTCCGGCGCTCTACGCGTCGAAGGCGAGCAGGATCATGTCGCCTGCCAAGGTCATTCCGGGTGTTCCTCTCCTATGGGTGCCGCTTGGGTGACGGCCACCGTTTGGTGGTGGTCCGCCCTGCGCCTGTGGAGATCGGAACTCGGAGGCGGACGCGGGCGGCGCGGGCGTAGGCTTCGCTCAGTACGGGCGCGCGGGGGGCGGAGAGCATGACGGCTGGGACAGCATCCAGGTGGGGGTCGACCCTCGATTCGGTTGTGGTGTACGCGCAGGGCGCGCTCTGCCACCGCCTGGCCCGGGGCAGCGTGCCGCCGGACGGCCGGGTGCGGGTGACGGGGCTGCCGCGGTCGCTCGACCCCGGTTCCCTGCGGGCCCGGGTCCTGGGCGCCCCCGGTGTGCGGGTCGTCGAGGCGCGGGTGGAGGTCGAGGCGGAGCCGCACGGCGACGGCACGCGCGACGCGTTGCGGCGCGAGGTCGAGCGGCTGAACGACGCGTGCGAGGCGGCGCTGGGACGCCGGGACCGGCAACTGGCCCTGGTCGAGGAGGTCGCGGCCCTGCACCCGGTGCCGCCCGCCCGCAGGCGGGAGGACCCGCACCGCCGGACCCCGGTCGACGCGTGGCTGGAGCTCGCCGAGTTCGTCGACGAGCGGCTGACGGGGCTGCACGCCCGGCTCGTCGAGCTCGAGGAGGATCTGCGGCGCGTCGAGCACGAGTTGGCCGTCGCCACGGACCGGCTGGCCCGCGCTTCCAGCGACGCGCCGTCGGCGCACGTGGAGACCACCGTCTGTGCGGTGGTCAGCCTCGACGGCGCGGGGGACCAGGACGTGGATCTGGAGATCGAGTACGGGGTGCCGGGCGCCGTGTGGGTGCCGGCCTACCGGCTCACCCACCGTCAGGGCGACGGTACCGGCCGGCTCGTGCTGCGCGCCTCGGTCGCGCAGCGCACCGGTGAGGACTGGACCGGCGTACGCATCGGCCTGGCCACCGCCGACCTTCGGCGCCGTACCGATCTGCCGCGGCTCCGCTCGCTGAGGATCGGGCGCCGTCAGCCCGCGCCCGCGCCGTCCGGCTGGCGTGAACCCCCGGCGGGGCTCGCCGACCTGTTCACCGGGTACGACACGGCCGGTCCGCGCCCCGCGACGGCTGCCGTTTCCCGGGCCGGCCTGGCCGGTTCGGCGCCCCTGGCCGTCGCGGGCGGGCCCGCACCCGGTGCCGTACCGCCGCCGCCTCCGCCGGCACCGCAGGCGTACGGAGCGCCGCCCGGTGCCTTCCCCATGCCCCCCGGTTCGCCCGGTGCCGCCCCGGACGCGTTCGGCGCGATGCCCGCCCCCGCGCAGCCGGTCCAGGCGCGGCCGAGCGGCAGGCCGGGCGGCAGACCGCGCACCGGCGCCAGGTCCGGCGCGGGCTCCGCACCCATGGCACCCGCGGCCCCTGGGGCACCCGCCGCCGCCGTGCCGCCACGGGCCGCACCGGCACCCGCACCGGCGCCAGTGGCCGGCCCGCCGCAACCGAGCGATGCCGAACTCGACTACGCCGCCCTCGTCCTGTCCGGCCCCGGCGAGCCGGGTGGGCGCAGGGGCCGGCTGTTCCCCGAGGCGCCGTTCGACGCGGTGGCGGCCGAGTACCGCCGCCGCGCCGAAGCGGTGGCCGCGCTGCCGCTGCCCGGACACGCTGTGCGGCCCCGGGAGTCCGCGGGCTCCTTCGACCACCGCTTCGACGCCGCCGCCCGCGCCGACATCCCGTCGGACGGCACCTGGCACACCATCACCGTCGGTGAGGTGCCGGTCGGGCTGCGCACCGAGTACCTCTGCGTGCCGTCCGTGGAGCAGACGGTGTACGCCACGCTGCTGCTCTCCAACGCCACCGACCAGGCCCTGCTGGCCGGGCCGGTGGAGGTCACCGTGGACGACGACTTCCTGCTGACCGCCGCGCTGCCCACGCTGGCCCCCGGCGGGGTCCGGCGGGTGGGTCTCGGGCCGGCCGAGGGTATCGGGGTGGCCCGGCGTACGAACGTGCACGAGTCGACCGCGGGCCTGCGGGGCAACACCACCGTGCTCGACCACCGCGTCCACGTGGAACTGGCCAACCGGCTCGGCAGGCCGGTCACCGTGGAGGTCCGCGAGCGGGTGCCCGTCACCTCCGAACCGGACGTCCGCATCGAGGAACGGGCCGACTGGGCGACGCCCGAGGACGGCACGGGGCCCGAGCACCACGCGCCCGGCACCCGCGTGTGGCGGGTGGAGCTGCCCGCCGGCGCCACCGCCGCCCTCGACGGCGGTTACGAGATCCGCATCCCGGCCGGCAAGGCCCTGGTCGGCGGCAACCGCAGGAGCTGACACACATGTCCACGCCACCGTCCACGTCGCCGTCCCCGGCCTCGAAGCCGATCCCGCTGCCCGTCACCGCCGTCACGTGCCTGGAGGACCGCGCCCACGTCGAGCGCGCCACCGTGCTCGACCTGCAGGCCGGCGTCCAGCGGCTGCGGCTGGGTCCGGTCAGTGCCCTGGCGGCCGACCGCACCCTCCACGCCGAGCTGACCGCCGACAGCCCCGCGACGGTGCTGGACGTGCGGATCGTGCGGACCTGGACACCGCCCGACCCGGTGCCGTCCGCCGAGGACGACTCCGCCCTGCGCCTGCGGGTGCACGACCTCGAAGAGGAGCGGCGCGGCCTGGAGCAGCGGCGCGACCGGTTGCGCACCCGCCTCGACCTGCTCGGCCGCCTCGCCGACGACCTGCTGCGGGAGATCCGCGAAGGCGCCGGCTCCGGGGAGGTCGAAAGCGCCCGCTGGGCAAGCGAACTGGACCGTGTGGACGAGGAACGCGACGCCCACGGTGAACAACTGCGTACCGTGGAGGCCCGGCTGGCCGCCCTGGCCACCGAACTCGGCGACACACAGCGTGTCATGGACCTCGCCGAGGACCGGCCCGCCGAGCTGGTCGGCCACATCGAGCTGACCGTCGAGGCCACGGCGGCCGGACCGGCCCGACTGCGCCTGAGCCACCTCACCCCGTGTGCGTTGTGGCGGCCGGCCTACCGTGCCGTGCTCGACGGGGACCGCCTGACCCTGGAGACCGACGCCATCGTCTGGCAGCGCACGGGTGAGGACTGGTCCGGCGTGCGGCTGACGCTGTCCACGGCCCGGTCGGCGCTGGCCGGTGACCCGCCGCGCCTGGGGGAGGACCGGCTGACGCTCAAGGACCGCTCCCCCGCCGAGCGCCGCACGGTCGAGGTGGAACTGCGCGAGGAGGAGATCGGCGACGTCGGCCCCGCGCCCGTGCTCGGTCTGCCCGGTGTGGACGACGGCGGCCAGGCGCGGGTGCTGCACTCCCCCGCCCCGGTCTCCGTGCCCGCTGACGGGCACGCCCACCGGGTGCCTCTGTCGGCCTTCACCGCGGCCGTGAGCAGCGAGTACGCCTGCTCGCCCGAACTGTCGCCGCTGGTCACCCAGGTGGTCGGGTTCGACAACCAGTCCGGTCACGCCCTGCTCGCCGGGCCGGTGGACCTGGTGCGCGGCAGCGGCTTCACCGGCCGCGGCACGCTGGACTTCACCGCTCCCGGCGCCCCCGTCGAGCTCGCCTTCGGCAGCTGCGACGACCACCGGGTGGTCCGTCGGACGGAGGAGACCCGCGACTCCTCCGGGCTCATGCAGCGGACGGTCGTGACCCGGACGGTCCGGCTGCACCTGTCGCGGTTCTCCGCCCCCGGGGAGACCGGCGAGCGGATGCTCGTCCTACGGGAACGGATCCCGGTCTCCGAAACCTCCGCCGTGGAGGTGCGCCTGCGCAAGGACGCCTGTTCACCGGCGCCCGACGCGGTCGACGCCGAGGGGATCGCCCGCTGGAACATCGGCCTGCCGCCGGACAGCCGCCGCACGGTCACCCTGGTCTACGAGCTGTCGGCGAGCGCCAAGGTCGCCGGGCTCTAGGGCCGTCGGCGTCCCGGCACGAGCACCCCTCGCCCCCTTCGTCCCCTTCGTCCCCTTCACCGCCCTTGCCGCCCTCGTCGTCCGGCGTGGCGGACGCGGGCAGCCGGATGCGTGTCTGGCCGTCGATCGGTGGTGGTGTCCGCTCGCCGAGCCGGTCCTGGAGCTGTTGCAGCCTGGTACGCGCGTCCGCGGTCGTCATGCCTTCCTCATCACCACTTCGGCGACCGGGAATCAGGTGGGCCGGAGCAGGGCGTGAGCCGGCCGTCGCGGGGCAGCAGGAAGGAGACCCTGCCGCTGTCGCTCGGGGCAGGCGGCGGCCGGGGCGCGGCAGGCGGAACGGAGCGGTGGTTTCATGACGATCGGTGTCCCCGCGAGCGGCTCGGCGCCCGGTCGGCGCGAGCAGCATGCGTACGTCAGGGCTCTGGCCCGTACGCCGGTCGCCGTCTGGGAGGACGACCTCACCGACTGGGCCGCGGCGCTGACGTACTACGCGGTTCTGGCGGTCTTCCCTTCCCTGCTGGTGATCGTCTTCTCGATGGCCCTGCTGGGCACGGGCTCCCCGCAGGAGGTCATCGCGCAGTTGGGGGCGTTCGTACCGAAGGAGGCCCGGCCGGTGCTGGCGCAGGCGCTGGGCGACCCGGATGCCGAGCCGTCGGTCACCTGGGTGCTGCTGGTGCTCACCGGCGGCGCTGCCCTGTGGTCGGCCTCCAGCTATCTGGCCGTGTTCCGGCGCGCGTTGCACGCGATGTACGGCGTTCCCGACTGCCGTCCTGCGTGGCGGACCTTCCCCGCCATCCTGCTGCGAGCGGTGACCGTTCTGGCGCTGCTGGTCAGCGGTGTTCTGACGCTGACCGCCGCCGAGCGGGTCGCCAGGGCGATCGGCCGGGGCACGGGGACGGATCATCAGGCGGCCCTGGTGTGGGCGGGCCTGAAGTGGCCGCTGTTGTTCGGGGTGGTCGTCGCCCTGGTGCTGTTGCTCTTCCGGTCGGGGCCGCCTCAGTCGCGCGGTGTGCGGCAGACGGTGGGAGGCGGGACGCTGGCGGTGCTGCTGTGGCTGCTGGCGTCCGTGGGGTTCGCGTTCTACGCGGGGCACATCGCGACGTACAACCGGCTCTACGGTTCCCTGGCGGGGGTGGTGGCGTTCCTGGTCTGGCTGTGGGTGTCCCACGTAGTGCTGTTGGCCGGGGCACAGTTCAACGCGGAACTGGCGCGGGACGGGCGGCCGGAGGAGCCGGATCCGTGCGCCTCGGTGACGTGACCGGCTCGTGAGCGCGGTTCACCCGGGCGCGACGGGCAAGAAGGGGGCCATGACAACGGGAAGCGGCGTGGTCGCCGGTCGGATCGGCTCACTGGTGTGGTTGCCGTGTCTCGGGGTGTTGCTGGTGGGCACGGGCCTGTTGGTCACCGGCCCCGCGGCGGACGCGTGGCCCCTTGCGGCGGAGAGGGGCGTCAGTGCCTGGTTCGCGGAGCGGCGCAGCGCCACGGCCACGGTCGTCTCGCGGTGGCTGACGTTCGTCGCCTCCACCGAGTGCGTCATCGGTGTCACGGTCGTGTGTGTGGTCGCGCTGCTGGTGCTACCACGAGCACCGCGCCGGCGGGAGGCACTCTTCCTCGCGGGGGCGGTCGCCGCGCAGTCGGCCCTCTTCCTCGTGGTGACGGCGTGTGTGGAGCGACCGCGTCCCGACGTGCCGCGCCTCGACCCGGCGCCGCCGACCTCCAGCTTCCCCTCGGGCCACGCGGGGGCGTCGCTGGCCCTCTACGGCGGACTGGCCATGCTTGCGCTCACCCGGTTGCGCGGACCGTGGCGGTACGTCGTGGCCGTGGTGCTGCTGGTCGTACCGCCGGCGGTGGCCGTGTCCCGCCTGTACCGGGGCATGCACCACCCGAGCGACGTGGTGGGGGGCCTCGTCAACGGCGCGGGCGTGCTGCTCGTCATGGCGCACGCGCTGTTGTCCCCCGGCCATGGGCGGGCGGCGGCGTGCGGTGCCGGCGGTCGCGTCCCCGGGCTGCGGCGGCGTTCCCCCGCGCGGGGCGGGGATCTCCCCCGCGCCTCCGGGGCTCAGGCGCCCTGGAGCGGGGCGCGTTGCAGCGGGTCCGGGCCGGGTGCCCGCGCCGCGAGGTCCACGAGAAGTGCTGGCGGGCCGCCGGATGCGGCGAAGTGACCTGGGGCCCGCCGGAGGTGTCCGACGCCGGCATGCGCGCGTTCGGTGCGGCCCTCTGGGCGGACGTGCTCGTCAACGCTCCACCGGAAGTGCCGCGTTGCGTCGGACTCCGCCGCCGCCCGCGGCAGGGCCGCCGCCGCGGCGTCCTGGGCGGCGAAGGCCGGCGCCCGCGTCCGACGCCCCGGTCCGATCCGCGCGCCTCCGTGGCCTGCGCCGGGTAGCGGGGAGTCGGCGGTGAGGCCGGGCGCCCCTGTCGTGAGGCGCCCGCGTCACGGTGCGCGTCAGGCCGACGCCTCGACGGCCTGGCCCGCCCGGGCCGCATCGCGCACCACACGGCGGCGGCGGCTCGGCAGGCCGAGGGTCGGGTTCGCGACGCCCCAGGCCGCGCCCTTGCAGATCAGTTCCTTGTAGGCGGCGGCCGCCCGGCCGGTGAGGGCCGCGCCGACGGCGCGGTCGTCGGCGGTGACGTACTGGATCAGGCCGTCCTTGCGGCCCAGTGAGACGCACTGGTTGAAGTATCGGATCGGGATGGCCGGGATCTTGCCGGCGGTGAGGCGCGCCGCGATGGCGTCGGCCGCCTGCCACGCGGCGGGGACGCCGGAGGCGCACGACATGCGCAGCGGCTTGTCGCCGGGGCCCATGGTCATGGCCGCGTCGCCGACGGCGTACACATCGGGGTGCGAGACCGAGCGCATGGTTGCGTCCACCACGATCTGTCCGGTGCCGGTGATCTCCAGGGCGGTGGCCTGTGCGATGGGGTGGGTCGCGAAGCCGGTGGTCCACACGGTGACCGCGGCCGGGACGGACGTGCCGTCGGCGGTGGTGAGGTGGTCGGACTCGACGGCGGTGACGGTGACGCGCTCGTGGACGGTGATGCCGAGCCTGCCGAGGACCTTCCGCAGGTGCCCGCGCCCCTTGTCCGACAGCCAGTCGCCGAGGCCACCGCGGGTCGCGAGGGCGACGGCCAGGTCCGGGCGGGCCTCGGCGATCTCGGTCGCGGCCTCCAGGCCGGTGAGGCCGCCGCCGACGACGGCCACGGGCTGTCCGGCGTCCAGGCCGGCCAGACGCTCCCGCAGCCGGAGCGCTCCGGGCCGGCTCGCGATCTCGTAGGCGTGCTCGGCGCTGCCGGGGACGCCCTGGTCGTTCCAGACGCTGCCGAGGGCGTACACGAGGGTGTCGTACTCCAGCTCCTCGGTGCCGCCCTCGGCGTCGACGACGGCGACAGTCCTGCGGTCGACGTCGATCCCGGTGACCTTCGCGACCGTCGGCCGGACGCCGGTGCCCGCGAACATCTCGCTGAAGGGCCGGGGCCGAAGGTCCTGGCCGACCGCGAGCTGGTGCAGCCGGACGCGCTCGACGAAGTCGGGCTCGGCGTTGACGAGGGTGATGGCGACGTCGTCACGGTGCAGCCGCCGGGCGAGGCGGCCGGCCGCGACGGCTCCGGTGTAGCCGCCGCCGAGAACGATGATGCGGTGCTGCATTTCTAGCTCCTGTCTGCGCGGGTCCGCCCGTGTCTTACGCGGTTACGCACCTTGAACCGGGCAGCCCGTCGATTCCTGACAGGGTCGCGATGTGAAGCACCTCACATCGCGGTCAGAACGCGTGGAACAGGGGCTCTCCATGATCGGCGGCCGCCCACACCTCGGTAGCGCGCTCGAGCTTGTCGGGGTTGACCTGGTTGCGGAACGCGGCGATGCCCTCGGCCGTGATCTCCAGGCACATGATGCCGATGACCCGGCCGTCGACGACCGCCACGAGGGCGGGACCGCCGTTGGCGGTCGTGGTGTAGATCCCGGGCGAGCCGCCCGCCAGGGCACGCTTGGACGCCGCGGGTTTGAACAGGCCCCGCATGAACCGCGCGACCGCGAGGGCGCCCTCGAACGCCTTGGCGCGGGCCGGGACCTTGCCGCCGCCGTCACCGATCGAAACGGCGTCGGCGGTGAGGAGCCGTACCAGAGGCTCGGTCTTCCCACTGGTGGCGGCCGCCAGGAACTCCTCGACGATCCGCCGGGTGGCGGCCTCGTCGATCTCGCTGCGGGCCTTGCCGTCCCTGATGTGCTTCTTGGCGCGGTGGAATATCTGCTGGGCGGCCGCCTCGGTGATCTCGAGGATGTCGGCGATCTCCCGGTGCGCGTAGCCGAAGGCCTCCCGCAGGACGTACACCGCCCGCTCATTGGGCGACAGCCGCTCCATGAGGGTGAGGACGGCGTACGAGACCGACTCGCGCTGCTCGGCGGTGTCGGCCGGGCCCAGCATCGGGTCCCCCTCGAGCAGCGGCTCGGGAAGCCACTGGCCCACATAGGTCTCGCGCCGCACGCGGGCGGAAGTGAGCTGATTGAGGCAGAGGTTGGTGAGCGCCTTCGTCAGCCATGCCTCGGGGACCTCGATGCGCTCGACGTCGGCGGCCTGCCAGCGCAGGAACGTGTCCTGTACGGCGTCCTCGGCCTCGCTCGCGGAGCCGAGCAGACGGTAGGCGATGGCTTCCAGACGGGGCCTTGCGCCTTCGAACCGGTTCACGTCCTCCATGGTCAGCGGCATGCCCGGATCCTACCGTTGCGTGCCGCCCCCACGACGACCGGCTCTCAGCCGCCGTGGAGCCGGCTGTCGTAAGCGGCGGCGTCCACGAGGTGGTACGGCCCGAGGGCACCGGGGAACAGCACGAGGGCCGGCACCCCGAACCGCACCGGGACCGGAGCCGCGAGGATGGCGCTCTCCGCCCGGCCCTTGACGGTGCGCCAGTCGTGAGTTCCACGCGCGGCCACGTCCCGCGACCGGAGCAGCGGCTGTGTGATCTCGTGCTCGGACCTCATGATCCGTACGGCGGCGGAGGCCCTGGCGGCTCCACCGGTTCCGGTGCCCTGGTGATGGCCGGTCGGCTCAGGGCTCCACGCCCCGGCGTCGCGCCAGCGCCTTCAGGCGGTCGAGTTCGTGTCGCGCCGCGGTCGGGTGGGCGAGGTCGAGGGCCATCCACGCGCGGGCGGTGAGGTAGAGCATGCCCTGGCGGGTGGCGGCGTCAAGGCCCGGGGCGGTCCGGCAGCGCCGGTCGATGACCCTCAGGTGGAGCGCGAGGATGTCGAGCTCCTCGCGCAGGGGCAGAGGCAGCACCTGCCGCAGTTCGTCCTTCGCGTAGTCGCGTGCCTGGCTGTCGGCTTCGTGGGGGCGATGCTGCGGGGGAGCCCAGGGAAGACCGGCTTCCCGGGCGTCGTCGTACATGTCGGCCAGCAGGGCGCGCGCGGACTCGGGGTCTCCCTCGGCGGCGGCGGAGCACGCCGCCTCCAACGTGGAGCGCAGCCGCGCACGGGCCTGTGGGTCCTCACCCGTGTCGGCGTCCAGATAACTGGACCACACGTCGAACCCCTTGTTCAGCTCGGCGTCCAGCATGATCCCGTGCACGTCCGGCACTCGGCGTCCCCTTTCTGTCGGGCCGTCGCGGTGTGGACGGCAGCGGCCCACGATAAGGCGGGTGGTGGGCGCACCGCCCGTGTATTTCCTCCGGGCGGTCGCGGGCACCCGGCCGGCCGGTTCGGCGCTCGAGGAGCCCGGCCCCCGTGCGCGGTGGGAGCAGGCCGAACCGGCCGCCGGTCACCGGACGGCGCCGCTACTGCCGTGTGTCCACCACGCGGCGCAGTTTGCCGCTCGTCGGGCTGCGGTCGAGTGCCGGGCCGTCCACCGCCTCGACCGACAGGTCGAGCAACCGTTCCTCCACGGCCGTGCGCAGCTCCGGGTAGCCGTCCAGGAAGGCTTCGCGCAGCCGCCGCGGGTCCGGTGCGCCGGACCGTTCCACGCGGACGGTGAGCCGCTCGCGGGTGTCCTGCCCGGCGAGCACGATCTGGAGCTCGCCCCGGTGGCCGCCCTGCTCGGCGAGGGCGACGAAGCGGCGGTGGTCGAGGAAGTAGGTGGCGACCCGCATCACGTCACCCAGCCTGCCGCGCAGCTCGAAGCGCGGGGCGTGGCTGCCGCAGGGGCAGTGCCCGGGAACGGCCCGGCCGAGGTCACCGATGACGTACCTGCTCAGGTCCTGGCCGCGCCGCGCGTGGCTGGTGAAGACCAGGCGGCCGGTCTCCCCGGGCGGCACCGGCCTGTCGGAGTCGAGTGCGAGGATCTCCATGGTGTGCAGGTCGGCGTGGAGGTGGTGGACGCCGCCGCTGCTCTCCGTGCACTGGTAGCCGAGGGGGCCGAGGTCGGTGCTGCCGTAGGCGAGCGAGTGGACGACGTCGATGCCGAAGGTCTCCCGCAGCGTGCGCCGCTGCTCGTCGGTGAAGTGCTCACCTCCGTAGAAGATCTTGCGGATGCCGCCGTAGGCGCGCAGTGCGTCCGCCTGGTCGTGCAGCAGTTGCCACAGGTACGACGGCATCCCGAAGAGCGTGTCCGCCTCATGGGCGATCAGTGCCTCCGCCGTGGCCCGGTGGTCGGGACCGGCCGCCAGGGGCAGCTGGACGCCACCGAGACGTTCCAGGATGGAGAAGAAGCTGATGAAACTGCCGTACATGCCGCCGCAGTAGAAGAGGTTCGCCGTACGGTCGCGCACCGGGTCGTAGCCCGCGGCGAGCAGTCCTCGGGCGGCGGCGTGCATCTGGGTGTCGTAGTCGTCGTAGCTGAACAGCGACAGGGCGGGCGCGCCGGTGGTGCCGCCGCTGCGGAAGTACAGCTCGGCGTCGGCGCGCGGGATGTGACGGGCGCGTTCCTGGACCTCGTCCTTGCCGAGCAGGGGGCCCGCGGGCGGCGGGAGGACGACGGGCCGGGCCAGGTCGTCCAGGCAGGCGGTGGTGGCGAACCGCCGGTCGGCCTGCACCGCCACGCGGCGGCTGTAGCGCTGGAGCGCGTACACCCCGTCGTGCGGCTCACCGGAGTAGCTGGTGTGCATGGCTCCGAGGGGCGTGACGCGGGTGACTCCGGCGGTCAGGGCGGCGCGTGACAGTTCGGCGGTGTCGCCGCGGCCGGCCGCCAGGCCCATGGTCTGGAGGTAGCGCCGCATGGGGCGCAGGGTGCCGGTGAGCTGTTTGCGCGGCAGCGGCTTGACCCACACGCTGCGGTGCAGCGGCGAGGCGGTGAGGGCGGGACGGGTGTCGGCCAGGACCCGCCACGAGCCGTCGGGGGCGGCGAACACCCGGGTGAGGCCCAGGTGTTCTTCCAGCCGGGCGACCAGTTCCGTCGTCGTCAGCTCCGCCTCCTCGGCGGGGTCCGGGGCGTGGGGGGCTTCGGCCGGGTCCCGCGTGGCCAGCACCCGGGCGAGACGCTCCGCGAAGGCGAACACCTCGGCCTCGTCCGCCGTGTCGAGGTAGACCACCTGGGGGCTGGCGCACGCCTGCTGCTCGTACAGGCAGACGTCGTCGGCCAGCGCGCCGAGCGTGCCGGGGTCGTCCCAGGCGTCGCGCGTGAGGTAGGCGAAGGAGATGCGGTGCCCCCACTCCACCAGTCGGCAGCCCGGCGGCACATGGGCGGCCACGCCCTCCACCGCGCTTTCGCCGCCCCACACGGCGACCGCGTCGGCCGGCGCGCACATGAGGCGCAGCCACTCCTGGCGCGTGGACGGGAAACGCAGCACGATGACGCGCGCGGCGATGGCGCCGGTCGGGTCCAGGTCGGCCAGTTCGGCCAGCAGGTGCTGTGCGAGCGGTGTGTCACCGCCGCTGGTCTTGAGGATGTTGACGTTTCCGGCGAGGAGGCCCTCGACGACGCTGAGCGGCGCGACGGTGGCGGCGTTGCCCGGCGCGATGTGCGCGACCAGGCCGACGGGCGCCCACGCCTCGTACACGGTCTCGCGGGCGTCGGGGCGGTTCAGCCGCTGCGGTGCGGTGGCGCCGAGTTCGCGGCGGAGCTTGCGTGTGAGCTCCCGGCGGCTGAGGGGGCCGGCGATCTCGGTGAGGACGGCCGGGCCCTCGCCCTCCGGCAGGTGGGGCGCGAGCCGGGCGTGGACGGGGTGCCCGGGGTCGGTCAGGGCGGTCGCCAGGGCGTCGCAGGCGGCCAGCAGCGTCTCGGTCTCCAGGGGCGTTCCGAGCGCGTCCTCGACCGTCTCGGCGAGGCCGGCCAGGCGGTGCCCGGCCTCCTCGTAGTCGATGAACGTGCCCTGCCAGTAGTGGTGTTCGGCGGCGGCGTGCGGCTGGACGGTCGTCATGACATGCCCTTCATCAGTTCGGCGGCGGCCACCGCGCAGCTTCGATTGCGGCTCACCCCGGCACGGCCGTGAATGGTGAACCAGTCGGTGCTCAGCCCGCATCCGCATGCGTCCCCGGGGTGCGCCGAGGCGAGGTCGCCCATGACGACGCTCTGTGCCGGTACGGAGGTGATGTACGGCGACACCAGGTGCAGGTATCCGGTCTCCCCGTACGGCAGCGGTTCGAGCGTCCTGGTGGAGCGGACGGTGACGCGCGACCAGACGGGCGCGTGCAGGCGGTGGTGGTTGCACTCGATGTACGGGATGCAGTGCTCGACCGACCCGAACGTGTCGCGGATCCGCTCGCCGGGGATGCCGAGCTGATCGGTGACGCGGGCGTACAGCTCGTCCTTGCCGATACGCCGGTCCGCGTGGCCCTTCCAGCCGCCGCCGAGCATCACGAGCGAGCCCTCGGGAAGTCGCAGTGGCGGCAGGCCCATGGCCCGCATCCGCTCCAGGGTGAAGAACAGGAAGGCGGGGAAGCCCAGGATGCGGACCGGGGCGTCGTCCCGTTCGAAGCGCCGCAGCGCCGCCACGCACCCGAAGGGGTCGAACTCGTGCCCGTCACCGGTGTTGCGCAGCGCGTACTCGACGGTACGGGCCGGGGCGAAGTCGCAGAGGTAGTTGTCGGTGAAGGCGGTACCGAGGTTGAGGGCGGGTGCCGGCTCGTAGCTGTAGAGGAGGTAGTTGACCTCCTGGTCCGCGGTGATCCAGCCGTTGCGTTCGAAGATCCGGGCCACCATGCGCTGCGCGGCGCGGATGGTCCACCGGTCGAAGAACATCTGCGACTTCTGGCCGGTGGTGCCCGAGGACGTCAGGTGCAGGTCGACCTGGTCGCGCGGGATGGACAGCACTTCGTGGCGCTTGAAGAAGTTGGCGTGGACCAGCGGGGTGCGGTACGGCCGTGCGGGCGGCGTGGCCTCGTACAACGAGCGGAAGAACGGGGACCGTTCGGTGTGCCAGGCGTTGATCTCCGCCATGGCCGCGGCGAACAGCTCGTCCTCGGCCGGGCCGTGGGCGTACGGGTCGGTCAGGTCGCACAGCCGCTGCACATGGGGCAGGAGGGCCGGGTCGGGGACCTCGACCGGGGCGAGATGGGGGTTCATGAGGCAACCTCGAATGGGGGCAGGTGGGTCGACGCCCAGGCCGACAGGTAGCAGTCCAGGTACGGCTGGAGGGATGGTTCGACGACGACGTCCCGGAAGTCGATCCGCTCCGTGGACCGGGACAGCACGGCGTAGTCGTGGAAGCCGTCCCCGTCCCGTCGCATCGCCGGGTAGAGCGCGCCCGCCACGAACCCCTGGGCGAGGAAGGCCGACAGGGCCCCGTGGTGGGCCAGCGGCACCAGCGCCTCGACATAGCCCGCGCCGGCCCGGGTGAGCGTCCGGGTGACGGGTTCGAGGTACGCGGCGGCGGCGGACGGATCCGGGTGGGCGGCGACGAGCGAGCAGTACCGGCCGGTGCGGTTGAGGTAGGCGTACACCTCGAACCGCCCGTCCTCCGGTGTGAGCAGCACATTGGGCGTGTGCAGCGGGTAGAACCAGCGGTCGGCGTCCGGGAAGCGTTCGCGGAAGCGCCGGCGTACGAAGGAGGGCGCCTCGATCAGTTCCAGGTGCTCGGCCGCGCCGCGTCCGGCCACGGGGGCCGGGGCCACGGGTCGCGTGCCGTCGTAGCACACGCCCACGCCCCGCTCGGCGGTCCGCAGGAGCGGCAGCAGCGGTGCGGGCACCTCGGGCACCGGGAAGCGGCGCTCCAGCACACCGGGGCGGTGACGCGCGTAGAGCGCGAGGCTCTCACGGCTGCTCAGATCGACCGCGTTGGGCAGGACACCGAGCGGGCGGAAGCCGTTGCGCGCGACGACGCGCTGCGGGCCGGCACTGACGGTACGGACCGTGGCGTACACCGAGTCCAGCCGCCCGGCGTCCAGCGTCCCGGCGCACAGCGCCGCGGTCAGGCGGGCGGCCAGGCCCCCGGACCGGTGGTCGGGGTGCACGGCGAGCCCTTCCAGCCGGCCGATACGGCTGCCCCGCTCCCCGTGGACGGCGGCCGACGCGGCCAGGGCGCCGGTGTCCGGGCAGCGGGCGGTGAGCCACAGCGTGTCGGGGTCCGCGATGAGCCGGGCCATCGCGGCCGGGTCGGTACCGAGGGCGGTCGGGTAGTGGGGCCCGTAGACGGCGTAGTAGAGCTGGCGCAGTTCGGCGATGTCGGAGCCTCGGGCGGGGGCGATCAGGGCGCTCACCGTCCGCCTCCGAGCGGCGGGGTGGAGTGTCCGGTACGGGGTGCCTCGTGGCGGAGGCCGGTCATGCGGTCGGCCTCTCGTCGAGTACGCGGACGAGCTTGCCGGTACGCGGGTTGACGGCGAGGTCGCGGTGGCGTGCCCACTCCACGGTGAGCGGGTGCACGAACTCGGCGCGGACGCTGTCCGGGTACAGCGGCCGGACCTTCTCCAGCCGCGTGACGACCGCTCCGGCGAGCTGCTCGCGGCCCGCCTGGCCGTCGTCGCCCGGGGCGGTGGCCAGCCGGAGGACCAGCCCGTCACGGCCGTCCCAGCGGCGTACGACCAATTGCATCCCGACGATGCGGCCGGTGACGTCCGCGTCCGCCACGGCGTCCTGCGCGTCCCTCACGTGGAGGGACACGGGCCCCACGCGTACGCCCTCCTCGGCGCGCCCGAGGATGCGGAAGTGGCCGGACACGGTGTCGGTCCACTCGGCGCGGTCGCCCGCCGGGTAGCGGATGACGGGCATCAGACGGCGGAAGAGGCTGGTCACGACGGCCCGGCCTGGCCGGCCCGGTTCGGTCACCGGTGCGCCCGTCGCGTCGTCGAGGATCTCGACGACCGAGTACGGGGTGAACGCCCGGTGCACGCGCGGGTCCGGCCCCGGCACGGGGCGTCCGAGCAGGCCCGCGTCGACGCTCGCGTAACCGACGGACCGGGCCTGGGCGTTGGGGAAGGCGGCGGCCAGCAGACGCCGCTGGTCGGCGAAGAGCGCCTCCCCGCCGAAGAGGACCAGCTCGACGGCGTCCAACCGCAGGCCGGCCCCGATCAGGTGCTCGGCCAGTCGGCACAGGGTGGTCGGCGTGCCGGTCACGACCTGGGCGGTGAAGTCCCGCAGCGTCCGGACCGTCGACTCCAGCGGCGCGGCACCGCCGATGGGCAGCCGCACGTTGTCGACGGGGCAGTGGGCGAGCGAGTCCAGGAGGAAGAGGAAGCTGGCGTAGAGCTCGCCCGCGTAGAACAGGTCCGCGACACGGTGCCCCGGGCGCAGCCCGGCGTCCAGGAGCCCGTCGCCGAAGACGGTGACGAAGGTGCGCCACTCGTCACGCGTGTAGGCGGAGAACTTCGGCGCGCCGGTGGTACCGCCGGTCTGGAAGACGGTCGCCTCGCTGAGAGGCCCGGTGAGGACACGGTTGTCGTGGAGGGTGTTGGCCGCCCAGAACGCCTCCTGGTCGACCACCGGCAGATCGGTGAGGCGGTCGACATGGGGCGGAAGGTCCGCGTAGAGGTCGCGGTAGAAGGGCGAGTTGTGACGTGCGAAACGTATGAGGTCCGAGAGCTGGTGGGCGGACATGCGGCCTTTGCCTAGATGAACGGAAACAGGGCGGGGCGGGAGTCACCGCGGCACGGCGAGACCACGAACTCGCCGCCGACGGGATCGAACGCTGCGCCGGGGCTCCCCGAGTCCCCCGACTTCCTGGTGCGCGGCAGTATCTGACGCGCGATCATGATGATGAAGCATTCGTGCGCCCATCGCAAAATTGACCGCATTTATTTCGCTATGCGTGGCCGAAACGAGGCTTCTTGCGGGGCAGGGCGTTGCCATACCGGCAACGGATGTTGTCGGACCCCGCGCGGGAGTCGCAGTCTTCCCTCCGAACGCGTCCACGAGACCAGGAGGTCAACGATGACTGGGCATGAAGGCGCCACTGCCGACGAGCGGCCCAACAACCGCGTCCACCACGTGCGTTCCGGCGCGCTGGACGGCTACGCGGCGATCAGTGGTGGCACGGTCGGGTCGAGAAGGCTCTGGATGGGCCTGGTGGAGAACCCGCCGTCGAGTGCGACGGACAACCACCATCACGGCGATTCCGAGGCCGGCATCTACGTGGTGAGCGGTCACCCGGTGTTCGTCTACCACGACGGCACACAGGAGGTGCGGCTCCAGGCCGGTCCGGGCGACTTCTTCCTCGTACCCCCGTTCGTACCGCACCGTGAGGAGAACCCCGACCCGAACGAGCCCGCGGTCGTCGTGATCGCCCGCACCACGCAGGAGCCGATCAAGGTGTCCGTGCCCGAGCTGTACCAGCTCAACGGGTGAGGTGCCCTGGAGGAGGGGAACGGCGCCGTAGTCAGCACGAACGAGGTTGCATACGGCCGGGCGTTGGAGCAGGCCGGGCGAGGACGTCGGCGTGCCGGATGACATGGGCGCGCACCAGTTGGCAGGTCGCTCGCCACGACGACGCGGGCGAGGGCGGGCGCCTGGGGGCCGGCGGGGAATTCCGCGAAAGCCTGATGGGACGTCAAGGCGAGGACCTACTCTTGCCCCACGGAAAGGCACGGGTGGAAACGACTGCCGGGGCGGGGGATGTCTGGCAACGTGAGTGGGGGCGAGGCGTGGCCCGAAGGGCCCGAGCCCGGCGTACGCATGCAGGGAAGAGCGCAGACGTCCGGCTCGGTGCACCAGGCCGGGGGCGGACAGCTCAATGTCAGCAACAGCAACAACAACGTCTTCTACCTTCCCCCATCCGGCCACCCCGGTGCGGTGGCGTCCCCCCACGGTGTCGCCGTCGACCGCTCCCGGGCCCACCGGAGGAGACGGATCGTGCTGACGGGGGCCGTCGCCGCCGTCATCGGCGCGGCCGCCGCGTACGCGATGACCAACGGCTGGCCCGTGCGGGACTGGGGGCGAGAGCACGCCACTTCGCCCGGTGGCACGAGCACGGCTCCGCGGGCAGGTGGCGACCGCCCGCAGGCAACGGGACCCGGCATCCCTCCGGAAGGGAAGGCCGACGAATCGGCCCCCGCGTCCCGGCTCCCGCGGCCCACCGTCCAATGGAGCGGGACGATGGTGCTCGGCCTGGAGGGCAAGGAACTGGATGACGGCCGGCCGACCAAACCGGCGCAGTTCACCTACGGCGATCTGGGTCTCGGTCTCGGGTTGGGGGGCAGCGACGGCATCGTGGTCTTCGGCAGCAGCGCCGGAGGCGTGTCGCCGTGGCCGACCGACGGGGAGCCCGCGGACTACGCCGACTGCACCGAGACGGTGGATGCCGCCGCGTCTCCCACCGTCCCCGTGCGGACCGGCACCGTCCTGTGTGTGAGGACCGACGGCGGGCGGATCGCCCGCCTGCGGGCAACGCGGATCCTGGAGGGGTACAGCCCCAGCGTGGAGTTCGACGCGGTGATCTGGGGTCCTCCGCCGACCACGTCTGCCGCCCGTTGACGAGGGCCTCGCCCCCCGAAACCCCACCGGTCACCGAGAACCGCCCGGGCCGGACAGAAACAGTGCGCCGGCCGCGTACCACCGCGCGGGACATCCACCCACCCACTCTCCTCACCGGAGGCCGACATGGACCCACTGGCTCTGGCCGCCGCGACCGCCCTGGTCGGCGCGATGGCAACCGACGCCTGGCAGCAGGCACGCTCCTCCGCCGCGGAGTTGTGGCGGCGCGTCCACCCCGAGCGAGTTCCGGCCGTCGAGGCGGAGCTGGCGGAGGTGCGTGCCGAGGTGCTGCAGGCACGACAGGCCCACGACCCCGACACCGAACTCCATCTGGCCTCGGACTGGCAGCGGAGGCTTCAGCGGCTGCTGCGGGACGACCCGGGCCTGGCGGGGGAACTCCAGCGCCTTCTCGACGAGGAACTGGCTCCGCTCCTGCCGGCGGCGGACGACCGGTCAGGTCCCCGCACGGTGGTCCAGGAGGCACGGGCTTCGGGCGGTAGCCACATCTATCAGGCCGGCGGCGACCAGACGAACATCCACCGCTGAACCCGGCGGTCGTCGGTCGTCGCGCCGCCGACGCCGGTGCCGGCGTGGGACGCAGGGGCGGCGAGCCGGAGCTGTGCGCGCCGCGCCGGTCCTCACCGGCTCAGCAGGCCGGTGATCGCCTTCTGCAGGCGGGAGGCGCGCACGGCCGGGGTCCTGGCCTTGAGCAGCGGGAGGATGACCTGGTACCGGCCGGTCTTGTCGAGTGCCTCGAAACGGGCGGCGGCCTCGGGGTGGGCGGCCAGCGCCTCGGCCAGGTCGGGCGGGACGGTGGCATGGCGCTGAGCGGTGTAGGCCGCCGCCCAGCGGCCGTCCGCCTGGGCGGCGGCGACCTCGGCCGAGCCGGGTGGCCGCATGCGCCCGGCGGCGGTCAGGCGTTCCACGCGTTCGACGTTCACCCGCGACCAGGAGCTGCCCTTGCGGCGGGGTGAGTACCGTTGCAGGAAGAAGTCCTCGTCGTAGGACTTGCGGTGGCTGTCGATCCAGCCATAGCACAGCGCGACCTCCAGCGCCTCCTCGACCGTGACCGAGACGGCGGCGGACCCCTTCTTGGCGATCTTCAGCCAGGTGCCGCCCTCGGTCCCATGGTGCTCGGCCAGCCACGACTCCCACGCGGAGGCGTCCTCGAAGTGCGTCATCGGCCCAGCATCTCCAGGTAGTGGCGGTTGTACATGATGCCCAGCACGTTGCCGAACGGGTCGGTCACGGACGCGGCGACGAAACCGGGGCCGTACTCGGTGAGCGGCTGGTACGGCGTGGCCCCCATGGACAGCAGCCGGTCGAGGGTGGCCCGTACGTCGTCGACGTGCCAGTGGACGATCGCGCCGCCGGGGGCGGTGGGCGCTTCCGGCGGGGCGTAGCGCCGGTCGATGAGGCCGAGTTCGGCTTGGTGGTCGCCGATCCTGAACTCGTAGTAGGCGGCCGGCCCGCCGTTGCCGGGGCGCTCGAAGTACGGCTCGACGCCCAGCAGCTCGGCGTACCACTTCTTGGCGGCCTCCAGGTCGTCGGCCCAGAAGTTGACGGTGGCGAGCCCTCGCAGCATGGGGGGTCCCTTCTCTCGTTCGGTGACAGGAACCATCCTCCGGCCTAAAGTGCTCACCATCCGAGCACTTTTACGGGGAACCTGGGGACATGCGCGCCGACCGACTCGTTGCCGCTCTTCTGCTCATGCAGGCCCGTGGCCGGGTGACCGCCGCCGAGCTGGCGCAGGAGCTGGAGGTGTCCGTGGCCACGGCCCGCCGTGATCTGGAGGCGTTGTCCGCGGCGGGCATCCCGGTGTACCCGCAGCCCGGGCGCGGCGGCGGCTGGGCGCTCGTCGGCGGCGCCCGGACCGACCTCAGCGGCCTGTCGGCGGCCGAGGCCCAGGCGCTCTTCCTGCTCGTCGGCCCGGCCGCGGCCGTGTCGGGTGAGGCGAAGGCAGCGCTCCGCAAACTGGTGCGGGCGCTGCCGCAGCCCTTCCGGGCCGACGCCGAGGCGGCTGCCGACGCCATGCTGATCGACCCCACCCGGTGGGGGGATCGCGTTCGTGGCCGTCCCGAGATGGTCGACCTGCTGCAGACCGCCGTGGTCCACCGGCACAAGGTCCGCCTGACCTACACCAACAGCTCCCGGGTGCGGACCGAACGACTGGTCGACCCATGGGGCCTGGTCGACAAGGACGACGTCTGGTACCTGCTGGCCGGGACCGAGCGAGGACGGCGGACCTTCCGGGTGGACCGGATCACGGGGGCCGAGCCGACCGGCCGGCCCGCCGCGCGCCCGGACGACTTCGCCCTCGCCGCCGCGTGGCAGGAGGTGGTCGGCGAGGTCGAGCGGAGGCGTTCCCGCACCTGGGCGACCGTACTCGTCGAGGCCAGGTTCGTGCCGGTGCTGCAGGACCAGTTCGGGCGCCACTGCCACACCGACGGTGCGCTCGCCGACGGGCGTGCCCGCGTCCGCCTCGCCGCTCCGACGCCGCTGGACATCGCCCGGCACCTCGCCGGCTGGGGCACGATGATCGAGGTGGTCGAACCACGGTCGGTCCAGGCCGAGCTGGCACGTATCGGCACCGAGCTCGTCGCCCGGTACGCCGACGGCGGGAAGGGGGAAGAGCGCTAGGACGGACGATGGTCCGGCGCGTCCCGGCCCTTCATGGCGAGGTCGCGGCCGCGGCGGGCCGGCGCGGGGAGCTGTCCCGCGACGATCGCGGCGAGTGCGAGCCCGAACCCCACGAGCTGGACCGGGCCAAGCGTCTGGCCGAGCACGACGGCTCCGAGGATCGCCGCGACCAGCGGCGAGAGAAGGACGAGAACCGCGACCGAGGTGACCGGCAGTGTGGTGACGCCGCGGAACCACAGAACGTAGGCGAGCAGACCGCCGACCAGGCCCAGCCAGAGGTGGCCGAGGGCGGCCGGAAGGTCGATCGCGGGCGGTGTCCCCTCGGCCAGGAGGGTGAGAGGCAACAGGAACAGGCCGCCTGCCGTGAGTTGCCAGCCGGCGAATGCGGTGGGACCGGCCTCGGCCGGACGTCCCCAGCGTTTGGTGAGCGTCACCCCGAGCGCCATGGAGGCCGCGCTGCCGAGGCCTGCCAATATCCCGACGAGGTCGAGTGCCGCGTTCGGTCCGATCACCACCAGGCCGACGCCGACCACGCCGGTCGTTCCCCAGGCGATCCGCCAGGCGGTGAGGCGCTCGCGCAGGACGGGCACGGCCAGAGCCGCGACGACGAGCGGCTGGGCCGCCGCCAGGGTGGCGGCCACGCCCCCGGGCAGGCGCTCGGCCGCGATGAACAGCAGGGAAAGCACAGGCCGATGTTCAGCACACCGAGTGCCGTGGCTCTCCCCCACCACACTCCGCGCGGCGGAGTCCTGCTGATCGCCAGCGCGAACAGGCCTGCGGGTAGCGCACGCAGCAGCCCGGCGAACAGTGGGTGTCCCGGCGGGAGGAACTCGGTGGTGACGACATAGGTCGTGCCCCACACCACGGGGGTGAACGCCGTCAGGGCGGTGTTCACCCCCGTGGCACGGTTCGGACGCCGGCCGGGAACACCGCCATCGGTTCCGCCAAAGGCCTTCTGTGGTGCTGGACTTGTCATGCTCGCAGTCTCATCCGGTGGCGATCGATGAGTCCAACACATGCTGGTCACCACATCGATCTCGATACATGATGGATCCGTGGAGCTCCAGCAGATGCGCTACGTCGTCGCCGTCGCCGAGACGAACAGTTTCACCCGGGCCGCCGAACGATGTCTGGTCGTCCAGTCCGCCCTCAGCCACCAGATCGCGCGCCTGGAAAGGGAATTGGGCGCGAGGCTCTTCGAGCGCACCAGCCGCCGGGTGCGGCTGACGGCGGCCGGTGCGGCGTTCCTCCCGGCCGCCCGCCAGTGCCTGGACGCCGCCGAGCGGGCGGCCGCCGAGGCCGCCGCGGCTGTCGGAGAGGTGCGCGGACGACTCGCCGTGGGCGTCATCCCTTCGGTCGCCGCCGTCGACCTCCCGGGCGCCCTGCGCGACTTCCACGACCGGTACCCGTCCGTGCGCGTCAGCCTGCGCGTGGGCGCGAGCGACGAACTCGTCGAACAGGTCAAGGAAGGAATCATCGAGGTGGCCTTCCTCGGGCTGCCGGCCACAGCGAGCCCCCAGGGTGTCGACGCCGTCGAACTCGCCCGTGACCGCCTCGTCGCCGTGGTCGCGCCGGACCATCCACTCGCCGGGGCCCCGGCGGTCGACCTCCGCAGGCTTTCCTCCGAGGTGTTCGTCGACCTGCCGGCCAGGACAGCCGGGCGTGCCCAGTCCGACCAGGCCTTCTCGGCCAGTGGTCTCCGCCGCGAGGTCGCGTTCGAGGTGACCAACGCGGACTTCCTGGCCCGCCTGGTCGGGCAGGGCCTCGGTATCGCCCTGCTCCCCTCCGCCTACGTACGTCAGCTCACCGGCGTGACCACCGTCGAGGTCACCGACGCTCCCGCCCGCGTCGAACACGTCATCTGGAGCCGCGCCGGCCTCACGCCCGCGGCGACCGCGTTCCTCGCCGTTCTCGACATCCCGGCCCCGCGCCGCCCGTTCCGCCCTGGTCCGCCTCAGCCGGGCTAGGCGCGCTGAACCCGGCGAACCTTCCCGGCCGGCTCTGGGTACCGGACGGTCGCGGATTGAGTACGCGTGCTCAGGTCCACCGCTCACCGGCCGCCGACGATGAAGATCACATCGTTCGGACCGGGGGAAGCACATGCTCAGCCGCCTCAGCCACACCCTGGTGCCCGCCATCGGGCGCCTCACGGTGACCGCCGACAGTGGCGTCGCCATCGCACCGGGCAGCATCATTGCCGCGAACCACACCTCGCTCGCCGACCCGGCGATCGTGCTGGCCGCTCTGCGCCGACTGGGCGTCCAGCCGGTCGTCATGGCGGCCGCCGGACTGTGGCGCCTGCCGCTCCTCGGGCGCGCGCTCGCCCGCGAGGGTCACATTCCCGTGCACCGCTGGGACCGGCGCGCCGCGCAAGCGCTCGACCTCGCCGCGGCCACGCTGGGTGAGGGGAGGCTGGTCCTCATCTACGCCGAGGGCGGCCTCCCGCTGCGCAAGGACGCCGCCGAGGCGGCACCGGGCAGCTTCCGCAGCGGCCTCGCCCGGCTCGCCGAGCGCACCGGCGCGCCGGTCGTACCGCTCGGCCAGGCCGGAGCGCGCCGGGTCACGTCGGGGAACGTGGCCAAGCAGCTCGCGGGCCTGGTCACCTCGCCGGTCCGCCGCCCCGGCCTGCACGTCCATGTGGGAGCACCGCTCACCCTGACCGGCGACCACGCCGCACGCACCGCACAGGCGTACGGGGCGGTGACCGACGCGTGGCGCACGGCCGCCGCGCGCCTCGGTGAGCCCGCCGCCCTGGCCGCTTGAGAGCGTGTGCTGGTGGGGCTTGCCGCCCTGCCGGCAAGGTGCACGCCCTCGACACCGACGAGGAGACCGTGCGGGAACTCCACACGGACGTCTCCTCCCTCGTCCAGGTCGGCCTCCGGTTCCAGCGGCTGCTCGTGGAGTTCACCTTCAGCGGCGCCGAGGAAGCCGACTTCGCGCGCCTGGAGCACGAGGTCGGGCGTATCCGTCAGGAGACGAGCGGCGTCGACCCGCTCCCCTTCCGGGACGACGAGTCGGTCTGGTCGGTGGTCGGCGAGGAGATCGCCGCGGGTCGGCGCTTCATGAGCAGCAGCCCCGGAGCCCGCTCGCTCTACGGGTAATCGCCGGCCGATGTCGCCCACGGACCGTACGGTGGGCGCACCGCGCATTGCCGCCTGCCTGCCTGGCTGACGGCCGTGGCCTCGCGAGCACTGGCCGGCCGTCCTCCGTGGGTGACACCACCTATCGGAGCTGCACTCACAACCCTCGGTCTGCGCGGCGACGTTGCCGGTCGGTCTCTCCGCGGTCGGCGGGCAACCCCGATCAGGCGGGAGGAAGGATGCCCTCTTCCTGGGCGACGTGCGCACAGGCCATGGCGGCGGCCGTCATGCCGAGCCGGTCGAGGACCTCGATCGACTCCCGCAGAATCCGGGCGTCGGCGTCGGCCATGGCGTCGCCGCAGCGGTCCCGGTCGGCCAGGTCATCGGCAGTCGTGGCGGTACGCAGCGCCTCCACCCGGGCGGCCAACACCTCGCGCGAGGCCTCCATCACGACGATGCCACGAACCGCGCGGGCGATCTCCTGATCGGTCATGTCGTTCATGCCCTTTGAGAGGGGGCCCGCACGGCCGGTGTCACACCTGTGGCCCCGGCTGTGAGCAGAGCAACACCGGGAGCCGAGACCAGCCCACCCCACCGTCGGGACGGCGCAAGGCCGAGCGGCGTCCACGCGGTGAGCCCCGCCGCGACGGGGGAGAGCGCGGCGGGGCGTGACTGACGGGTGCCCCGTCGCGTCGCGATCATGCCTTGCCCTTTCGCGCGGATCGGGATGACGCCCTCTGCGCCGCCCAGGGCGGCATCCTGTCCGGTTCCGCGTCCCTTGGCGATCACCCGGTCGGCGCAGCATGCAGCGGAACGGCCCGGGCAGGAGCGCGTCATCGGGCCGGTTCACTCCGCCGTGCCCGCCGTGTGGGGAGTGCCGCGGTCGAACCCCGAGCCGACCGCGGCACGACCGCCCCTCGGGCTGGCCTGGCGCGGGGCGGTTGCCGACGGCGGCCCGTATGGCCGGCATCCCCTCATGGCCTCATGGCCGACGGCCACTCGACGGCGCCGCCCGGATTGCCCTACCGCTGAGTAGGGTGTGGTGCCCCGACTGTAGGGAACAGTCGGCGACGAGGAGGCACAGCCATGCCCCGCACCATGTCCGTGTCGGACAGCATCGTGATCGACGCCGCCCCCCTGACCGTGTACGAGAGGGTCGGCGACCCCACGGCCATGGGCCGCTGGAGCCCGGAGAACCGTGGAGCGACCGTCCGTGGTGAGCGGCGCGCGGCGCATGTGGGCATGGTCTTCGAGGGGCACAACAAGCGCGGCCCCATGACCTGGACCACGAAGTGCACGGTGACGGCCGCCGACCCGGGCGAGCGCTTCGCGTTCCGGGTGCATGCCATCGGGATACGGCGTCCCTGGCTGCCCGGAGCGATCGCCACGTGGGAGTACCGCTTCGCACCGGTCGAAGGCGGCACCCGTGTGACGGAGACCTGGACCGACGACCGGCGGGCGTGGCCCGACGCGCTGGCCCACGCCTTCGATCGGAAGGCGACCCGTGGGCAGACCTTCGCCGACTTCCAGCGCCGCAACATCCGCACCACGCTGGAGCGGCTGAAGGAGGCGCTGGAGTCGGAGGGGGACCACGCCGACCGGTGACGGGACGCCGCGCGAGGGCGGCACCGCGAGGGCACGGCGGGGCCGGCACCGGGGGCACCGCCAAGCCACCGCGAGGTCACCACCGGGGCGCGGCCAAGCCACCGCGAGGCCACCCCGAGGCCACCGCGAGGCCACCACCAGGTGCACCTCGACGACACCGCGAGGGCACCCACCAACGCCGCACCGGCCGCGGGGGGGGGGGGGGGGGGGGGGGGGGGGGGGGGGGGGGGGGGGGAGTGGGGGGGGGGGGGGGGGGGGGGGGGGGGGGGGGGGGGGGGGGGGGGGGGGGGGACCCCCCCCCCCCCCCCCCCCCCCCCCCCCCCCCCCCCCCCCCCCCCCCCCCCCCCCCCCCCCCCCCCCCCCCCCCCCCCCCCCCCCCCCCCCCCCCGGGGCAGGGAACCGGCCGTGGCGAAATCGTGTCCCCGTTGAGGAAGGCGCGCCGGTACTGTCGCGCGGGGGGTGACCCCGCGCGGGGGTGGGCTCGCGCAGACCGAGCGCGACGCGGTGCGACCGCGCCGAGGGGGCGGAGATGATCAGTTGGTCGGTCCCCGGGTACACCGAGACCCGGGAACTGGGCGCCGGTGCCAGTGGGCGGGTCGTCCTCGCCGTCCATGACGCGACCGGCGTGCCGGTGGCCGTGAAGTACCTCAATGAGCGGTTGCGCACGGACAGGGCCTTCGTGGAGGACTTCCGTGCGGAGGCACGTCTGCTCGGTGGCCTGGACACACCGTACGTGGCCGGTTTGTACGAGTACGTCGAGTCGCCGCACGGTGCCGCCATCGTGATGGAACTGGTCGACGGTGTCGCCCTGCGCGCACTGCTGTCCCGCGAGGGCGCGACCGGTCCTGAGGCGGCACTGGTGGTGCTCAAGGGATCGCTCCTCGGCCTGGCCGCCGCTCATGGCGTGGGCGTCGTGCACCGGGACTACAAGCCCGAGAACGTGCTGGTGTCGGCGGACGGGTCGTCCACCCTCGTCGACTTCGGCATCGCCGCGAACCGTGGCAGCACGCGGGGCGTCGCCGGTACCCCCGCCTACATGGCGCCGGAGCAGTGGCAGGGGCGTCCCGCCTCGCCGACAGCCGATGTCTACGCGGCGACCGCGACGTTCTACGAATGCCTGACCGGCCGCAAACCGTTCACGGGCCAGAACTTCGCCGAACTGGCGCTGCAGCACATCGAAGCCCCGGTTCCCGACGACGTACCCGAGCCGGTGCGAGAACTCGTCCGGCGCGGGCTCGCCAAGGATCCGGCGGACCGGCCCGAGCACGCCGAGGCCTTCGTGGCGGAACTGGAGCGGGTGGCGACCGCGGCCTACGGGCCTGACTGGGAGGAGCGCGGCAGGGGCCGACTGGCCGCGCTCGCCGCCCTGCTGCCGCTGCTGTTCCCCTCGGCCGGTGAGCCCGCCACGGGCACCACCGCCGTCGCGACGACCACACTGTCCGGCACCGGGCGGCGGCTGGGGAGGCACGCGCTCCGTGGCGTACCGGCCCTCGTGGCGGCGCTGGTGCTGGCTCTCGCGCTCGCCATCGCCGCACGGGCGGGCGATGACGGGGCCGTACGGACGACCGGCCAGGTCCTCGCCACGACCAGCGCCCGGCCCGGGGTTCCGGCGGCCGCCCCGTCAGTGTCCCCGGGGGCCACTCCCAGCACGTCGCCCCCGGCGAGCTCCCCTCCCGCCAGTGCCACCCCGACGGCGACCGCGAGCGCCACCCCGCCCGGCCCCACGCCCACCGAGGCGACGGGCGGCGCCACGCCGCCGGCACCGAGCACCTCCGACGTGCCCGCCACGTCCGCCCCGCCCACCACGACCCCTCCCACCACGGAGCCGCCCCCGCCACCCACTGAGCGGCCGGTGGCGGTGAAGTCGGTCTCGGTGACCGGCCTGAGGCAGACCGGCCCGACCGGTGCCGAGGCGTCCTTCGAGATCGTCACCGACGGCCCGGGTCCGGTGACCGTCGTCATCGCCTGGTTCACCAGTGACACCAAGGGCGGGCCCGGCGCACCCGACGGCACGGAGACGCTGCGGCGCAGCGGCGCGACGCGGTACTCGGTCACGCTGGGCCACACCTTCGGGGGCAACGGCTGCTACTGGGGTGTACGCGCGACCACCGAACCGGCCGCGGCGAACGGGAGCTCCACGCAGCAGATCCTCACCCGGCGGTGCACCCTCACATGACGGATCCCCGAGTTACCCACGGCCGCGACGACGAGGCGGCGAACGACACGTACAGCGCCACCGTCCTCGGGAGCCACTGGTTCGAGCGCGGCGAGGCGCCCCCCGAGTTCCGCTCCCCCGCCCCGTCCCGGCCGGCGGCAGCCGTGGCTCCCGACCGCGTCGAGGGCGACGTCCTGCGCTTCGGCCCCGGTGTGACGGCCGCGACCGCCCGGCGCCATGGTTCCGACGGGAACACGGCGACCCGGGTGTGGCACGGCACCCTGCCGGGCCAGGACGTCACCCCTCCGACGCCACGGTGGCGCAAGGCCCTGCGGCGGTACGCGCCGGCGACCCTGGTGCTGCTCGGCGTGCTGGTGTTCCTCGCCTGGCAGCGTCACGGCGACGCCCTGACGGTACGGGGGGCGACGGTCACGACCGGTGTGACGGACCTGCGTTGCGACGGCGAGGCGGAGGTCGTGGGCGAGGTCACGACCAACGGACGACCGGGCACGGTGACCTATCGCTGGGAGCGCAGTGACGGCACCAGGACCGAACTCCTGCGGGAGCAGGTCCGTCAGGGGCAGGAGCGGGCCCGGCTGCGTCTTCTGTGGTCCTTCCACGGACAGGGTGAGTTCCGGGGCACTGCCACACTGATCGTCGTGTCCCCCACCGGGCACACCGCCGTCTCCCCGCCCCTCACCTACCGGTGTGAGTGAGCGACGGCTGTTCCGCGTCCGGGGGCGGGGTCACCCGGGCGGGAACGGCCGCCGGGCGGGCGGCGGCCGGGGAGACACCTCTCATGCGGACGAGGAGGGTACGTACGCCAGTCCGTGCGCACCCGCTTCGCCGCTCCTGCCCACCTCCAGTGACGTCACGACCGAACCCGCCGCCAGGTCGACCACCGTCACCGTGCTGGACGAGACCGCGGCGACGTACCCGTAGCGCCCGTCCGGCGAGGACGTGATCGTCAGCGGGAACGCACCCACCGGGACCCGGTGGGTGCGCCGTCCGGAGCCGTCGTACACGTGCAGTACGCCCGGGCCCTGGCGGCCGAGCGCCGACCCGCCCGCCGACGCGCGCAGTTCGCCCGCGAGCAGCAGACCCGCCGGCGTCGCGTGCACCGGGAAGACGACCCCGTCCGTCGGCAGTGTCCGTACGACGGTGTCCGTCGCCGTGTCGATGACCCGCACGCCCGCGTCACGCACCGGCGCCCCGTCGAACGACCCCTTGGGCCCGGCGACATACACGTGCCGCCCGTCCCCGGACACCGCGATGCCCTCGCTGCCGCCGGGCATGTCGACCCGGCCCAGGAGCGTTCCTCGCTCGACGTCGACGACGGACACGAACGGTGCTTCCTTGTTGGCCGTGTACGCGTGGCGCCCGTCCGGGGTGAGGGTGAACCAGTGCGGACCGGGGGCGCCCACCGCCACCCGCCGCACGGGCCGCAGCGAATCCGCGTCCAGCGCCACGAGCGCCCCGTCCTCGCTCCCGTACGCCTCGACGCTCACCCACAGCAGTGCGCCCGCCGGGTCCAGGGCGATCCCGTGCGGCGCCCACTCCGGCGCCAGGTCGACCACCTCCGTCACGCGCCGCCCGTCGGGGTCGATGACGGCGATCTGCCGCGCCCGGCCGTCGTTCGCGTGGTAGTAGCCGGAGCGGTACGTGATCGTGCAGTACAGCCGCCGGCGGGCCGCGTCGAAACAGAGCTCGTGCGGTTCGTGCGGTACGCCCACCTCGCCGAGCCGGTCGTACGTCACCGCGTCGAAGAACGTCACCGTGGGGCCGCTCTGACTCACCACGGCCAGGACATCGTTGTGCGTCTGGGTCATGGGGCCCAGCGTGCGGGGGGCCGGTGATTGACTCCAGTGCAACGCTGGCAAGGTGTCCTTGCGTGAAAGGCAAAGGACATGGTCGTGTCGGTGGGGACGCGCCGCGCGCGTGAGGGGAGTCACACGGTGGAATCGCTCGATCTGAACCTCCTGGTCGCCCTGGACGCCCTCCTCGAGGAGGAGAGCGTGACCGGTGCTGCGGCCCGCCTCCATGTGTCGGCCCCCGCCATGAGCCGCACGCTGGGCCGCATCCGTGCGGCGCTCGGTGACCCCGTCCTCGTACGGGCCGGGCGGCACCTCGTCCCCACGCCCCGCGCCGTCGAACTGCGCCCGCGGGTGCACGCCGTCGTACGGCAGGCGCGGGGGCTCCTCGCCCCTGCGCCGGTCGCCGATCCGGGGGCGATGGTGCGCGAGTTCGGCGTCCAGGTGAGCGACCTGGTCCTCGCGGGGCTCGCCGCCCGGCTGATCGGTGCCGTGGCGCGCGAGGCCCCTGGGGTCACCCTCCGCTTCCTGCCGGAGAGCCTGGAGGGCACCCCCGCCCTGCGGGAGGGGCGGGTCGACCTGGAGATCGGCGTCGTCCGGAACGCCGACCCGGAGACCCGGACCGACGCCCTGGGCGAGACCCGCCTCGTCGGAGCCGTCCGGCCGCGGCACCCCCTGGCGGCCCGGAGGAGGGTCACGGCCCGGGCCTTCGCCGCCGCCGAGCACATCGGGGTGTCCCGGCGGGGCCGGGTGCGGGGGCCGGTCGACGACGCGCTGACCGCTCTCGGCCTTCGACGCCGGGTCGTCGCCGTCGTACCGAGCTGGTCCGCCGCGCTCCACCTGTGCCGCCGAGCCGACCTGGTCTGTCTCGCCACCGAGCCGGTCGCCGATGCGTTCGGCCTGCACACCTTCGAGGTGCCGCTGGAGCTTCCGCCGCTGACGCTCGCCATGGCGTGGCATCCGCGCAACGACGCGGACCCGGCGCACAGTTGGCTGCGCGACCGGGTCCGCGCCACCTGGGGTACGTGATTCCGGGCACAGCGGCTCGGAATGCGCGGCGTCCCGGAACGGCAACCGGTGGCGGCCGTCCTACGGGGCTTCCGCACGGCGAGCGCACCTCGGGGGGCGCCCTTCGACGACGAGCCGGCCGCGCCTTCCGCTTCGCCGGGGCCGCCGTGCTCCGTCCGGCACCGGCGGGCCGGGACCGGGTCCGGTGGGAAACGGAACAGGCCTCAGCACGTCGTCCGCGCACACGGTGTGCGCACATCACCTACCAATTGGGAAGGACCGGGTAGAAATTAAACCGGTTGGTATGTATCTTCGGGGCCGGAGCAGCGGGCGCACCTCGCCCGTCAAACACCGTGCGTCTTGGGGGGATACATGACTACGAGCGCATTCCGGACGGAGGAGCCTCCGAGCACCGCGCCCGTGCCCCCGGTGGACCGGGACGCGGTTCCGGTTCCCTGGCCGCCCGCCTTCCGCTTCCCGTCGCTGACCACCACGGTGCCCAAGGAGTTCGTCCACCGGGCCGCCGTCGCGGAAGTGATGCTCACCGACTGGCGGCGCAGAAGTGACACCCGTTTCGATGTCACGGCCCAATGGCCGCGCGGACACAGCTTTTTCAGCCCGGTACGCGGGCACCATGACCCGCTGATCGCAGCGGAAACGATCCGTCAGATCGGTTCGCTCCTCGCCCACGCGGAGTTCGGCGTTCCGTTCGGTCATCAGTTCCTGATGTGGGACCTGGAATACTCCGTCGAACCGGCGCACCTCCTGGTCGGCGACGCCCCCGCCTCGCTCGACATCGACGTCGTCTGCACCGACGTCAAACGGCGTGGCGGCAGCCTGGCCGGCCTGCGCTACGCGGCCGTGATCAGGCGGGACGGCCGTGTAGCGGTGACCGGCAGCGCCTCGTACACCTGCACCTCCCCGGCGGTCTACCGGCGACTCCGTGCGGGACGCGGGCTCCAGGACGGCCGGCCACCGATCCCCCTGACCGCTCCCGCCTCGCCGCAGAGCGTCGGGCGGACGTCGCCCATGGACGTGGTGCTCTCCCCCATCGGCGATGACCGGCGCTGGCAGCTCCGCGCCGACAGCCGCCACCACGTGCTGTTCGACCACCCGGTCGACCATGTCCCGGGCATGGTCCTGATCGAGGCCGCCCGCCAGGCGACGGTTGCCACCCTGGGCGACGGCGACCTTCTCCCTCTCGCCATAACCAGCCACTTCACGCGGTACGCCGAGTTGAACGCGCCCTGCATGGTGGAGGCCACCGTCCTGCCGGGAGCGGAGGACGGCCGCAGGTCGGTCCGGGTGACCGGCCATCAGGAGGGGGAACCCGTGTTCTCCGCGACGGTGTCGACCCCGCTCCATCGACTCTGAAACGCCGGGGACCGGACACTCCGGTCCTCGGCCGTCCGGTCCTCCGGTCCTCCGGTGAGGGGCATTGGCCGGTCACCCCGTAGTGTGCGTGTCCGCCCTCTTCCCAGCGACCGTTTCCAGCCACTCGCCCCGCCGCGAGGGAAACCGCCGTCACCTCGGGCATCAGGGAGACCTGTAATATACAGACCCAGCGGTTTGTTATTGGGGAGAGGCCCCGACCCGAGGAGCTCGTGGAGGAGGCGAGAGTGGCGAAGCAGGACCGAGCCATCCGTACGCGTCAGACGATCCTGTCCGCGGCGGCCAAGGTGTTCGAGCAGCGGGGGTATCAGGCGGCCACGATCTCCGAGATCCTCACCACGGCCGGTGTCACCAAGGGCGCCCTGTACTTCCACTTCGAGTCCAAGGACGACCTGGCGCAGGGTGTGCTCGCCGAGCAGGACCAGCGGCTGGTGGTCCCCCGCCGCGCCTGCCGGACGCAGGAACTGGTGGACGTGGTACTGCTCCACGCCCACCGCCTCCAGAACGACCCCATGGTGCGCGCCGGGGTCCGGCTGTCACTGGACCAGCAGGCGCACGAACTCGACCGCTCGGGGCCGTTCCTGCGCTGGGTCGATGTCCTGGACCACCTGCTCCACGACGCTCGGGAGCAGGGCGAACTGCTGCCGCACGTCATCCCGGCCGAGACCGCCGAAGTGGTGGTGGGCAGCTTCGCCGGAATTCAGGCGATGTCCCAGGCGATCAGTGACTACCAGGACCTGCCCGACCGGGTGTGCGCCCTGCTCCGCCACCTGTTGCCCACGGTGGTGCTCTCCTCCGTCCTGGCCTCGATCGACCTCTCGCGTACGAGGGGAGCCGTCGTCCTGGCAGAGCTGGACGCCTCTTCCGAGGTGGCGCCGGCCTCGGCACCGTCCTCGGAACCGCCCTCCGGACTGCTGGAGCGTCAGCCCGTCGGCTGACCGGTGACGGGCGCCGCGGCGCGTGCCGGAGCACTCCGCCCCTCCCCCTGGCCGAAGTACCGGCCGAGCACCGCGCCCAGCCCGCCGCCGTCCGGGGCCCACGCGATGTACCCGTCGGGGCGTACGAGCAGCGCCGCGCACGGCGGGTCCCCGACCGGCGTGCAGCGAACCACCCGCAGACGGTCCGCCCAGGGCCGCGCCGCGTCGAGGTGGCGTGCACCCTCCTCACCGAAGAGCAGCAGCAAGGGCCTTCCGTCCCGCAGCAGGCGGATCACGTCCGTCGGTCCGTCCGCCGTGTTCAGGGCGGTGTTCGGCAGGAACCTCCCTTCCCAGGAGGACGCCGACCGTGCCGGGAGCACGGTGTCCTGGGCGCTGATCATCGGGCCGAAGCAGTCGGCACCCGTGCCCGACGCGAACATGCCGGCGAACAGGTCCCTTACCGGGTCGAGGGCCGGGTCGGGGCGCATGAGGGCCACCTGGGCCCGGGTGTTGTCGATGACGCGGCGGGCAGCGGGGCGGCGTTCCGCGTCGTAGGTGTCGAGCAGGTCGTCCCCGGCGTCGCCGGCCGCCGCGAGGGCGAGCTTCCATCCCAGGGTGAGCGCGTCCAGCAACCCCGTGCTCAGACCCTGTCCGCCCACGGGGAAGTGCACGTGCGCCGCGTCACCGGCGAGGAAGACGGACCCGGAGCGATAGCTGCGTGCCAGGCGGGAGAAGTCGCTGAAGGTGCTGAGCCATCGCCCGTCGGTCATGGCGACGTCGCGACCGGCGATGTACGAGGCCTCCCGGCTCAACTCCTCCAGTGTGGGCGGCAGTCCACGGCCGGCCGGGGGCCCGGCGCAGTTGAGGGTGCGCAGGTGTGTGGTGCCGTCGGGGGCGTCCTTGACGACGAGCCAGCCGCGAGGGGTGCGGTGCCAGCCCGGGGAGAGTACATCGGCCTCCCGCAGGCGGACTTGACCCATGAGCGCGGTCACGGTCGCCGGCCAGGTGTCGGCCTCGAACCCCGCCAGCCGCCGGACGGTGCTGCGCGCGCCGTCCGCGCCGACCGCGTACCGCGCGTGGAGCACGACGGATCCGCGCGGCCCCCGGGCCTCGATCCGCACCCCCTCCGGGCCCTGGGCGAGCCCCACCACTTCGTGGCCACGCAGGACACGGGCTCCGGCAGCCCGTGCGCGGGCCTCGAAGTGACGCTCCAGCTCGGCCTGCGGGGTCTTGAGGATGGGGGCGGGTTCGGCCGGAGGGGCGCTGATCATCAGGCCGGGTATGCCCGCGAAGTGGAAAGGCATGGCGTTCTCGTCGCCGCCCGCGCGCCCGGTGGGTTCCGGCAGGTGTCCCCGGCGGGCCAGGCACTGGACGGTCCGGGCGTGGAGCGTCGTCGCCTTCGGCCGCTCGGACGTCGTGGTGCGGTGTTCGAGGAGGACCACGTCGGTTCCTAGGGTGGCGAGTTCGGCGGCGACCAGCATGCCGACCGGCCCGCCCCCGACCACCAGTACCCGCGCCTGTGCCGGCTGAGTCATCGTGGAACTCTCCCCTCGTCCACCGCGAACGCGTCTGACCGGATGGTACGTACACGGGGACACGGGAAGGCGGCCGGGTGTCGGGGCGGGGGGTGACCGGAGGCCAGGTGGCCGGAAGCGGGATGAAGGTTCAACGGCCGGGTTCCGTGGCGTGGGCCGAAGGGGCGGTCCATTCCACGAACTGGACGACCACTCCGTTGGGGTCGGTGATCTGGAAGAGGCGCTCGCCCCAGGGCTCTTCACGCAGCGGCATGGTGATGTCCACACCCTCGGCACGGAGCCTGTCCTCCTCTTCCGCGATCCCGCCGTCGAGCGTGAACGCGAGTATCAGCCCCTCCGCCCGCCGGTCGCGCTGGTCGGCCGGCAGGACCTCGGTGCCGCGGCGCAGCAGGACGATGTCGGCCGCGGCGTCGGATCGCGTCAGGGAGGCGAAGCCGTCGGCAGCCATTCGCTCCCGGTAGCCGAGGTGGGTGGTGAAGAAGGCCTGGGAGGCGGGCACGTCGTCGACGGTCAGCGAGATGGTGCTGGTGATGATCTGCATGGGGTTCCTTCGATCGCGGTGGTCGGCCGGGGCGGTGGAATGCGGCGGGCGCTTGCCGGACGAGTCGTCAGTAGGAGCGGCGGCGGGGGACGTTGAACGCCCGGCGGCCGGTCTCCTGGGGGGCACGACGCTTGATGTCCTCGGGGCGGGTGGCGCGTCCCCGCAGGGCCTCGCGGCGGTCGGCGGCGGGCGTACCGGTCCGGCCGGCGAGGAGCTGGGGCAGGTCGACGTGGCGCATACGGGAGTCTTCCTCTCGAAGGATCTTTACAACGGACGTAACTTTACGTTTGACCTACGAAAGGTGTCAACATAATTTTGCTACGGAGGTAAGATTGCGCCATGAGCATCGAGACGACAGGACTGCGCGAGTCCAAGAAGCGCGAGACACGGCAGCTGATCTCCGACCACGCCACCCGGTTGTTCATGACCCAGGGCTTCGAGACGACGACCATCGCGGAGATCGCCGAGGCTGCCCGCGTGGCGAAGAAGACCGTGACCAACTACTTTCCGCGGAAGGAGGACATGGCACTCGACCACCAGGACGCCTTCGCGATGAGCCTGGCGGAGACGGTGGCCGCCCGTGACGTCGGCGAATCCGCCCTCTCTGCCCTGCGCCGCGCCTTCGAGGCCGACGCCGCGGCGCAGAACCCGGTCGTCGGCTTCGCGGGGCCCGACTTCTCGCGCATGGTCCACGAGAGCCCGACCCTCTCCTCCTGCCTGCGTGGCCTGCACGACCGGCGCGAAGAGGCCCTGGCCGCCGCTCTCGCCGAAGCCACCAGCTCCTCCCCCGACGACATCACCCCCCGCACCGCCGCCGCCCTGCTCGCGGCGGTGCACCGCGTGCTGTTCACCCGCCTCCAGGAGCTGACCCTCGCGGGCCGGACCAACGACGAGATCTCCCACATCGTCTCCGCCGAGGCCGGCCGCGCCTTCGCCCTGCTCGAACCGGCCCTCGGGGATTACGCGGTGGCATGAGCGCCTCCCGGAGGAGGAACGGCAGGGGCGCCCACGCCCGGCGCCCCGGGCTGCCGCACGAGGTGTTCCGCCGACCGGCCGGCGGGCGGCACGGACCGGGGCGGCACGGACCGGGCGGCGCGGGGGGCAGCGAGGGCGGGGCCTCCGCCGAGCCGCCGGGGGCGCGGCACGGACCGGGGCAGCGCGGGCCGAGGCAGCGCGGGCCGGGGCAGCGCGGGGACTGGTCCGCGACCGCGCGCCGCGCCGCCGTGGCCCCGCGCCGCCGGAACCCGCGCCGGCCGGGACAGCGAGCCACCACGTATCGCTCAGGGGTGCGAAACTGTGGCGCCGGTCCGTGCTCTGCCGGCAGGCCTGCCGCGCAGCGACCGAGGAGATGAACCATGCCCGCCCGCCCCCACCTCCTGTACGTGACCGATCTGGCCTACCAGGCCCGGGGGCGGCGCTACTGCGACGAGGACATCTTCCTTTCCTCCCGACTGCGCGCGGACTTCGACATCGCACTGTGCCATCCGCTCGACGCCGCGGCGCTGATGGACCGATTCGACGCCGTCGTGGTCCGCAACAGCGGACCCGTGCTCCACTACCAGGCCGAGTACGACGCCTTCCGCGACCGGGCCGCAGCACTTGGCACCCGGGTGTACAACCCGTTGACGGGCCGGGCGGACATGGCGGGCAAGCAGTACCTGCTGGAGCTCACGGAAGCCGGATACCCGGTCATCCCCACCGTCGACCGGATCCGCGATCTGGACCGGCTGCCCGAGGCCGACCAGTACGCGGTCAAGCCGAAGGCCGGGGCGGATTCCCTGGGTCTCAGTTTCGTGTCCCGGGACCGGCTGGACGGCCTCGTGCACGGCGACGTCCTGGTCCAGCCGCGCATCGCGTTCCGCTACGAGGTGTCGTTCTACTACATCGACGACACCTTCCAGTACGCCCTCCACGCCCCCGCCCCCGACCGGCGGTGGGAGCTGGAGCCGTACAGCCCGACGGAGGCCGACCTGGTCTTCGCCCGGCGCTTCATCGACTGGAACACCCTCGACCACGGGATCCAGCGCGTGGACGCCTGCCGCACACCGGAGGGCGACCTCCTCCTGGTGGAGCTGGAGGACCTCAACCCCTACCTGTCCCTCGACCTGGTGCCGGACGGGACACGGGACTCCTTCGTCGCCGGTATGAGAGCCTCCCTCCACCGTTTCCTGGACGCCGAGCCCCGCGCCTGAGCCAACGGTGCCCGGGCCGACGTGCCGTTCCGTCACCCGTCATGGTGGTTGACCCGCGCCTGCCGGGCGCACCGGATCGGGCCCAGGGCACCGTGAGGGAATGCGCCTTCGCCGGATCGCCCCGCCCGTCCTCGCCGTCCTCCTGACCCTGTCCGGATGCACCACCGTCCCGGGCGTGCCGTCGGCTCCGCGTCCGAGTCTCGCCCCCGCGGGTGACCGGTGGCCCTCCCCCGTCCCGGACGTTCCCGCGCCGCGCCCCGCACCGGCCCGCGAGGAGCTCGCCACTACCGGGCCCCTGCCCGCGCCGGCCGGACGCAGGTCAGCGGACGGCGCGGCGGACACGCCACCCGCCCGGAGCCGTCCGGCATCACGTCGACGGGCCCCGGCCCGGCCACCGGGCATCATCGAGGAACCGGCCCCGCGTCCACCCCGACGGCACCGCACGTCCGAGCGACCCGAACGCCCCGTCGAGGCCCCGCGGAAGGCGCGTCCGAAGCCCTCTTTGAAGCGGCCCCTTCCGCGCCGGTCCGTCAGCATGCGGGACCTGTGCCGTGCGTCCCACGGTGTGGCGGATCCTTCGATCGTGAGCCTGTGTCATCAGGCGTACGGCTGAGCGAGGTTCCGCGGGGATCCCTCCACCGAGGCAGGAGGCCGTGGCCGGTGCGGAAACACATGGCGTCGAACAGGTGCGTCGTCGTACCGTCTGGGCTCCGACCCAGGAAGAGAGCGAATCCCATGAACAGCCGGCGAGCGACGACCACACTCTGGCGCCCCACGGGCCCGCAGGAGCTGGATCTGGTCCGCGAGCTGGACTGGCGGGCCTGGCCGCCTCGGCTGCCCGAGCAGCCGATCTTCTACCCGGTCCTCAACGAGGACTACGCGGTGAGGATAGCGAAGGACTGGAACGTCAAGCACTCCGGCGCCGGCTTCGTCACCCGCTTCGAGGTCGAGTCGGAGTTCCTGCGCCGGTACCCCGTCCAGCAGGCGGGCGGCCGGACGATCCTCGAGCTGTGGGTACCGGCTGAGGAGCTCGACGAGTTCAACGCCCACATCGTCGGCAGGATCCACGTGGTCCACGAGTTCCGCTGAGCAGCAGAGCCCGGGCGCACGGCGCCCGGGCTCTCACCGGGCTGCTACCCACCGCGTGGGCGCCCCCCCCCCCCCGCTGACGCCGCAGACCATCGCGGTCCCGCTCGCCGGGCCGTTCAGGACGACGGTTCCTGTACGGCGCCGGCGATGACGACGGTCACGATCTTGCGGACGGCCGTGTCCTCCGGCGGCGGGCCCTTCCGGTCGGCGAACAGCATGTGAACGGCGCCGATCAGGGTGGGAGCGAGCGTGTCGACGTCGGCGTCCGCCGCGATCCGGCCCGCTCGGCGCTCGGCCGCGAGGTAGGAGGCGATCATGCCGGCGGCCTCCGTGAGGACCGGTACCCCGTTCGGTCTGTCGTGACGCAGTCGGGCGCGCAACTCGTCCCGGGAGGAGACGAGACCGACGATCGCCACGGCGACCGACTCGAACAGCTCCCTCAGGGTGCCGGTGAGATTGCCGGCGACGGTGCCGGTCCCGGCGGAGTCGCACAGGGCGGCGGCCTGGCGGTCGATCCGGGCGACACCGTCGAGGACGAACTCGGCGAGGAAGGCGTCGAAGTCGGCGAAGTGCCGGTGGAGGACGCCCTTGGCACAGCCCGCCTCCGTAGTGACCGCGCGGCTGGTCAGCGCGCTGGGCCCGTCCCGGAGCAGGACGCGCTCGGCGGCGTCGAACAGCTGCTGCCGCACGTCTCGGATGGCCACCCCTGTCGGCATCCGCACAACCTCCCTCGATGGGCGCCCGGTTGACGAGTGGGCGCCCGCCCACTCACAGTGGGCACATGCCCACTTTACCTTCGGAGCAAGCACGGGTCCCCGGGGACGAACCTCATCGGCACCACGAGGCGGCGCAGTCGTTCGGCGCCGACGCCGAGCGCTACGACCGGGCCCGGCCCCGCTACCCCGCCGCGCTGGTGGACCGGATCGTCGCCGGCAGCCCGGGGCCCGACGTTCTCGACGTCGGATGCGGCACCGGGATCGTCGCCGCCCAGTTGACGGCGGCCGGCTGCAGGGTGACCGGGGTCGAGCCCGATCCCCGGATGGCCGAGCATGCCCGGCGCAGCGGGGTCGAGGTCGAGGAGGCGACGTTCGAGGCCTGGGAGCCGGCCGGCCGGAGGTTCGACGGGGTCGTCGCCGGTCAGGCCTGGCACTGGATCGACCCCGTCGTGGGGGCGGCCAAGGCTTGCCGGGTACTGCGGCCCGGCGGCCGGCTGGCGGCCTTCTGGAACGTGCACCGGCTGCCGGCCGACCTGGCGGAAGCCTTCGCCGAGGTCTGCCGCCGGGCGGTGCCCGACTCGCCGCTCGTTCTCCGGGCGATGACCGGGCAGGCCGAGGACGGGTACCGGACGCTGGCTGCCAGAGCCGCCGACGGGATGCGGGAGGTCGGCGGGTACGACGTCCCGGAGCAGTGGCGGTTCGACTGGGAGTGGTCGTACACCCGGGACTCGTGGCTGGACCAGATGCCCACCCTCGGCGCCTTCACCCGGCTCCCGGAGGACAGGCTGGAGGAGGTACTGGCAGGCGTCGGGGCCGCCGTCGACGCGGTGGGCGGCGCCTTCACGATGCGCTACGCGACGGTGGCGGTCACCGCGACACGAAGGGCCTCCACCGCGTGACGGCAGGCATCGTGCGGGGTGCGATCATCCCCGGGCCAGGAGCTGATGGGTGAGCTCCATCAGACGCTTGCGGGCGACGGTGTCGTACGCCTGGTCATGAGCGCGTGTGTCGGTGAACTGGTCGAAATAGCGGCCCGTGGTGGACGCGAGGTCCGGGTCGAGCACCAGCCGTACGGTGGGGCGCACTCCTTCGTCGACGCCGGTCACCGGTGTGAGGCCGTACTCGCGCACCCCGTTGGTGTCCATGAGGTGGGCCGGGTGGAGGGCGTTGACCGTGACGCCGGTGCCCTGGAGTTCGGCGGCCAGCTCGAAGGTCGCCATGATCATCGCGAGCTTGCTGCGGCAGTAGGCGCGCAGCCCCTCGTAGTCGCGTTCCAGCATGACGTTGTCGAAGTCGATGGCCTCCTGGCCGATCGACGCGACGTTCACCACACGGGCGGGCGCGGAGGCGGTGAGCAGGGGCAGCAGATCACGGGAGAGGGCGTAGGGGGCCAGGTGGTTCACGGCGAACCGCAGCTCGTGTCCCTGCTCGCTGAGCTCCCGGCGGAGCGGCTCGGCGCCGCCGCCCGCGACGGCGTTGTTGACCAGGGCGTCCAGCCGGGGCTCGGCCGCACGGATCCGGGCGGCCATCGCGTGCACCTGGCCGAGATCGGCCAGATCGGCGACGTAGGTGCGGACGGAGGCGTCCGGGACGGTGTCCGCCACTTCGGCCGCCACCGCGTCCAGACGCGTGCGGTCGCGGCCGTGCAACAGGACGGTGTGGCCCCGGCTCGCGAGGTCCAGTGCGATGCCACGGCCCAGACCCTGGGTGGCGCCGGTGATCAGGATGGTACGTCGGTTCATACCCCTCACCTTGGTGGCAGGAGCAGGTGGTACGGGAGAGTGTGACGAACCTGGTGTCAGCACCACCAGGCGCACGGACCGGGCCGGAGGCGTCCCGTGGGCCGCAAATGGCGTTGCGGCGCTCGGCCCGTGTCCGCGAGGGTGGCCCGGTGAACGAGGAGATCCGTGACCGGCGCGGCCGGGCCGTACGGCTGGTGCCGGTGGACGACGACAACTGGCGCGCCGTGGCCGATGTGGCGCCCCGCGACGATCAGCGCGGCTTCGTGGCCGCGCTCGCCGCGCGCTACCTCTTGTTGTCGATGCGCGGTGGTGTGTGGACGTCGCTGGGCATCGCGGCGGACGACCGGATCGTCGGTCACGTCATGTGGGCGTACGACGACGAGGGTGGCGCGTACTGGATCGGCGGCATGGTCGTCGACGCGGCCGAGCAGGGCCGAGGCGTGGGCGGCCCGGCCGTGCGCGCGCTGATCCGGATGTTGTCGCAACGCCCCGGCTGCACACGGATATGTCTGACGTACCACCCGGACAACACGACGGCCGCCCGCCTGTACGCACGGCTCGGCTTCGCCCCGACGGGGGAACGCGAGGACGAGGAGATCGTCGCCGCATTGCACACCTCTCGCGCGGCGTGACCCCGGGGCGCCGCACGGCCCGTTGGCAGCGGCGCGGGTCCGCTGCCGGCGAAGGGTCCTGGGTGGGTGCCTGGCGTGTGCGGTGGTGGGGTGTCCGTATGGAGATGCTGGTGCTGGGCGGAACGGCGTGGTGGGGCGGGCAGTTGTGCCGGCAGGTGATCGAGCGCGGTCGTCGGGTGACGTGCCCGGCCCGCGGCCAGAGCGGAGAAGTCGCGGACGCAGCGCGGCTGGTGGCCGCCGTCCGGCGTGCCCCGTCGGCGTACGAGCGGATGCTCGACCGCACATGGCTCGGTCGGCTGCGTGCGAACGGCGTGGTCGAGTAGAGGGGTGACGAGTCGCCGCCCATGTGGTGGTGGAACCGGGCTGGGAGGGCTGGTCGGCCCGGAGCGGAGCCGCGGCGCGTGCCGCGGGGCTCCGGCACCGTCCTCGGGCGGAGCTGCCGGCCGACACCCTGGTCCGGGAGCGGGCACGGGGGCCGGCCCGGGCACGCCGTATCGGTCTCGGCGCCCGGGGCGAAGGGGAGTTGCTGGACGCCCTCGGCTGATCGTCCGCGGCGGTTGCCGGTTCACCGCCGGGAGCCCTCCCGGGTGGGCCGCCTGCGGGGCGGGACGGTGTTCTGACGTGTCGTATGTCTCGTCGTACGGCAGCCTGCCGGACTTGCGTGCACGGGTGGGGGCCGTGATGGGATGAGCCGATGCGACCCCCCACACGCATAGCGACGCATCCCCGCAATCCGTACGAAGAACTGGCTCAACTCGCCGACCCGGAGCCCGGCTTCGGGCAGGCGGCGACCACACCGCGGGCCGGATCGACGGGCCTCGGCATTCCTTCGGACGACGACGAGGACGACGACTGGTCGCCGCCCGACCACCGTGGCGGAAGCCGGTTCGCGGCCGTTCCCGTCGTGGTGAAGCTCGCCGTCACCGCCGTCGTCGGCGCCCTGTTCTTCGTCGCCGGTGACCGCCTCGCGGTGGCGTACGCCGAGGAGAAGGCCGAGGACCGGATCCAGCAGTCGTTGCGTCTCGCCGCCAGACCACAGGTCGACATCGCCGGGTTCCCCTTCCTCACCCAGGTCCTGGACAAGCGGATCCGGTCGGTGGACGTCACCGTCCCCGATGTCGCCGCGGACAAGGTGTCCCTGGCCGAAGTGCACGCGACGGCGACCGACATACGCATCGTCGGTGACCTCCCCTCCTCGGTCGAGGGCGCCGTCGTGGACCGGATGGACGGCGACGTCCTGCTCTCCTTCGACGACCTGAACCGTGAACTGGGCGCGTCACACGTCAGGTTCAGCGACGCCGGACGTAATGGCGTCCACATCGTCGGCACCCTTCCGGTCGCGGGCCGGACGGTGAGTCTCCGGGCCGAGGCCCGTGTCAGGCGGGACGGGGACCGGGCCGTGTCGACCACCGTCGACAACATGCGCCTGGACGTTCCCGGTCTCTTCACCTACCGGCCGGGGAACGATCCCGCGCTGTCCGGTCTGCGCCTGCATCCGGACGCCGCCCGGCGGATCAGCCGTGAGGCGGCCGACCTCAAGGCATTGCTGGCCGTTCCCGCCATCGCCGAGCGCCTGGGGCTGTCGCGGTCGCAGATCGACCGTGCGCTGCGCGAGGAGGAGGAGCTGAGCCGCCTCACAGGTTCGCCGCTGTTCCTCCGGCAGTTGTCGAAGGTCAATCTGGTCGACCTGGTGGTCGATCACCCCTGGCTCCTGGAGAAGGCCGGCATCGATCCCGGTCTGATCACCGCCTTGCTGAAGCTCCGGCCCCCGCAGCTCACCGACCGTTTCTCCCTCTCCTTCGAACTGCCCGAGTCCGCCGGGGACGTACGTCTTCGCCGGGTCGGCGTGGACGGTTCGGGCATCCGCGTCGGCCTGACGGGCAGCGGTCTGGCCTTCGGCAGGAGCTAGGTCGTGTCTTCCGGATCACGCCGGTGCTCGGTGCGGCGGCCCGGCTGATACCGGCGACCGGGGCGACTGGGGCGGCTGAGGCCGGCCCGGAGCGCCCCGGTCGGCCGGTCGCCCGGTCACGCAGGTCAGAACTCGTCGCCGGTAAGGGCTCCGCCGGTCAGCGCGTCGGCCATGAAGATGACCAGCATCGCCACGCCGTTGAACGCGCAGAAGAGGATGATCACCCCCATCGTGAGGGTGAAGCGCCGTATGAACGGAGTCTGCGGCACGAGCACGTCCGCCGGATCGCTCGGGTCGTAGCTCGCCCGGACGAACGGTTCGAAGCCCAGGTGGGACAGGACGCGCGTCGTGCCGGCGGTGTCCGTGTAGAGATACGCCCCCACCATGTCGGCCTGCGACGCGACGACGGTGATGCCGTGCCTGAGCAGCCGCCGCTCGCGGTTCCACGTCCCCACGCAGTAGGCACCGACCGCGAGGCCCGCCGTCGTGATCGCACCGACCGGCACGATGGCGATGGCGTAGCCCGCGTTCCCCACGATCCCGGCGACCACGCACAGGGCGACGACCACGCCGAGGCAGCCCAGCACGAACCACTTCAGCCGGCGCAGGAACTTCTCGCGCCAGTGCGTCTTGATGGTCCGCAGCACCACGAGGGCGCCGCCGTCGATCTCCTCGGCCGGCTCGGTCAGGAGCGAGTTCACCCCGTCGGCGAACGCGACGGCCGCCGCCTCGCTCACATCCTCGATCCGGTGGACGGCGGGGGTGGTCCCGGCCAGGGCCCTCAATTCGACGGTGACCGACCGCCCTTCGGCACGGACCCGGGCGATGGCCTCGCCGGGGATCATGCGCTCCTCCCGGGAGCGCTCCAGGATCAGCCCCGTGCCGACGGCTCTCAGCACGGCGCCGTCGCGGCCTTGAAGGACAGGGAGGGAAGAGATGATCGACATGACCGGGATCGTAAGGGCGGGCCGGTCGGCCGGGACAGCCGTGGGCCGCCGATGGGCCCGGAGGCGCGGCCCGTCCGCGTCCGCGGCACCCGCGTCAGGCGATCCCGCGGCAAGCGATCCCGCAGCAGTCGATCCCGCGCCAAAAATGCCGCGTCCACCAGGGCTGTCACACCGGCCTGTTATCTTTACGTAACATCGCTGGCGTCACTTTCAGTCAAGTTCTGAGGGGCGCTTTTGTGTTGCTTCATCGCGCCGGAACGGATGTCGCACCGGATGTGCCGCGGCCGGCCGCGGATCCGGGCCACGAGTCATGGCTGGACGGGGATGACCAAGCACATCGAATACAGAAGAGTCGTGGAGACCCTGCGTACCGCGGCGAGGCCCCTGACCAGGGCCCGGGGCAAGCGCGGAAAGCCTCGCGCCGCCCACCGCCTTCGCCGGCCCGACTACCCTCGATCGGGCCGGAGCGGCTGGCGGCGGTGGGTCCCGTCCTGGCGCCAGACCCTGGTCTCGTCATTGCTGGCCGTGGCAGCGCTGTCGGGGCTCGTCACCATCGCCTACGTACGCACCGAGATCCCCGAGGACCTGAACGGTTTCGCCACCCAGCAGGACAACGTCTACTACTGGGCCGACGGCACGCCGATGGCCCGCACGGGCTGGGTCAGGCGTCAGGAGATGCCCCTGGACAAGATCCCGGAGCACGTCACATGGGCGGTACTCGCCGCGGAGAACGCCGGTTTCTACTCCGACCCCGGCGTCTCCGTGAGCGGTGTGACCCGAGCGCTGTGGCGGACGGTCGGCGACGGTGACACGCAGGGCGGATCCACCATCACCCAGCAGTACGTCAAGAACGTCTACCTCAGCCAGGACCAGTCGTTCTCCCGCAAGTTCACCGAGGTGCTCCTCGCCGTCAAACTGGACCGGCACCGCAGCAAGGACGAGATACTGGAGGGCTACCTCAACACGAGCTGGTTCGGGCGCGGTACGTACGGACTGCAGCGGGCCGCCCAGGCCTATTACGGCAAGGACGTCACCCAGCTCAACGCCAGTGAGGGTGCCTTCCTCGCCGCCCTCCTCAAAGGCGCGTCGCTCTACGACCCGGCCATCTCCCCCGCCAACCGCGCTCGCGCCGTCGAGCGGTGGTCCTGGACGCTGGACCGCATGGTCGAGATCGGCAGACTCTCCCCCGAGGAGCGCGCCCGCTACACCACGTTCCCCCAGCCCAAGGCTCCGACCACACCCGGCACCGCCGGCGGTCAGAACGGCTACCTCGTCGAGCTCGCCGAGGCCTACGCCAAGCGTGCGGGACGCATCGCCGACGCACGGTTCGACCTGGGGGGCTACCAGGTCTACACGACCTTCGAGAAACCGCGCACGACCGCCCTCACCAAGGCCGTGGAAGACGCCCGCGCCACCCTCGACCCGAAGAACCGCGCGGCCGACCGGTACGCCCGGTTCGGGGCCGCCTCGGTCGCCCCCGACGGCCGCATCCTGGCCGTCCACGGCGGACCGGACCACCAGAAGCAGGCCTTCAACGAGTCCAACGCGGCCACCGTCCCGGCCGGCACCGTCTTCACGCCCTTCGTCTACGCCGCCGCCCTCGAGCACGGCGTCCAGCGCGAGCGCGGCGGCCCCCGCACCCCCGTCACGCCCTCGACCGTCTACGACGGGAACGACGGCGTACCGCTGAGGACCCCGGAAGGCCCCTACTGGGACCGCGCCGGCAAGATGGTCAAGGGCACCAACCTCGACGGCCGGTCCCACGGCCGCATCAGCCTCCGCCGCGCCCTGGCCGAGTCCGCCGACGCGCCCTTCCTGCAGCTCGGCATGGACGTCGGCCTGGAGCAGGTGCGGCGCACCGCGCAGGCGGCCGGGCTGCTCGGCTCCAGCCTCGGACCCCCGGTGCCCGACTTCGCCCTCGGCAACTCCACACCGAGCGCCATCCGCATGGCCAGCGCGTACAGCACCTTCCCGGCCCACGGCACGCACACCGAGCCCTACTCGGTCCTGCGGGTCACCCACGAGGGTGAGCCCGTCCCCCTGGCCGCACCGCGCAAGCAGCGCGCCGTGAGCCCCGAGGTGGCCGACCGGATCACCGAGGCCCTCTCCGGCACGGCCGACGGCGACGGCGCAGCCGGTGGCAGGGAGGCCGGTGGCGGGGAGGCCGGTGGCACCGGGGCCGCCAAGGCGGCGGGGAAGGCCGGAGGGACCCGGGACGACACCGCGCGCTGGTACGCCGGTTACACGGCCACCGAGTCCACGGCCGTCGTCCTCTACCGCATGGACCTCACCAAGAGCCTCGCGCCACTGCCCCTCAAGGGACTCGGTGGTGACTCCTCGGCCGGCTCCGACCGCCCGGCCGGGATCTGGAAGACCTACAGGGACGCGGTGGAGGACGCATCACGCCGCGCCGCGACCGATCGGGGGAAGACACGATGATCCGGAAGAATCCGGCCGTACGGCGCCTGAGGGAGCGTACGACCACCCGTGGTGTCGCTCTCGGGGTCGCCGCGGTCCTGCTGGCGACCGGAGCGAGCCTGGTTCCGCTGGTGACCGGCGGTGCGGGGGACGACACCCCGGTGGCGTCGGCCGACCGTACGTCGGCGCCCGCGCCACGGCCCCCGGCAGGTCAGAAGGGCGGCGCGGGCAAGAAGGGCACCGACGAGGACTGGGACGGCCGGGTGAAGGTCCTGGGTGACGGATCCACCTCCTACACCGGCCCGCAGCCGGGGCAGTTGAAGCCCGAGCGGCTCAAACCGGGCCAGCGTCCTCCTCAGTTCGTCGTCTTCTCCTGGGACGGCGCCCTGGAGGGAGACGAGCGGCTCTTCTCCCGCTTCCGCCGCGTCGCGAAGGAGACCGGCGCCCATATGACGTTCTTCCTGACGGGCATCTATCTGCTGCCGCAGGAGAAGAGGAACCTCTACCGGCCGCCCCAGCACGGTCCGGGAGCGGCGGCGATCTCGTACCCCACCCGCCCGCACATCCGCTCCACCCTGGAGCAGCTCGGCGGGGCGTGGAAGGAGGGACATGAGATCGGCTCCCACTTCAACGGTCACTTCTGCGGGGCGAAGGGCGGCGGCGACTGGAGTGCGGCGGAGTGGACCAGCGAGATCGACCAGTTCTACTCCTTCGTCCAGAACTGGAAGACCAACACGGGTTTCACCGACCTGGACCCGCTGCCCTTCGACCCCACCCGCGAGGTCGTCGGCGGGCGGGCGCCCTGCCTCGAAGGGCAGAAGACGCTCATACCGGCGTCCAAGCCCTTCGGGTGGCGTTATGACGCGAGTTCATCGGGCGACTTCCAGATCTGGCCGTCGAAGAAGAACGGTGTGTGGGACCTGCCGCTGCAGATGCTGCCGTTCCCCGGCAAGGACTTCCAGGTGCTGTCCATGGACTTCAACTACCTGTTCAACCAGTCCAAAGGGCGCACGGACGGCGATCCGGCGATGTACGCCACCTGGCGCAAGCAGACCCTCGACTCCTATCTCGCCGGCTTCGAGCGCGTCTTCCACGGCAGCCGGGCGCCCATGTTCGTGGGCAACCACTTCGAGGAGTGGAACGGGGGCATCTACATGGACGCGGTGGAGGACATGATGCGGAAGGTCTGCCCGCGCAAGGAGGTCCGCTGCGTCTCGTTCCGCGAGCTGACCGACTGGCTGGACGCCCAGGACCCGGAAGTCCTCGCCCAGTGGCGCACGCTCGATCCCGCTCAGCCCGCCGGCTGGTCGTCGCCGGGCCGGTGATCCGCCCGCCCCGCGCCGGGGGCGGTGCGGCCGGGGCCTCCTACGATGTCCGCGGACGAGGGGAGGACCCATGGGGGTCGGGTGGCAGGCGGACGAGCGGGCCCATCGGGCGCAGCGGTGGTCGGCGAGGGCGTCCCTGGGCTCGGTGACGCTGGCCGTGCTGCTGCCGCTGTTGTACGGGGGTGTCGGCGGCGTACTGCTGCTCCTGGTCGGTGCGGCGGGCATGGCCGTCACGGTGTCCGGCCTGTGGTGGGCGCTGACGCGGCGGGGGCCGGCCCGGGTGGCCGCCGCGGCACTCACGGTGGCGGCGCCCGCCGCCGTGGTCTGGATGTTCGCGGCCGCCAACCTGCTGTGGGTGGTCACGCTCTCCCTCACGCTCTGGGTCCTGGCGGTGTGGACCGGGCGATACGCGCTGCGCAGCACCGGTCTGCGGCCCGTCAGGGTGAAGGAGCACCGCACGCCGCCACCGCGGCGGCCCTTCCTGGTGATGAATCCGCACTCGGGCGGGGCCAAGGTCGAGCGGTTCGGCCTGAAGGAGAAGGCCGAACGGCTCGGGGCGCGTGTGGTGCTGCTGGACCGGGAGCGGCCCCAGGACGTCACGGAGCTGGCCCGGCAGGCGCTGGCGGAGGGTGCCGACCTGCTGGGCGTGGCGGGTGGTGACGGTACGCAGGCGCTGGTGGCCGCGGTCGCCGCCGAGCACGGTGTGCCGTTCCTGGTGGTCTCCGCGGGCACCCGCAACCACTTCGCGATGGACCTGGGCCTCGACCGCGAGGACCCGGCCGCCTGCCTGGACGCGCTCACCGACGGCGTCGAGCTCCATGTGGACCTCGGCTTCGCCGGTGGGCACCCCTTCGTCAACAACGTCTCCTTCGGCGTGTACGGGACGGTCGTGCAGAGCCCCGCCTACCGGGACGACAAGGTGGGCACCGCGCTGGACCTGCTGCCCGACCTGCTCACCGGGCAGAGCGGTCCACGGCTCACCGCCCGCGCCGAGGGCACGACGCTCACCGACCCCCAGGCGGTGCTGGTGAGCAACAATCCCTACCGCAGGGGCGACGCGACCGGTCTGGGGCGCCGTGACCGGCTGGACTCGGGTGTGCTGGGAGTCCTGGGCATCCGCGTGGACAGCGCGGCGGAGGCCGCCGGCCTGCTGCTGGACCCGGAGGCGAGCGGGTTGACGGTCCTGACGGCGCGGGAGGTGGTCGTGGACGCCGACCGCCCGGCCGTCGACGTCGGCATCGACGGTGAGGCCTTCGTCCTGCCCGCGCCCGTCCACTGCCGCATCGCGCCCCGGGCGCTGCGGGTCCGTGTGCCGCGGCTGCGGCCAGGGGTCCCCCAGGCCCAGCCCCCGCTCGACTGGCGGCGTCTGCGCAAGCTCGCCGCGGCGGTGGGCCGCACGGCGGTCACCCGCCGCACGGTCGGCGGGCCCGGAGCGCGCTGGTAGCCGGGGCCGGCAGGCGAATCGGTACGCCTCGTGCCGACCGGGGCGGGTCCGTCGTATCGGCCCCCGCCGGGTCGACGCGGCGGGTAGCGTCGGTCGCGTGCGCGAGCGGGAAGGGGCGGCGATGCTCACGGTGGTGGGATTCCGGCTGGGGAACGGCAGTCGGCACGTGACGGCGGTGGTGACGGATTCCGGGCGGCTTCATCGCGCGCACGGTCCGTACGGCGCCGTGGGGCGGGCTTCCCGACCGGACAGGCCGGTCCACGAGAACCCCGTCCACCAGCAGGTGGTGCACCTGCGGGACCTCTACTCCCGGTACCTCGCCAAGGGCTACTCGGAGGAGTTGGTCCCAGGGGCGTGCGTCCAGCTCGACCTGGAGGAGCAGCCGGCGCCCGAGCCGGTCACGGGCAAGCGTTACGCCGTCGAGCACCCCTGGCCGGCGCTCTTCCGGGCCTTCGGCGATGTCGCACCCACCCGGGCGCACGGCAGCCTGGAAGAGGCGATCAACGGCTTCTACACCACGATCGGCGCGCCGTTCCTGCCCCGGCGCCTCGGCAGGCCGGTGCATGGCCGGCCGGTGGCGCGGCTGCCTCGACGGGTGGCGGCGTTGTGGCGCGTACTGGCCGACGGCTCGGCCGTCAGCTCCTCGCCCCGCATGGCCGTCGGGTACAGGGTCACGGCCGACGACGTACGCCTCCATGTGGGCCGGGCCGGGGAGAGCCTGCGGCACCGGGACGTCGTGGAACTGCACGCGGCGCTCAGCGCGTGGCTGCACCTCAACGCCACGAAGTGACGTGGCCCCCGCAACGGCTCCCTCCCGGCTCCAGCCCCGGACGGTCCGCTGACGGGCCCCGGACGGGCCCCCGGCTCCGGCCCCGGGACAGCCTCCCGGCTCCGGCCCCGGACGAGCCCCGGACCGGTGATGCACCGGACCTGGACCGTCAGCCGGAGTGCCGGAAGCGGTTGCGGTATTCCGTCGGTGTCGTGTGGAGTCTGCGACGGAATGCGCGGATGAGCGTGTCCGTGCTGTGGAAGCCGCAGACCGAGGCGACACGGTCGAGGGTGTCGTCCGTGGTTTCGAGACGGTTGCGAGCCACTTCGACGCGGGCCGATTCGATGTAGGCGGCCGGTGTCATGCCCAGTTCGCTCTTGAAGATGCGGGTGATCTGCCGTTCGCTCACGTGGGCGTGTTCGGCGAGATCGGCGAGGCTGAGGCGTCCTGCGATGTTGCGCGTGATGTGGTGGCGGAGGCCGTCCATGCGCCGTGTGGTCGAGGGAGGGTCGATCGGGACGCTGAACTGACTCTGTCCACTGGGTCGTTTCAGGTACATCACGAGCTGCCGAGCGACCCGCAGCGCGACTGCCTCGCCGAAGTCCTCGGCGACGAGGGCCAGTGACAGATCGAGGCAGGCGGTGATCCCGGCGCCGGTCCACACGTCCTGGTCGCGGATGAAGATCGGGTCGGCGTCGACCTCGATCGACGGGTGGTCGGCAGCGAGTTGCCGGGCGGTCGACCAGTGGGTCGTGGCGCGTTTGCCGTCCAGCAGTCCGGCTGCTGCGAGCAGATGCGCGCCCACGCAGACGGAGGCGGTGCGCCGTGCCCTGCCGGCGAGGGTCTTCACCCAGTGGACCACGGTGGGGTCGATGACGGCGTGCACGCGGCGCTGGTCGTCGACTTCGACCGAGCCGGGAACCATGAGGGTGTCGATGCTCCTGGTGGACGCTTCCTCGAAGGTGATGTCGGGCAGGACGCGCACCCCGGCCAAGGTGGTGACGGGGTCCATGGTTTCGGCGGCCAGGGCGACGCGGTAGCCCGCGGCGCCGTCCGTCTCCCGTTGCAGCAGGGAGAACACCTCCGGGGGGCCGGTGACGTCCAGCAGGTCGACGCCGTCGAAGAGGAGGACGACGACGAACCGTTCGAGGCCGGTCATGATGCCGGTCAAGGGGGCTCCATCCGCTGGGGTGCCACGGCACCGCGCGGCGCATTCGATGTCCGTATCTGCAAGTCGCATGACATTGCCGCCACGCCGAGGCGGATCGTAGCGTGGAACGCGCCACCACGTGATGGCCTCCCACCCCTCCACAGCCCGAGAAGGTGCAGCCATGCCTACGACAACTCTGCGGGAACTCAACGGCCTTGATCAGACTCCGGCGTCCCTGGCCGATGCGACGCTGATCCTGGTCGACTACCAGAACACCTACACCCGTGGCGTGATGGAGCTGACGGGATGGCAGTCGGCCCTTGACGCCGCCGCCGCGCTGCTGGAACGGGCCAGAGGTGCGGGTGCGAAGGTCGTCCACGTCATCAACGACGGCGGTGAGGGGACGCCGTACGACATCCGGGCCGACATCGGCCGGATCCACCCCCGCGTCGCGCCGGCCGAGGGCGAGCCCGTCGTCGTCAAGGCCGTTCCCGACGCGTTCACCGGGACCGATCTGGGTGAGCAGGTGGACGCCGCCGGGAAGAAGGACGTCGTCATCGCGGGATTCATGACCCACATGTGTGTGGCGTCCACGGCCTCCGGCGCGTTCCTGCGCGGCAACCGGCCCACCGTCGTCGCCGACGCCTGCGCGACACGTCCTTTGCGGACCCCGGTCTGCGACCTCTCCGCCGAGCAACTCCACCACGGCGCGCTCGCGACGATCGGTGACCTGTACGGCGTCGTCGTCCCGTCCGTGTCCTCCCTGAGCTGACCACCCGAGCATACGACCCGGGCCGCCGCCGGCTCCGAGGAGATGCACTGCCCGCCAGGCGCGGGGCCGTTGCCGGGGGCCCATGCCGCCCCCGGCGCGGCGGGGCCGTCGCTCGCCTGAGCGGCGGCAGCGACGACCCCGTCCGATGGAATGGAATTTCCATACCGTTGGCCGGAATTACCGCTTGCCTCCGGTCGAGGGCCGCGGGATACAGACCTCATGACGGAGTCGCCCGAACCGAGCCGGCGCAGCGTACTCGCCGGCCTGAGCAGCATCCCCCTCGCCGTGGGCGCTCCCCCGCCCGGCGACAGATCCCGTCCGGCGGACGGACCGGGGCGGTCGAGCCCCACCCTTCTCCGCGGAGCCGAGCTGCTCCTCACCATGGACCCGCATGTGGGCGAGGGGCCGTTGGGCATCCTGCACCACGCCGATGTGCTGATGCGACACGGAAGGATCGCCGCCGTGGGGCACCGGTTGCCGGCGCTGCGCGGGGTGCGGGTGGTGGACGTGAGCGGCCGGATCGTCCTGCCAGGGTTCGTGGACATCCACAACCACCTGTGGCAGTCCAGCATCCGGGCGGATGCGGCGGTCAGGACCTGTACGGATGGCTGGCCTCCTGCAACAGCGCGACCCTCGCCAGGATCGGCGCCGAGGACATGTACCGCTTCGTCCGCCTCGCCGCCCTCGACGCGCTCCAGGCGGGTGTCACGACCGTTGTGGACTGGGTGCACCCCGTCCCGTACGAGACCAGCGCGCACTACATCAGGGCGCTGGACGACTCAGGTCTGCGATTCGTGTACGCGATGATGCAGACCACCGCGAACGCCGGACTCGTCCCCCGGGTGAAGAGGGAACTGCTCGACCCGCTGCCGCTGGCGTCGGCGCAGGTCGCCACCCATGCCGGGATGGCGACCGTGGACCGGCTGCGCCGGTTCGCCGAACTCGCCGACGATCTGGGGGTGATGCTCAACTCCCACGTCCTGGAGCATCGCAGTGACCGTGGGGACGATCCGATGCGCGCACTGCGCACGGCGGGGGCCTTGGGGCCCGGCCTTCTGATGAACCACGCGATCCATCTCACGGACGACGAGATCGCGCTGGCCGCCGAGCACCAGGTCCGCGTGGCCCACTGCCCGCTGAGCAACATGCGGCTGGCTTCGGGCGTCATCCGGCTGCCGGCGCTGCACGCGCGGGGCGTGAAGGTGGGTCTCGGTCATGACGGGGGCACCAACGACACGTCCGACATGTTCAGCGTCATGAAGGCCGCGGTCGGGCTCCAGCGGGCGGTGCACCAGGACCCCGAGATACACCCCACGATCCCCGCCGTACTGCGCATGGCGACCCTCGGCGGCGCCGAGTGCGTCGGCATGGCGGACCGCATTGGCTCCCTCACTCCCGGGAAGTGCGCAGACGTGGTCGTTATCGATCCGGGCACACTCAATTTCGCGCCACGCTTCGACTGGATCGGTCAGATTGTGCTCAACGGTCAGCCGCCCAACGTCAGTCATGTCTTCGTGGACGGCCGGATGCGCAAGGCGGACGGCGCGCTCCTGGACGTGGACACGGACACCGTCGTCCGCGAGGCCGAGCTGGCGGCCGCCCACGTCCGCGGCACCGTGTGAAACTCCGGCCCGGTGGCCGGGTCGTCCGTCGTCGGCCGGGCGGCGGCTCGGCGTCAGGCGAGCAGGACCATCGCCAGTGCGCCGGAGGCGTCCACGACACAGCACCACTCGGACCACGCCCGGGGAACGACCCTGCCGGTCCGGTGGTGGACGAAGTCCCAGACGGCGTGGCCCAGCCAGCCCGCGGCCAGGACGTATCGGCCGAGGGTGTCGTCGACGGCCAGCGCCACGAGGGCCACGACTACGAAGCCCACGCAGCCGGCGATCTGCACGGCGAGGACGCCCGGCCGGCGCAGTTCACCGCGCAGGGACCCGAAGAGCAGGTAGCAGAGCGGCATGATGATGAGCAGTCCGGCCAGGATTCCCAGGGGCGGCACGCCGTCGACGAAGGTGGCGATCGCCAGGGCGAGGGCCAGCAGCGTGGGCCACCGGTGCCCGAGCGCGGTCAGGACGCGAACGGCACCCATGGGCCGCGCACCGCCGTGGCGGCCGTCACGGTCCGCACGGTCGGCGCGGCCGTCACGGTCCGCACGGTCGGCGCGGTCGTTGCAGTCGTCGCGGTCGGCGCGGTCGGCGCGGTCGCGCGCGGAGTCGATCGTCATGGCGTCTCCCGAGGGTGAAGGCGGTCCGGGCTCCACTGTCCGGCACGTCGGATCCCTGCCGTACGGGGAGACGGGAACGATGTCCGCGACCTTGGGGTACCGGTCCTTCCGGCATAGGGTCGCCCCATGGGGGAACGGCGCACCGAGGAACGGTGCACGGCGGAACGGCACATGGTGGTGATCGGCTACGAAGCGGCCGAGTTGCTGGACATCGCGTGTGTGACCACGAGCCTGGCCATGGCCAACCGGCTCGGTGAACCGGCCCAGCCGTACCGGGTGAGCGTGGTCGGCCCGGGCGGCGCGCCGATCGTCTGCGACGGGGGGCTGAGCCTCGGGAGTCACCAGGCCCTCGAACGGCTGATCGGACCGCTCGACACGCTGATCGTCTCGGGCGGCGCCGGATTCGAGCGGGCGGCCGCCGACGCCCGGCTCGTGGGGCACGTCCGGCGGCTGGCCAGGGAGAGCCGGCGCGTGGCATCCGTCTGCACGGGAGCGAGCGTTCTGGCCGCCGCCGGACTGCTCGACGGGCGGCGCGCCACGACGCACTGGCGGTTCACCCCCCAGCTCGCCGCCCGCTACCCCCGGGTCGTCCTGGACCCCACGCCCATCTACGTACGGGACGGGAACGTGTACACGGCGGCGGGCATCACCAGCGCACTGGACCTCACCCTCGCGTTCATCGAGGAGGACCACGGCCCCGAACTGGCCCGCCAAGTGGCCCGCGACCTGGTCGTCTACCTGCAACGGCCGGGCAACCAGGCACAGATGAGCCTGTTCACCGCCGCTCCGCCGCCCCGCGACACACTGGTCCGCACACTCGTCGAGTACATCACCGCCCACCCCGACCACGATCTCGGCGCGGCGGCGCTGGCCGAGCGCGCCGGGGTGACCACGCGTCACCTCACCCGGCTGTTCACGGAACACCTCGGGCAGGCACCGGGCCGGTTCGTCCGCCTGGCCCGCACCGAGGCCGCCGCCCATCTCCTCGCGTCGACGACCCTGCCGATGGCGAGCGTGGCAGCCCGCTGCGGATTCGGCACCGCGGAGTCACTGCGCCAGGCGTTCACCAGCCGCTACGGAATTTCGCCGTCCCGCTACCGGGCCGCCCAGACCCGGCGGCCGGCCGGGGCGCGCTCCCCCCAGGAGACGTAGTATCAGCTGGTCATCACCGCGACGGGAGACAGGAAGCCGGTGCGATTCCGGCACGGTCCCGCCACTGTGACCGGGGAGTGGAACCTTCGAGAACGCCACCGCGCGCCGCGTGGGAAGGCAGGGGGAACGTCGATCCGGGAGTCAGGACACTGGCCTGTCGCGGGCCCGTTCCGAGGAGCGCGGACTCCCCAGGAGGCTTTACGTGTACGACGGCACCCACCGTCCCTTTTCTCCCCTCTCTTCCCCGTCGCCCGGCACACGGCACCACGCCGTCCCGCACCACGCCGTCCGGCGCCACGCCCTGCGGCGCCGGGCACTCGCCGTGGCCCTCTCCGCGGCGGTGTCGGCCGCCCTGCTGAGCGGCTGCGGCGCGAAGGGCACAACCGACGACCGAGGACCCGCGTCCACGTCCGCGAAGGGTTTCCCGGTCACGATCGACAACTGCGGCACCCGCACCACGTACGACGAACCGCCTTCCCGTGTCGTCACCATCCACCAGCATCCCGCGGAACTGATGCTCGCTCTCGGGCTGAAGGACCGGATGGTCGGCACCGCCTTCCCCGACTCGGCCGTCCTGCCCGCGTTCCGGAAGGACTTCGCGGCCGTGCCGGAACTCGCCGAGAAGGAGCCGTCGTTCGAAACCGTCCTGGAGGCCGAACCGGACTTCGTCTACGGCGGCTACGGAAGCGCGTTCGCCGAGAACGAGGGCCGGTCCCGCAAGGCGTTCGCCGACGCGGGCATCGACACCTACCTCAACCGTGAGTACTGCGGCCGGAAACAGGTGTCCATGAAGGACACGTACGACGAGATCCGCACCATCGGCAGGATCTTCGGCGTACCCGAGCGGGCCGACACGGTGGTGGCCGGGCTGCGGGATCGCGTCCGCAAGGCCGGAGACGCGGTCGAAGGCGCACCTGCGGTGCCGGTGTTCGTGTACGACAGCGGGGACAAGTCCGCGTTCACCGCGGGCGGGAAGAGCCTGGGTACGGAGATCATCAGGCTGGCCGGCGGGCGCAACGTCTTCTCGGACCTGGACGATGTCTTCGGCGACGTGTCCTGGGAGCAGGTGGTCGCACGTCGGCCCGAGGCGATCGCGATCTACGACTACCGTGGGGCCGGGAGCGTGGAGGAGAAGAAGAAGTTCCTGCTCTCCCAGCCCGCCCTGGCCGATGTGCCCGCCATCAGGAACAAGCGGTTCGTTGTGCTGCCGCTCACGGCGACGCTGGTCGGCGTCCGCGCCCCGTACGCGGTCGAGGACCTGGCCCGCGGGCTGCACCCGGAGCGCTTCCGGTGACGGACCGGGCCGTGGACGCCGCTCGGGTGCGCCGGCCGGGACGGCCGCCCGGACGAACGGGCGGGCGAACGGACAGGCGGACGTACGGGCTGACGTACGGACTGACCCTGGTGGTGCTCGGCGCTCTCCTCGTGGTCTCGGTCACGGCTGCGCTGGCCATCGGCTCGGTGCACGTGCCGCCCGGCCAGGTGTGGGGCATCGTGTCGCACGGACTGGGGGCCGACTGGGCGGAGCCGGGCTGGTCCCGCGCCCGCGAGACGATCGTCCTCGACGTCCGGGCGCCGCGCGTACTCCTCGGGGCGGTGACCGGCGCGGGTCTGGCCGTCGTGGGAACGGCCATGCAGGCCCTGGTGCGCAACCCGCTGGCGGAGCCGTATCTGCTGGGGGTGTCCTCGGGCGCGTCGCTGGGCGCCGTCACCGTGATCGTCGGGGGTTTCGGTCTCTTCGGTGCCGTGTCGCTGTCGGTGGCCGCGTTCGCCGGAGCCCTGCTGACCCTGCTGCTCGTCTACACCACGGCCCGGGCGGGTGGACGGATCACGTCCGTCCGGCTGGTGCTGTCGGGAGTCGCGGTCGCCTCGGTACTCACCGCCGTGACGGACCTGATGCTGCTGACCGCCGACCGGGGCAACCAGGCGCGTGAGGTGCTGGCCTGGACCCTCGGCGGTCTCGGTGGCGTGCGGTGGACCACGCTGTGGCTGCCGGCGGCCGCACTGCTGGTGGGCATCGGTGTGCTGCTGGTGCAGGCCCGCTCGTTGAACCTGCTGTTGGCGGGCGAGGAGGCCGCCACCACGATGGGGCTCGATGTGGCCCGCTTCCGCGCCCGGATGTTCGTCGTGCTGTCCCTGGTCACCGGCGTCCTCGTCGCGGCGACCGGGCCCATTGCTTTCGTCGGGCTGATACTGCCGCACATGGTGCGCCTCTTCGTCGGCGGTGACCACCGACGGGTGTTGCCGACGGCCGCGCTGGCCGGCGCGGTCTTCCTCGTCTGGGCCGATGTCGCCGCGCGTACGATCGCGGCGCCGATGGAGATTCCCGTCGGCGTCCTGACCGCGTTGTGCGGCGGGCCGTTCTTCCTGTGGCTGATGCGCCGGGACGCCCGGCGGAACACCGACCGAGGAGTGGCATGACCGCACACCACCTCGCCATCGAGGGCCTCGGCCTGACCGCCGGGGCCCATCACCTGGTACGCGAGGTCTCGCTGACCGCCGCGTCCGGTGAGGTGATCGGCCTCGTGGGTCCCAACGGGAGTGGCAAGTCCAGTCTCTTGCGTGCCGTCTACCGCGTCCTGCGTCCGGACGCGGGGAGCATACGCATCGACGGCGACGACGTCTGGTCACTGCCCGTACGCCGACTGGCCCGGACCATGGCCGTCGTGGTGCAGGAGCCGGGTGCCGACTTAGACCTCACCGTACGGGAAGTGGTGGCCATGGGCCGCACCCCGCACAAGCGGCTGCTCGACGGCGACAACGCCGAGGACGTACGGCTGATCGAGTCGTCGCTGGCTGCGGTCGACGCGGTGGAACTGGCGGACCGTCCCTTCGACCGGCTGTCCGGCGGTGAGCGGCAACGCGTACTCATCGCCCGTGCCCTCGCCCAGCAGCCGTCGCTCCTGGTACTGGACGAGCCGACCAATCACCTCGACGTACGCCACCAACTGGACGTACTCGGCATGCTGCGCCGCCTGCCCGCCACGGTCCTGGTCGCGTTGCACGACCTCAACCTGGCCGCCTACTACTGCGACCGCCTCTGCGTCCTGCGTGACGGCGAGGTGGTGGCGTCGGGTCCGCCGCGCCAGGTGCTCACCGAGCGGCTGATCGCGGAGGTGTACGGCGTGGCGGGGGAAGTCGTCGTTCATCCTCGCACCGGAGCGCCGCACGTCACCTTTCTCCCGGGTGACCCACCCGGGGAATCGAACGGCTTCTGATCGGAGCCGTGTTGGCCGCAACGGCCCTACGAGGCACAACAGTTGGCCGCGGGAGAACAAGGCAGCATGGTGGCCGTCGCGTTGAAACACAAGGCGACGCCCATCGCTTGTTTGCTTGACACAACGCCACAGCCGTACTCTGCAGCACAGTTTCCATCCTTCACAACGCCACCAAGCCCGTAGGAGGACACGTGCCCATCCCGGCCACCGCAGCAGACAACATCGAAGCGACCACCGCACTGCTGAGGGAAGAACTCCCCCAACTCGAACAACACCAGCAGGCGCTGGAGAAGGACCTCGCGGCCGTCACCGAACGGCTCGAGTCCGTCCGCGGCGCCCTCACCGCGCTGCAGGCCCTGTCCACCGCGGCGGTCCCGGCACCGCGCACCGAAGCACCCGCCAAGGCCGAGGAAGCACCGGCCGGCCCTGACGCAGCCGCTGAGCCCGCGCCGGAGGAGGCGCCCGCCGCCCCGGCCACGGAGCAGGAGCCGGCGCCGAAGCCCGCGCAGGAGGAGTCGACCGCCGCGCAGGAGGAACCGGTCACCGCGCAGGAGCCGGCCGCCACGCAGGAGGAGCCGGTCACCGCGCCGGAGGAGCCGGCCGCCGCGCCGGAGGTTCCCGCGCAGCGCACCTCCCGCGGCACGGCCGCCGGACGGAAGAGCCCGGCCAAGAAGCCCGCCAAGCCGGCGGCCAAGCCGGCGGCGAAGTCCCGCCCGGCGAAGAAGGCCACGCCCGCCAGGGCGACGAAGTCCACCAAGAGCACGAAGACCGTGAAGGCCGGGACCGGCAAGGCCGACACCGCGAAGAAGCCGGCGGCCGCGAAGCCGGCGGTCAAGGCCTCCTCCCCCGTCGCCGAGGACAGCACCGGTGGTCTGACCGACCAGGTCGCCGCCGTCCTCGCCCGCAACGGCGACACGCCTCTGCGCGCCCGGGACGTCGCCAAGGAGCTCGGCCGGGACGACTCCACCGGTGCCATCAACACCGTACGCAGCACTCTCGACCGGCTCGTCGCGACCTCCCGCGCCCGCCGTGCGGGCCGTGGCCTGTACCAGGCACCGGCCAACTGAGTCCCCGCACCCGACACCACGCAGGCGGGGGGGGGGGGGGGGGGGGGGGGGGAGGGGGGGGGGGGGGGGGGGGGGGGGGGGGGGGGGGGGGGTCGGACGCAGTCTGGTCGCCTAAGTGAAAGA
>NZ_JBVJAH010000002.1:275953-421728 GCF_055590785.1 Streptomyces sp. NPDC041796
ACCCCCCCCCCCCCCCCCCCCCCCCCCCCCCCCCCCCCCCCCCCCCCCCACCCCCCCTCCCCCCCCCCCCCCCCCCCCCCCCCCCCCCCCGCCTGCGTGGTGTGGGCGGGGCGGACCGGCGGCGGGGTCCAGGACGCCGTCGGCTCGCTGAAGTGCAGGACTACGCCTTTCGTGCGGCCTCCTCGGCGATGCGCTCCAGCCGTTTCCGGTGGCTCTCCCACCATGCCGGGTCGCCGGCAGGCATGTTGTCGCCGCCGTCGCGCAACCCGACGGCTCCGTCGACGAGTTCCCGGACGATGTCGGCATGCCCCGCGTGCCGATCGGTCTCGGCGATCATGTGAACGAGGATGCGGTGAAGCGTGATCCCGCTCCGGTCACCCCTCGGCAGGCGGCCGACCGCGTCGAGGTCCAACGACTCGATCGTCGCGTCCGAATGCGCGCACACCCGCCGGTACTGCTCGACGATGTCCTCACGCGTCTCATCGGCCGTCGCCCACAGATCCGCGTTGGGTTCCGCGTCGCCCGTGTTCCGGAGCGGTGGTGCGTCGACCGGCCGTCCGAAGGTGTCACCGAAGTACATCGCCTCGGCGCCTGTCACATGCTTGACCAGCCCCAACAGGTTGGTCCCGGTCGGAGTCACGGGCCGGCGGATGTCGCATTCCGACAGACCTTCGAGCTTCCACAGCAGGGCGTCACGAGCGAAGATGCCGGCCCGACGCACCCTCTCCCCGACGGTCCGTGGAACCGGTCAGCCCGCCGTCGGGACGAGGCCGTCGGCGACGAGGCCGGCGAGTACCGCCTCCCCGAGCGCGTGCACGGCGGACTGCGGACGGACCATCACGGTTAACTCCCTGATCCGGCCGGCCCCGTCGAAGTGGAGCAGGTCGATGCCGTGGATCCGTTTGCCGCCCACGGTGGCGCGGAAGGGCAGGATCGCCGCCGGAGCCTCCCGGCCGTCACCGCTGGTCTCGGCGGCACCCTCGAAATGCCCGATGTAGCGGAGGTCCTCGAAGGTCCGCAGCAGGACGCCGAAGAGTCCCAGCACCATGGGCCTGCCCTCGAAGGGGGTGAACTTCACCGGGCTGTAGAGGCGGATGTCCTCGGTGAACAGGTTCTCCAGTGCGGCGAGTTCCCGCTTCTCCACCGCGGCGCGGAAATCGTCGGCGGTCTTCTGCCAGGTCCCCATGACCCCTCCTCGTACTCAAGAATCTGACTAGTCACTTTTTTGAGTATGATGCAGGCTCGGGCACGGAAGGGGAAGGGGACCGCCACGATGGCCTTGCGGCATGCGGTGCTGGCCGCGCTGCTGGACGGCGAGTACAGCGGGTACCAGTTGGCGAAGGCGTTCGACATCGGCGTCGCCAACTTCTGGTACGCGCTGCCGCAGCAGCTGTACGCCGAGCTCACCAAGCTGGAGAAGGAAGGGCTCGTCGCGGGCCGGCAGGTGGTCCAGGAGTCCCGGCCCAACAAGCGCCTCTTCCGGGTCACCGAGGCCGGACGGGCGGAACTGGAGACGTTCGCCGAGGCCGCGTCGAAGCCCTCGTTCATCCGCGACGATCTGCTCGTCAAGGTGCAGGCGGCCGACCGTATCGGCACCGCTCCCGTGATCGAGCAGCTCGAGGAGCGGGCGGCCGCGGCCGAGGCCAAGATCGAGCTCCTGAGCACCTTGCTGCGGCAGATGCGCGGCGGCGCGGACGAGGAGGAGTTCCTGCTCCGGGGCGAGCGGATCGGACCGTACCTGACCTGTCTGCGCGGCCTGTCCTTCGAGCGGGAGCACCGCGACTGGTGCCTGCGGATCGCGGGAGTCCTGAGAGAGAGGCAGAGGACCGATCATGCCCGTCGGTGAGTACGCGCGTTACGTCGCCCTGGGCGACAGCATGACCGAAGGAATCGGCGACGGGGACGACACGACCGGCCTCCGGGGCTGGGCGGACCGGCTCGCCGAGCACCTCACTGCGGCACACCCCGGCCTCCGGTACGCCAATCTGGGCGTACGAGGGCGTCTCGCCGGTCAGGTCCGTGCCGAACAGCTCACGCCCGCCCTGGCCCTCCGACCCGACCTGGCCACGGTCGTCGCCGGGGTGAACGACCTGCTGCGGCCCCGGTTCGACGCCGAGGAGGTGGCCGGTCACCTGGAAGAGATGTTCGCCGCGCTCTCGGCCGCCGGGGCCCATGTGGTGACGCTGACCTTCCCCGACATCGGGCGGATCGCGCCGCTCGCCCGACCGCTCAGGTCCCGGGTGTCCGACCTCAACACCCGTATCCGCGCGGCCGCCGCCCGCCACGGCGTCACGGTCGCCGACACGGGCGCGGAGGCCGTCTCCGCCGACCCCCGGTTGTGGACCGCGGACCGTCTCCACGCCGGGCCCCTCGGCCACGAGCGGATCGCGGCGGCCGTCGCCCAGGCCCTCCGTCTGCCCGGCAGCGACGACGCCTGGGCCCGCCCGCTGCCACCGCACCCGGCCCCGACGGCGTGGCGTGCCGCGGGGGCCGAACTGCGCTGGGCGGCCGGATTCCTGGGCCCCTGGCTGGGACGCCGGCTCCGCGGCCGGTCCTCCGGCGACGGACGCACCGCGAAGCGGCCCGAGCTCCTGCCGATGGAGCACGTGTCCCGGCGGTGAGGGCCGGCCGCGTTCGGTCCACCTGCCGTCGGCGCAACGACCTCGCCCGTTCCCTGGCAATGGCGCCGCGTTCGCCGGGGTGCCGGGGGACGCGGAGTGGGCTCGGATGACGCGGCGGTGTCCGGGCCGCGTGGGCGCGGGTGGCCTGATCGCGTAGGCTCGGCGGATGGCGAAGTATTTCGACGTGCACCCCGAGAACCCCCAGCGGCGCACGATCAGCAGCGTGGCCGACATGATCCGCTCCGGCGCGCTCGTCGCGTACCCGACGGATTCCTGTTTCGCCCTGGGCTCCCAGCTCGGCAACCGTGACGGCATCGGCCGGATCAGGTCGATCCGGAACCTTGACGACCGTCACCATTTCACTCTGGTGTGCGAGAACTTCGCGCAGCTCGGCCAGTTCGTGCACATCGACAACGACGTCTTCCGCGCGATCAAGGCGGCGACACCCGGCAGCTACACCTTCATCCTCCCCGCGACGAAGGAGGTGCCCCGCCAACTGCTGCACCCCAAGAAGAAGACCGTCGGGGTCCGGATCCCGGACCATGTGGTCACCCAGGCACTGCTCGCCGAGCTCGGTGAGCCGCTGCTGTCCAGCACCCTCCTCCTGCCGGACGAGGAGGAGCCGCTGACGCAGGGCTGGGAGATCAAGGAGCGTCTGGACCACGTGGTGGACGCCGTGGTCGACTCGGGTGACTGCGGCACCGAACCGACCACGGTCATCGACTTCTCGGGCGGCGAGGCCGAGATCGTACGCCGAGGGGCGGGCGACACGGCCCGGTTCGAGTAGCCGCGCCCCTCACGGACCGGCGGCTCAGCTCACCGGGAGCAGCCCCAGCACCGGCGCCACCGGATCGATGAGCTGCCGCGCCTCACCGAGACGCTGGAGGCCGTCGAGCCCGTCGAACTGCTCGGTCACCGTGGGTACCTGGTCACGGTGCTCGGGGTCGACGGCGATCGACGCGAGGTCGTCGACCCGGTTGAGGAGCGACGGCCCCTGGGGGCCCGGCGCGGGCACGATGGCCGCCCCCGCGGTGGGGGCCGACAGCACGGAAGCGCCGGCGGCCAGGGCGAGGGCGGCGAGAATACGCTGAGACGTGGTCATAGCCAGACCAACGCCCCAATCAGCCATCAGTCACGGCCAATACCACCGGGTCCGGTCATATCGTCGGGACCGGGCGTGCTCGCACATCGAGCTCAGGGGCGGGTTTCCCGGAAAGGCGCGGTGGAGGCCGGGACCCGTCGAAGCGGCCGCGCCTGCCTCCCGGTCCGCGGACCCGCTCGGTGAAAGGGCAGTTGCGGAGCCGACGGGATTCGAACCCGCGGAAGGGTGCGGGCAGGTCCGCCGTAACCCCTCAGTCGCCGTGAGGGGGACCTCCCCCACGGCGATCGCAATGGACCGCTCTGCCACGGCTCCGCAACCTACGGGGCCGCGCGCGGTCCCGCTCGGGACAGCGTAGGGACGGGCGGCCTGACGGGGCGATCGGTTTTCCGGGAGGCCGACCGGACCGGGGTCAGTCGCGGACGCGGGCGACCAGGAGGGCGACGTCGTCGTGGTTGCCGCCGTGCCGCAGTTCGCGGAGGAGGCGGTCGCAGGTGTGCTCAAGGGACGGGTCGGGTGTGCGGAGGAGGTCCAGCAGTTGGTCCAGGCGGGTGTCGATGTCCTGGTCGCGGGTTTCGACCAGGCCGTCGGTGTAGAGCACCAGCCGGTCGCCCGGGGCCATGGCGGTGGTGACGTCGTGGAACGGGACGCCGCCGACTCCCAGGGGGGCGCCCGAGGGCAGATCGAGCAGTCGGGGGCCTTCACCGGCGCGGACGAGGACGGGTGGGGGGTGGCCCGCGGTACCCAGGCAACACTGGGCGCGGTGGGGGTCGTAGACCGCGTACACACAGGTGGCGAGGGACGGTTCCAGGTCGGCGATGATCTCGTCGAGGTGCCGGAGGACCTCGGCGGGTTCGAGGGCGAGCCGTGACAAGGTCTGGGTGGCGGTGCGCAGACGGCCCATGGTGGTGGCGGAGTTGATGCCGCTGCCCATCACGTCGCCCACCACGAGGGCGGTGCGTCCGTCGTCCATGGGGACGATGTCGAACCAGTCGCCCCCCACCTCGCTGCCCGCCCCGGCCGGCTGGTAGCGGGAGGCGACTTCCAGGCCCACGAGATGGCGGGGCGCCTTGGGGAGCAGGCTGCGCTGGAGGGTCAGCGCGGTCTCCCGCTGCCGGCGGAAGAGGCGGGCGTTGTCGATGCAGACCGCCGCCCGAGCGGCCAGCTCGCTCGCGAGCAGGGCGTCGTCCTCGGTGAAGGGGAGCGGGTTGCGGGCGCGTTTGAGGTCGAGGGCGCCCAGCACTTCGCCCCGGGCGATCAGCGGCACGGCCAGGTACGAGTGGACGCCTGCCTTGGCCAGGAGGTCCGCCGCGTGACGGTCCCGGGCGATGCAGGACAGGGAGTCGTCGTCGACCTCGGCCACCAGGACCGGCCGCGCGGTGCGCACGCAGCGGGTGACGAGCCGGTCGGCGCTGTAGTGGGCCGGTTCGCCCGGCCGGTCGGCGGCCTCGACCGCGACGGTCGGGTAGGCGGCGGCGACGGCCAGGGCCCGGATGACCGCCGGACCGTCCGCGGCCACGCGGCCGGGCCGCCCTTCCAGCACGGTGTCCAGGAGGTCGACCGCGGCGACGTCGGCGAGCTCGGGTACGGCGATGCCCGCCAGCTCGCGGGCGGTCTGCTCCAGGTCGAGGGTGGTGCCGATGCGTACCGAGGCGTCGGCGACCAGGGACAGGCGGTGGCGCGCCCGCTCGGCCTCCGTGGCCGCACGGTAGCGGTCGGTCACGTCGACCACCGACACGGCCAGCCCCAGCACCCGGCCCCCGACGTCCTCCAGCCGGTACAGCGACACCGACCAGGCGTGATCGGTGTCGGGGTCCGCGGCGGTACGGCCCACCATCTGCCGGTCGAGCACGGGTACGCCGGTGTCCAGGACGCCCCTCATCGCCTCGTCGACCGTCTCGGCGTCGACGAACGGGAGCACCTCCGCGACGCGTCGGCCCTTGTGCTCGTCGGCGCTCAGCCCGTCGATCCGCTCCAGGGCCGCGTTGACCCCCACGTACCGCAGATCGGGGCCGAGGACGGCGAGGCCGATCGGGGACTGGTCGACCAGACGTACCGACAGCGCCAGGTCCCGTTCGACCCTGCGCAGCGTCGCCTGGTCGGTGGCGAGGCCCAGGGCGTAGTAGTCGCCCCGGTCGTCCAGGAGCCGCATGTTGCGGAAGTCCAGCACGCGTGTCGTGCCGTCCTTGCGCCGTACGGGGAACTCCCCCGACCACGCGTCCCCACTGCTCATCACCTGTTCGAACAGGTGGATGACCCGTTCGAAGTTCTCCTCGGCGACCAGGAGGTGCGCGCCGTACTGGCCGAGCGCCTCCTCGGCCGTGTAGCCCAGCAGTTCCTCGGCCTGGGGGCTCCACAGCACGATGCGCCCGTCCGCGTCCAGCACCACGGCGGCCACTCCGAGGACGTCGAGCAGCCCTTCCGCGGACGACGGCTCGGCCACCGCCGCCTCCGCCCCCGGACCGCCCGCCGTGCCACGGTCGGCCGGGGTCCCCTCTGCGCCGCCCATGACCGCTCCTCTCCGTCCTGCCACCGTGCCTCCATACCGGCGCGCACGCACGCCGGTGGGCCGGAACGGCTGCTGAGCCGAGTACCACCGGCTCCCCCTGCCGAACGCCGCCGCCGCGATCGCGCGGCCGGAATGCGCGCGGGTGCGGGCGGGACCACCATGGAAGACGGGGAGCGAGTCACGGGCGGGGGCCCGCGCGCTTCCCGTCCGCGGCCGCGAGCCTTCTCCACCGCCGGGGGGATCGGAGCTCCACCATGACCATGCACAGAGCTGGGCGCGACATCACCGTCCTCGCGGACTCCCTCGAGGTGGCCGGCATCGGATTCCTGCCCATCAACGCCTTCGTCCTGCACGCGGAGGAACCGGTCGTCGTCGACACCGGTGTGAGCCTGCCCGACCGGAACTTCCTGGAGACGCTCGGCTCGGCGGTCGACCCCGCGGACGTGCGGTGGATATGGCTGACCCACCCCGACCGGGACCACACGGGCGGCTTGTTCGCGCTGCTGGAGGCGGCTCCGCAGGCGCGGATCGTCACCACGTACGTCGGCGCCGGGATCATGTCCACCGAGCGGCCGCTGCCGCTGGAGCGGGTGTTCCTGCTGAACCCGGGCCAGTCCCTGGACGTCGGTGACCGTACGCTCAGGGCGTTCCGGCCGCCGCTCTTCGACAATCCGGCGACGGTGGGCTTCTACGACGACAGGGCGCGTGCCTGCTTCAGTTCGGACTGCTTCGGGGCGCCCATGCCGAGCGTGGACCTGGCCGAGGGTGACGACGCGGGGGCGCTCGTTCCGGAGCAGTTGCGGGCCGCGCAGTTGCTGTGGGCCACCGTCGACAGCCCGTGGGTGCACACCGTGGATGTCGACAAGTACCTCGCCACCGTGCGGCCGCTGCGGGAGATGGACCCCGAGATCGTGCTGTCGACGCATCTGCCGCCGGCCACCGGCCTCGCGTCGCGGATGGTCGACTCGATCAGCGCCGCGCCCGGAGCCGACCCCTTCATGGGCCCGGACCAGGCGGAGCTGGAGCGGATGCTGGCGGGGTTCGAGCCCGGTGGACCGGCGCCCGGCCCGGTGGCCGTGCCGGAGGAGATGCCCGCCGAGGCGCCGGCGCCCGGGGCGCCCACCTGAGCGGCGGGCGGACCGCGACGCGACGAGTTCACGAGAGGCACACCGGGCGTAGGCCGGCCGGTCACCGCGCCATCGAAGGATCGGCACCGGTTTGCCATGCTCCCGACAGCAAGGGGTTCCTCTCGTGTTCAGGCACCGTCCCGTCCGGTCGGCCGCCCTCGTCCTGGGTACGGCTCTGGCGGCGCTCACCGCCACGCCTCCCGTCGCCGCGCACCCGGCACGCACCGCCACGTCGCTGCCTGGTGTCGCTCCCCGCGCGGAGACCGCCACGCTGTACGACGACGAGGCGGGCGGCAACGCCAACGCCGACGACCCGGCGATCTGGCGCAACGCCGCCCACCCGGACCGCAGCCTGGTCATCGCCACCGCGAAGGAGGGCGGCCTGCGCGTGTACGACCTCGACGCCCGCCGGGTGCAGTCGGTGTCCGCTCCCCCGGCCGCCGGGCCGGACGACGCCCCGGGCCGCTTCAACAACGTCGACCTGGTCCACGGTGTGCGCCTGTCGTCCGGCCGCGCGGACGTCGCCGTCACGACCGACCGCGGCCACGACCGGCTGCGGATCCACCGCATCGCCCCCGGCCGCGCCGGCGGCCCGCTCGTCGACGTCACCGACCCCGCCGCCCCGCCGGTGTTCTCGGCGAACCAGGCCGAGATCAACGAGCAGCACACCGCCTACGGGCTCGCCACCTGGACCGATGCCGCGTCCGGCCGTTCGTACGCGCTGGTCAGCCGCCGCAACCGCACCACCGTCGCCCTGCTGGAACTCCTGCCCACCCCGCACGGCACGGTGACCTACCGGAAGATCCGCAGCCTGGACCTGCCGTCCTCCTTCCGGCTGCCCGACGGCACCTCCTGGACGCCGTGCGGCGAGCCCGGCGAGCTGCCCCAGGTCGAGGGAATGGTGGTCGACCCGGCCAACGGCATGCTGTACGCCGGGCAGGAGGACGTCGGCATCTGGCTCATGCGCGCGGACCTGACGGGCGCCGCGCCGAAGCTCCTCGACCGCGTCCGCGAGTACGGCGTACCGGCGGTGTACGACGAGGAGAGCGAGGAGTGCGCCGCCGGCGCCGACCCGGGGTTCGGCGGCACCCGCCTGGCGGCGGACGTCGAGGGCCTGACCCTGCTCACCGAGTCCGACGGCGACGGCTACCTGCTGGCCTCCAGCCAGGGCGACGACACCTTCGCCCTGTACGACCGTGAGCTGGAGGACGCGGGCGAGTACGAGGGTGGGTTCCGTGTCACCGCCACGGCCGACGGCGCGGTCGACGGGTCGGAGGAGTGCGACGGTGCCGCCGTCCTCAACGCCCCGCTCGGCACGAGGTATCCGCACGGGCTGCTGGTCGTGCAGGACGGCCACGACACTCCGGTGGACGGGGAGCGCGAGGCCACGAACTTCGCGTTCGTCGACCTCGGCGAGGTCATGGAGCGCGTCGACGACTGACGCGGCTCACTCCGTCCGGGTGGCGTGACTGCCCCGGACAGCGCAGGCCCCGGTGGCGGAGCGGTTGAGCGCCCGCCCCGGGGTCACTGCTGCGTGTGGGCGGGCATCCGCACCCGGTTCGCCGACACCGCCGGCAACGCCGCCGGTCGGCGGCTGTCGGCGTGGGCCCTGGAGCGGTACTTCCGGCCGGTGCGCCGGTGACCACCGGCCCGGTCGCCCCGGCAAACGGGTGAATGCGGCATACGTCCGTCGGCGCGGGACCGTTACGCAGACCGAACTCCCGGTCGCTTCGACGACCTTCGACGCCTTCGACGATAAGGACGAGCCCATGATCAAGAAGGTTCTGGCCACCGCCGGCGTCGCCGCGGCCGTTCTCGGTGCCTCCGCGCCCGTGGCCTCCGCGGTGGACGACCGCCAGGTGCACACGCAGAACGGCAACTTCTCGACGCAGTCGTACGGCAACACCGGCAGCCCCGAGCCGCAGGGCGCCGGGCGTGCCCTGACCGACACCGACCTGCGGCCCCTGGACGGCCTGCGGCGGTAGCCGGGCGTTACGCTGACGGCCGCGGCCGGCACGGGGCGGCCCCAGCCGGTGGAGACGGACGTTCATGACAGCGTGGCGCGGTCAGGCGCCGGTGGTGGCGGTCGTGGCACTCGGCGGCGCGATGGGCGCCTCCGCACGCTACGGCGCGTCGCTGCTGTGGCCCACCCCCATGGGCGGCTTTCCGTGGACGACGCTGGGTGTCAACACCGTCGGCTGCGCGCTGATCGGTGTGTTCATGGTGGTGATCAGCGACGTGTGGGCCGCCCACCGGCTGGTTCGGCCCTTCTTCGGTACGGGCGTGCTCGGCGGGTTCACCACGTTCTCCACGTACGCGGTGGACGTCCAGCAGCTCGTGGAAGGCGCACGGGCCCGGGCCGGGCTGGTGTATCTCGGGCTGACGCCGGCGCTGGCGCTGGCGGCGGTGGGGACGGCGGCGTGGCTGACGCGCCGCGTGATCGCGTGGAGGCGGGTATGACCGGACCGGTGGTGGGCGAACGGGCGCTGCGGGCGACCATCTTCGTGAGCGAGAACGACGTATGGCGTCACCGGCCCGTGTACAGCGAGATCGTCCATCGGGCCCATGAGGCGGGGCTGGCCGGGGCTTCGGTCTTCCGCGGCTTCGAGGGTTTCGGGGCGTCGTCCCTGGTGCACACCGCACGGTTGCTCTCACTGAGCGAGGACCTGCCCGTCGCGGTCGTGATCGTGGATGCCGAGGAACGCGTCCGGGCGTTCCTGCCGCGACTGGACGGGCTGCTCGGGGACGGGCTGGTGGTCCTCGACGCCTGTGAGGTCGTCCGGTTCGCCGACGGGGAGCGGGCGACGTGAACTGGGTGTGGGTGGTCACGGGCGCGGCGGTCGGGGCGCCGCTGCGGTACCTGACCGACCGGGCCGTGCAGGCGAGGCACGACTCGGTCTTCCCGTGGGGCACGTTCACGGTCAACGTGCTGGGCTGCCTGGTGCTGGGGGTGGTGACGGGCGCGGTCACGGCGGGGGCGGCTCCGTCGGGGCTGCGGTTGCTGCTGGGTACGGGGCTGTGCGGGGCGCTCACCACCTATTCGACGTTCTCCTACGAAACGCTGCGCCTGGTGGAGGGCGGGGCCGTGTTCTACGCGGCCCTGAACGTGGTCGGCAGTGTGGTCGCCGGTCTGGGCGCGGTCCTCGCGGGCGTATCGCTGGCGGCGGCGCTCTGGGCGTGAGGCGGCGGCGCGGGGGCCGCGGTACGTACGCTGGGGTTACGGTCGGCTCGTACTGACCCGGGAGGCACGTCATGGCCCTCGGTCACCGTTTTCATGTCGATCAGGACGGACACTCCGTCACCGTCCAGTTCGTGGGCGGCACCGGCGCGTTCGAGGTCCTGGTGGACGGCAAGGTCGTCGCGTACGGGCCGGGCCGGCACAAGGGCGGCACGGTGACGGCGGAACTGCCCGGCGATCCGCCGCGGCCGGTCGCCGTCACGGTCAGCCATCCCCGCGAGATGGGCGGTGTCCCCTTCTGCGTGCTGGAGACCGGCGGCATGCGCTATCTGATGCCGCAGGTCCCGCTGGGCGGTGCCGCCGGGGAACCGGCGCGGGGCGGGCCGTACCGGCCGGTGCGGCGACTGCGGCGGCTGGTGCGCCGCTCCTGGCGGCGGTTGTCACGGCGGTGACGGGGTGACGGGGGCGGGCAGGCACCCGGACGCGGTCCGGCGCCGCTCCCGTCACACTGGATGTACCAGCTCCTGGCATGGAGGTGCTGCCGTTGACCGAGGGCAGTGACTCCGCGGACCTGACGCGTGGCCGCGCCGCCCCTGTCGTGGCCCGGCTCGGGGCGATGGAGCAGGCCGTCGAGTCCATCGGGACCAGCCTGGACGAGCAGACCACCTGCGCGGAACTGGCCGCGTTCGTCCGCGGGCGACTGTGCGACGCCGCCGCGGTGGACCTGCTGCCGGAGGACGCCCCGGTCTCGGGCCCCGTCCCGGCGGCGGGGCTGGTCCGTGCGGCGACCGCCGGCCGTGCGGAGCTGCTGGCGCCCGGGGTCGTGCCGACGGGGACCGGCCGTCCCTTGGCGGTCCGCGCTCTGGACGAGGGGCATCCGATCACGGCCGCCCGCGGCAGGCCGGCCGACGGCCCGCTCAGCGCGGTGTCCGTACCGCTGCTGGCGCTGGGCCGTGTGTACGGCGTGCTGCTCGCCGTCCGCGCGGGTCCGGCGTTCACGGACGACGAGACGGCCGCCGTGCACTACGCGGCCCGGCTGGCCGCCGTACACCTCGGGCACGCCCGCCGGCACACGGCGACACACAGTACGGCGCTGAACCTCCAGCGGGCGCTGCTGGCCGAGCCGGGGCGGCCCCACCCGAACCTCGACCTCGCGACCCGCTACCTGCCGGCGGGCGACGGGACCCTGGTGGGAGGCGACTGGTTCGAAACGGTGCGGCTGCACTACGGGCGGACGCTGCTCGTCATGGGCGACGTCATGGGGCACGGCCTGGACGCGGCCGTCGACATGAACGCCTACCGGTCGATGCTGCGTTACGTCGCCTCCACGGACCTGCCACCGCACCGGGTGCTGCGGCAGCTCGACGCGGCCATCACCGAGGACGCCGGCCGCCGGCCCGCCACCTGCCTGCTCGTCCGGGTCGATCCGGCGCGTGGCAAGGCGGCGTTCGCCAGTGCCGGGCACCTGCCGCCCGCCGTGTTCACCGTGGACGGCACGGGGGAACTGGTGCACGTGCCGGTCGGTCCGCCGCTGGGGACGGGTGTGGGGGGTTATGAGCTGGGCGCCCGCGATCTCGACGCGACGGAGACGCTGGTGCTGTTCACCGACGGCCTGGTGGAGCGGCGCGGCGAGGACATCGACGTGTCGCTGGCGCGGCTGGCCGGGTTGCGCCTGCCGCCCGGGGCCGGGACGCAGGAGCTGCTCGATCAGGTGCTCGCCCGGCTGGAGGCGCACGACGCGGAGGATGACGTGGCGGTGCTGGCCGCACGGATCCGCCACCGCCCCGGGCGGCACCTGGCGGGCCCGGCGGTGTGAGAGGCCCGCTCCGCGCGGGGCGTACTTCCGGTTCCAGCGGCATGCAGCGTGCGGGCGTGACTCCGCGCGGGCGTGACTCCGCACCAGGGGGTGCTTCCGTTCTAGGGCATGCTCCCCCGGGCGGCGATCTTCGACAGCAGTTGTTTGTCCAGGAGGAGCAGGGCGGTCAGGGCGTGCCGGGACGCCGCTGCCAGGAGGTCGAGGTCGACCGCGTGGCCGTGGTGGCGGGAGGTGCCGCGAAGGGACTCCTCGAGTTCGGTGAGCGGCCGGTCGAATCCGCCGCACATCACGGCGGCCGTCCGCAGCGCCTGGACCAAGTCCTCGTCGAGGTCCTGTCCGCCGCTGGTCTCCAGGAGGGCGGGTATGAGGTGGCTGATGTGGAGCAGGCTGTGCAGCCTGCGCACGAGCTGGGGCCAGTGGTCGTCAGGGGTGTCGGGCGCGCTCCAGGCGGCCCGTGCCGCCTGGATGTCCTGGTGCAGTTCCCGCGCGATGCGAATTTCGGCCCGGCGCGGCTGCTGGGCCTTCAGGGCCCAGGAGATGCCGGCGTCCGCGGCGGCGTCGTAGGCGGCCAGCCGGAGTCGCACGAACCGGTCGGGCGGTGTGCATGCGTCGATGCCCTTGGTCAACTCGAAGTCGTCCATGGGCGGACCGTACCGGCACGCCCGGGGGTGGCGCACCGGTCCGGGCGAAACCCGTTACGTGCGGTGGCGCATACCGGCCGCTCCCGTCGCGTTGGGTGTCCGGCCAGGTACGGAGCAGAGCGTTCACCGCCTTGTTTCGCGCCAACGTTCACTGTTCGTGTATACGTTCACACGGTTCCCCGGAGGGGCCGGTGCGGTGGCCTCAGTCCGCCGTGTGGACGACCTCCCCGCCGACCACGACGGTCCCGGCGACGGTGCCGGGGATGTCCTGCGGCTCGGCGGTGAGGATGTCACGGGAGAGGACGACGAAGTCGGCAAGCTTGCCCGTGGTCAGGGAACCCGGTTCGCGGTCGAGGAAGTTGGCGTACGCGGAGCCCATTGGGCCATTTCGGGGGAATGGGGCGCGGTGTGCGGGCCGGGTGCCGAAGGGCGGGAAAGGCGCATGGAGGCACGGGCCGATCCGTGTGGAAGGACGCCGAGCGATGCCCCTGAACCGAGCGAGCCGTTCCCGGCACGACGTGCGGCGCAGCCGTGACCTCCAGCTCAACCCGCTCTTCAGCCGCGAGCCCGTCACCGTTCCGCGCCATGCCCTGCCCGACGAGCCGATGGATCCGGACACCGCCTACCAGCTCGTGCACGACGAGCTGATGCTGGACGGCAACGCCCGGCTGAACCTCGCGACGTTCGTGAGCACCTGGGCGGAGCCGCAGGCCCAGCGCCTGATGGCCGAGTGCGCCGACAAGAACATGATCGACAAGGACGAATACCCGCAGACCGCCGAGCTGGAGACGCGGTGCGTGCAGATGCTGGCGCGCCTCTGGCACGCCGAGGACCCCCATCAGGTGATCGGGTGCTCCACGACCGGGTCGAGCGAGGCGTCGATGCTGGCCGGGCTGGCGCTCAAGCGGCGCTGGCAGCACCGCCGCAGGGCCGCGGGCAAGTCCGTGGACCGGCCCAACGTGGTGATGGGCATCAACGTACAGATCTGCTGGGAGAAGTTCGCCGACTACTTCGAGGTGGAGCCCCGCTGCGTCCCCATGGAGGGCGACCGGTACCACCTGACGCCGGAGACCGCGGTCGAGCTGTGCGACGAGAACACCATCGGGGTCGTCGCCGTCCTCGGCTCGACGTTCGACGGCAGTTACGAGCCCGTCGCGGACATCGCGGCCGCCCTGGACGACCTGGAGGCGCGCACGGGCCTGGACGTGCCGGTCCACGTGGACGGTGCGTCCGGCGCGATGATCGCGCCGTTCGTCGATCCCGGTCTGGAGTGGGACTTCCGGGTACGGCGGGTGGCGTCGATCAACACGTCCGGGCACAAGTATGGGCTGGTCATGCCCGGAGTGGGCTGGGCGTTGTGGCGGGACACCGCCGCGCTCCCGGACGACCTCGTCTTCCACGTCAACTACCTGGGCGGTGACATGCCGACCTTCGCGCTGAACTTCTCCCGGCCCGGCGCCCAGGTGGTCGCGCAGTACTACACCTTCCTGCGGCTGGGGTTCGACGGGTACCGCCGGGTGCAGCAGACGTGCCGGGACGTGGCGATGCGGCTGGCGCGTCGCATCGCCGAGCTGGGCCCGTTCGAGCTCGTCACGGACGGCGGCCAGGCGCCGGTGTTCGCCTTCCGGATCCGGGAGGGCATCGGGGCGTACAGCGTGTACGACGTGTCCGCGGCGCTGCGGGAGCGCGGCTGGCTGGTGCCCGCCTACACCTTTCCGAGGAACCGCGACGATCTCGCGGTGCTGCGCGTGGTCGTGCGCAACGGCTTCGGCCACGACCTGGCGGACCTGCTCCTGGACGACCTGCGCCGGGTGCTGGCGCGGCTGGAGCGCCAGCCCGGCCCGCAGCGCGACGCCGACGACGCCGGTGGGTTCACCCACGGTACCGAGACCAAGGACAACGGGCGGCCCGGCCGGCACTGAGCACGTTCACCGACCGGCGGAGAGGAACCCCCGATGTGCCGACTGTTCGGGCTGAGCAGCGCCCCACGGCGTACGCGTGCCACGTTCTGGCTGCTGGACGCTCCCGACAGCCTGAGGGACCAGAGCCGGCGCGACCCCGACGGGACGGGCCTCGGCCACTTCGACGACGACGGCACGCCCCGGATCGACAAGGCGCCCATCGCCGCGTACCGGGACCGTGCCTTCGCCGAGGAGGCGCGGCAGGTGCGCTCCGCCACGTTCGTCGCCCATGTGCGCTACGCGTCCACGGGTGGCCTGGAGGCCCGTAACACCCATCCGTTCCTCCAGGAGGGACGGCTCTTCGCCCACAACGGGGTGATCGAGGAGCCGGAAGCGCTCGACGCCGAACTGGCCGAGGACCGGGCGCTGGTGAGGGGGGACACCGATTCGGAGCGTTTCTTCGCGCTGATCACCCGGCGAGTCCGGGCCCATGGCGGCGACGTCGCGGCGGGGATCGGGGACGCCGCCCGCTGGGTCGCCGCCCGCCTGCCCCTCTACGCGCTCAACCTGGTCCTCGTCACCCACGACGAGCTGTGGGCGCTGCGCTATCCCGACACCCACCGCCTGTACGTCCTGCACCGGCCGGCCGGCGGCCACCACGGCGACCGGCACCTCGACCACACCGGCGCCGGGGGCCGGTTGCGCGTCCACTCCACCGACCTGGCCGACGCCCCGGCGGTCGTCGTCGCCAGCGAGCGCATGGACGACAACCCGCACTGGCGCCTCATGGAGCCGGGCGAGCTGCTCCACGTGGGCCCGGACCTCGCCGTCAGCAGCCGTATCGCGGTACCGGACCGCCCGGCACGCCTGCTGGACCTGGCGGATCTGCGCCCGGAGGCCGTGGCGTCCCAGACGGTGGCCTAGGGACGGGTGTCCGCGGCCGGTGGACCGCCTTGTCCGCCCGGGCGCTCCGGCGGGCCGTCGTGGACGGAGTCCTTGTCGCCGATGTGCTCCGGCGGGCCGTCATGCAGGGCGTACAGGCCGGTGATGCGGGCGCCGCGGAGGCGTTTGGCCCGAATGGCCTTCATACCGGCGTGCACCGCGGTGGTGCCGTGGCGGTAGGCGTCCGCGATGGGCAGGTAGTAGGCCAGGGCGAAGTAGGCGAACGGCACGGCTCGGGCCGGGTCGGTGCCGACGGCGCGCAGCCAGGTCGTGGCGCCGTAGTGGTAGTAGAGGCAGAAGGCGGTCATGCGGGGGCCGTCGTAGGCGGCGACGACGCGCGCCTGCTCGCCCATGGCGTCGGCCTGCTGTGTGAGCAGGCGCGTCATGGCCGCGGTGTCGTCGGCATGGCCGTGGGCGGTCTGGAGGGCCGCGAGGAGGCGGCCGGCGTCCTGGTGGCAGCCGGCGAGCGTGTGATGGCGGACGTCGAGTCCGGCGGCGTGGAAGGCCGCCTGTTCGTGGCGGATGGCGACACGGCGCTTCGAGGGCAGAGAGGCGAGGTAGTCGTCGAAACCGGTGCCGGGCAGAGGGATGGTGGCGTCGTCGTCGAGCCGGTGCGGGGCCGCCCGGTAGAGGGCGGCGAGCTGCCGGGTGGCGGTCTCGGTCAGGTAGGGCCACCAGTGGGTGGTGCCGTGCCGGGCGGCGAGGGTGCGGGCGGCGTCGCGCAGCAGGCCGAGGCAGGCGGTGCGCTGTTCGTCGGAGAGACCGGGGTCGGTCAGCGGGGAGTTGTGATAGCCCCGGCGGGCGCCCGCGACCACCCTCGGCCACCCGGCACCGGGCGGCAGACGGGACGGCTCGTAGTACGTGTTGGGTTCGGTGTGGACGACGTAGAGAGGCGCCGCGGCGACGAGGGCGCCGGTGGCATCGCGTACCAGCACGTAGGAGGCGCTCGCGGTGGGGTCCGCCTCCTCTCCGGCGAGCCAGCGGTGGGACAGGTACACGCCCGCGTGCCGGGCGAGCCGGTCCCATTCCGCCGCCGGAACGGTGGCGATGCTGGTGGTGATCTCGGCTTTCAACGTGGTGTCCTTCCGCGCGGCCGGCCGCGGTCCCTGCGGGACGGTTCGAGGGCCGGGACCGCGATCAGCGCCAGGAGGCAGGCGGCACCCTGGGCGGCCCAGGGCAGCAGGGCGCCGGCGTCGAGCAGGGTGGTGAACAGGACGGGGGCGGTGATGTTCCCCGCCGCCCAGGAGAGCTGGTAGAGGCTTTGCCGGCTGCCGCGTGCGGCGCTGGGCGTAAGGGTGACGGAGAGTTCGTTCATGGCCGGCGAGTAGAAGATCTCGGCCAGGCTGAACAGGACGATGGCCACGAGCAGCGCGGGCCACGCCGTGCCGGTGAGTGCGGGCAGTGCCGGGGCGGCGAAGGCCAGCATGGCGGCCACGAGCAGGGCATAGCCGAGGGTGATGGCGTGCCGGGCCTTCGCGGGTGCGGCGTGGGCCGTGAGGGGGCTGGTGAGGGCGGAGACCATCACGGTGTTCAGGACGAGCAGGACGCTCGCCGTCCAGGCGGGCAGTCCCAGGGCTCGAGTGGTGTAGAGGGCGATGAGGACGGACAGCATGGACTGGGCCAGCACGAACGGGACGTTGCAGGCGACCAGGAGCAGGTAGCGGCGGGTGCTGTCGCCGTCGGCCCCGGCAGGTGGTCGGGGGTGGGAAGGTGTCTCTTCGGGGATGGTGGAGGACGTCGAGGAGGTGGGGGCTTTCGGGGTGGTGAGGAGCTTCGAGGCGGTGGGGGGCTTCGAGGCGGTGGGGGCTTTCGAAGTGGTGGGGGGCTTCGAGGCCGGTGGCGGTGGGCTGGTGGGCACACCGGCGAAGCATGCGGCGGCGACCAGGTACAGGGGCGCGGCGGCCGCGATGAGCCAGGTCAGGGCCCGGAGCCGAACAGGGCGAGCGCGGTGGCCGCCAGCGCCGCCCCGGCGCCGATGCCGATGTTGCGCAGACTGCTGGTCAGGGCGAACCAGGCGCGGGTCTCGGCGGCGGGGACGGTGTGCGTGATCAGTGTGCGCTGCGCCGTGTAGTACGCGTTGACGCCGGACTGGACGAGGAAGTAGGCGCAGGCCACTTGCCAGGGCCGGTGGGCGGCGAGGAAGGAGAGGAACCCGGCGGCGCCGACGAGGTTCGCGAAGACGGTGAGGCGCCGGGGGCCACGCCGGTCCATGAAGCGGCCGGCCAGGAAGACGACGGGGAGCGCGGCGAGCTGGCCCAGGGTGACGGCGACGCCCACGACGGCCGGCGGAAGGCCTTCGGCGGTGGTGAAGTAGAGCAGTCCCAGGGGCAGGAGCATGCCGTTGCCGAGGGAGTCGATGAGGTTGCCGGAGATGAACAGTCCGTGGCCGCCCGTGGCCGGGAGGCCGAGTGCGCGGCGCACCCGGCCGGGGCGGACGCTGCCGGTTCGGGTGCGAGTGCCGGTGCCGGTGGTTGCGTCGCCGGTGCCGGTGGCGTCGCCGTTGCCGGTCCCTGCGCCGCTGCCTGTGGCGGTCACGGGGCGAGCAGGGCGCGGACCTTGTCCAGCACCTCCGGCCGGGGGAAGCCGCTCGTGGTGTGTACCGCCTCCAGGGCCTTGACGGCCTGCTCCTCCTCGCCCTCGGCGACGGTGAGGACGACGATGTCGCCGTGACTGGCGTCGTCGATGACCAGCTCGTGCGCGGTGACGAGGTCCAGGCGTTCCGTCAGTTCGGCACGCCCGTGCGGGGACAGCCGTTCCGGGGAGAGGAACTCGATGGCCCACCGCGTGCGGCGGGCCGTCCCGGCGGTGTACCGGCCGCGGGCCATGTCCGCCAGCGACCGGAAGGTGTTGGTGCCGGAGGCCGCACAGGACAGTGTGGTGGCCCCGCCGATGCGGGGATTGATCTCCAGCACCACGTACCGGGAGCCGGTGTAGATCATGTCGACGTTGACCGACCCGTACACACCGAGCTCCTCGCACAGAGCCGCCAGCTTCGTCGCGACGGGCGCGAAGGCCGCGTCTGCCTCCGGCCGGGGTCCGCACCAGCGCAGGTCGGCGAAGGTGAACACCGGCTCGGTGCCTGCGGTTCCGGTCCAGCACAGCGGTAGCACCTGGTAGCCGCCGGGCCGGCCGACGATGTCGACCGAGCACAGGTCGCCGGTGACGCACTCCTCGATGACCGCCGACACCTCGGGCGGGTCGGCCAGGTAGGCGTCCAGCGCCGCCGGATCGGGGAGGGCGCGGATGCCCATGCTGGTGGAGTCCCAGATGGGCTTGGACAGCAGGGGGTAGCCGATCTCCTCGGCGGAGACCCGCAGGGCGTCGGCGTACGCCGACACCGGCAGGCCCCGGCCCGCGAGGAGGTCGGAATCGGCCCGGACTCCCCGCGGGGTGTCCAGGCCGGCACGGTCCAGCAGTTGTTTGGTCTCCCACTTGTCGGACAGGGCCCGGGTGGCGGCGAGCGGTGTCATGACGGTCGGTATGCCGATGCCGTCGAGGAGTTGCTTCACGACGGCGTCCCGCAGCGCGTTCTCGCAGGGCAGCGAGAGGGAGACGGCGGCGTCCGCTCCCCAGTCGGCCACCAGCCGGGCGAGCTCCGCCGGGGTGACGGCGGGGTCCACTCGCTGGCGTTCGCCGGGGAAGTCGTCGTCGTCCGCCTCGCCATGGGTGTGGAACAGGCGTGTCTCCACACCGCCGCGTGCCAGCTCCCGTACGCACTGCTGGATGTACGGATCGGCGCGCCGGATGTCGACGGACCGCAGGAACGCCAGTTTCCGCATGCTCTGCACAGTCAGTTCACTCTCACTTGTGTGCCGGCCAACACCCTGTCGGCCAGTCGGCGGGCGTCTTCGACGGTGTGCGCACGGGCCACGACGTGGCCGATGCGCCCTGAGCTGTCCGCCGGTTCCGGGACGGGTTCGCCCGGCTGGATGTGGATCTCGCTGTGCGTACCGGGGAGGCCGGGGACGGCCACCCGCTCCAGTACCCCGCCACGTTCGGGGAGCAGGAAGCGGATGGCGGCGGCCGCGTCACGCGTCGGCGTGGTGTCGGGCAGGCGCCCCGTCACGGCGTGCAGGTGGGCGACCGCCTCGTTGACGCCGGTCGCGGCCTCGACGATCTCGCAGATGTTGTCACCGGGCGGACGTGCGCCGGTCTCGATCACGACCGGGCCCCCGCCACCGGGCGGGATCTTCACCTCGGTGTGGGCGATGCCGTTCCGTACGCCCACGGCAAGGGCGGCGCGGGCGGCGGTGTGCTGCACGGCGAGGGCGCTCTCCCGGGACAGACCGGCCGGGCAGGTGTGCCCGGTCTCCACCCGGTACCGCCCGGTCGTGGTGTCCTTGCGGACCACGGGCAGGGGGTAGGGCACGCCGTCGCAGACGACCGTATCGGCCGAGAACTCCTCGCCCGGCACATAGCTCTGCAGCAGCACGCGGGTGTCCAGCGGCAGGCCGTGCGGGGTGGCCGTGGCGTGCTGCTGTGCCGCGGCCACCGCCCGGTCGAGCTGGTCGGGGCCGTGCACCACGCTGACCCCCCAGGATCCGCCCTGCTCGGCCGGCTTGACCACCAGCGGCCAGCCCAGCCCGGCGGAGGCGGCGACCCGGTGGGCGTGCCGGGCATCGGTGACCGCCGCTCCGCACGGGGCCGGTACTCCGGCCGCACGGAAGGCCTCGGCCATCACGATCTTGTTGCGGGCCGCCATGGCGAGGCCGGGGTCGTTGCCGGGAAGCCCCAGGCGTGCGGCCAGCAGGGCGGTGAGCGGCGTCAGCAGCTCCCAGCAGGCCGCGACACCGGTGATCCGGTGTTCGCGGCAGAACGCCTCCATGTCGGTCAGCGCCCGGCCGGTGTCCGTCAGGTCGGTGAAGCACACACCGGCGAGCGCCTCCCTGAGCCACGGTGGGTAGCGGTCGTGGACGGTCTTGTGCGTGGCCGCGTAGAGGCGCAGATCCAGGCGCGCGGCCGCCTCGACGAGGAAGTACCCGGCGTTCCCCATCGGTTCGATCACCATCACGCCGGTCGTGCCCGGCTCTTGGCTGATGTTCACCAGGTCAGTGGACCCGTCAGGGCGCGGCGCCGTCCATCGGCCTCTTCTCTGAAAAGAACTGCCCGTCAGCGCACGCGAGTTGGACAAAGCTACCGGTGAACCCGCTTTGTCCGGCGGTGACTTGGTGCACACCGCCCATAGCTTCAACAAAATGTGGCGTGATCGAATCGTCGCGCACGGTAAGAACGACGGCATGACCCGAAATGGGGAGATCCCGCGTGAACAGCCTGCACGATCAGCTCGCCGACCACATCCGACAAGGTGTCATCCCGCCCTATCAGTACTCCTATCCGCCCCGGTCGACCTACCGCCCCCTCGAAGAGGGAGCCTGGGACGTCCACGACGTCTGGGCCAAGGACCTGGAGGCCTACCAGGTACCGGAACTCAACCTGTACCTGCACGTCCCCTTCTGTCGCTACAAGTGCGGCTTCTGCAACCTCTACACGGTGATCTCCACCGACGAGGACCTCTACGACGCCTACACCGACGCTCTCTGTACGCAGATGCGCGACCACGCCGAGATCATCCGGGCGCGGCGACTGCGCACCGTGTACATCGGGGGCGGCACTCCGGCCCTCCTGTCGACCCGGCATTTCGAGCAGATCTTCACCACGCTCGCGGAGATCTACCCGAACTGGCGGTCCACGGTGGAAGAGGTCGCCGTGGAGGCCACGCCGGACTCGATCGTCGCCGACCCCGACGGCTTCAGCCGGCTGCTGGAGCTGGGGCTGACCCGGGCCAACATCGGCATCCAGTCGCTCGTCCCCCAGGAGATCCGGGAGGCGGGCCGCGGCCAGGCCGGTGAGGACGTCATCCGCCAGGCCGTCTCCATCGTCCAGGAGCGGGGGCTGCCGGACCTGTCCACGGACCTGATCATGGGCTTCGCCGGACAGACCCCGGAGACCTGGCGGCACTCGGTGGACGAGCTCGCCAAGCTCGCCCCGACCACCATCTCCACGTACTTCCTCACCGTGCGGCCGGATGCCTGGTTCTCCAAGACCGGCGCCTACCAGTACATGTGGAAGCCGGAGCTGTACGAGCGTTACGACTACGCGCGGAAGGTGTTCACCGAGCACGGGTACGTGCAGGAGGGCTCGGTCCGCTACAAGAAGCCCGGTCGTGGCGGCTACGTACAGAAGGTCCTCACCTTTCACGGCGTCCCCCTGCTCGGGCTCGGCGTCGGGGCCCGTTCCTACACGTCCGTCCTGGACTACATGACCGGCAGCGTCAAGCCGTCCCTGACCGAGGTGGCCGATTACATCGCCGCCGCGAAGGAGCACCGGCTCCGTCCCACCACGGGCTTCGCCCTCACGCCGGAAGAGATCGTCCGCAAACGGCTCGTACTGGACTCCTTCGACCTCGACCTGTCGGAGCTGGACCGCTTCGGCCTGGACAAGATCGCCGGTGAGGTGGGCGCGGTGCTGGACGCCGCGGAGAGCAACGGGCTCATCCACCACGTCGGGCCGCGCCGGATCCAGCTCACACCGAAGGGCTTCAAGTACCGGGACGTCCTGTCCTGGATGTTCTACTCCGATCACGTCAAGAACCTCGATCGCGAGTACTACGAGGGGCTGCACAACGCCAACATGCGGGCGAAGAAGAACATGGGGACTCCGGTACGCATCACGGGCATCACCCCCGCCCGGGACAGCGCGTGAGCGACGTCTTCATCGCGGCGGGCGGGGGCGGCGACCCCGTGGGCACCGCGATCACCGCGGCCGCCCTGTCCGCGGCCGCCCTGTCCGCAGCCACGGGCCCCGGTCCCTGCACGGGCACCGCATCCGATTCGGATTCGGATTCGGATTCGGATTCGGATTCGGATTCGAGCGGCGGTGCGCCCACGATCGTCACGTACGCCTGGGAGCGCCTGGAGGTCGACCCCACGCCGGGCCCCTTGGGAGATGCCCACTTCACGGGGCTGTTGAGGGTCGGCAGCCGGCCCGTCGTGACCCCGGTCACCCGCCCGGTGCCGCCGGCGGGTTCGACGCTCCCGCGCCTCGCCCGGGACCTCCCGGCCAGGCTGGTGCTGCTCGACCCCTACCAGGGGCTGCGGGGCATGGCGGAGCAGGTCCGGCGCTTCGCACACGACGTCCATGAGCACGGTGACGGGCGCACACACGTCCGGATCGTCGACATCGGCGGGGACATCCTCGCCCACGGCGACGAGGACACCCTGTGCAGCCCACTGGTGGACGCGCTGACCCTGGCCGCGTGCAAGCTCGCCGGTGTCGACGCCACCGTGTACGTCGCCGGTCCGGGAACCGACGGGGAGATCCCCCAGGAGGTTCTGCTCGGCCGGCTGGGGAACCGCAGTCTGACACCGACGACCCGGGACGCCGCGACCGCCGCCACCGCGCTGGCCTGGCACCCCTCCGAGGCCTCCGCGCTCTTCACCGCCGCGATCGGCGGAGTGCGCGGGACGGTACGAACCGTGGATCGTCTGATCCCGCTCACGGACGCCTCCGCGCGTGTCCACTGGCTCGGCCTGGACGAGGCCATCCAGCACAGCGTCGTCGCCCGGCATCTGCTGGAGATCTCGCCGCCGACCCTGGACGGGGCGGCCGACCTGGCCGAGAAGCTCACCGGCATCCACGAGCTCGCCCGGGAACGCCACGGGACGCGAGGACGACCGCCCGCCAGGGCAGGCCTGCTGCCCGCGGACCGGGAGCAGGCGCTGGAAAAGGTACGCGCGAAGGCGAACGGCGCCGACCACGTGACGTACCGCTTCGCGGCCCGGGCCCTTGGGCTGACGTGGCAGCAGGTCCCGGCGCTGCGGTCGGTCCTCGGTACCGACGACGCCCTTCTCGCCCTGCTGTGAACCCGCCGCGCCGCCGCCCGCCCGCTCATCGCGCCGCGGGCGGCGGCCACGCCGTGGAAGAGAGCTCAGGCGGGGTCCATACCCCCGTCACCGCCCTCTCCCGAGGGCACCGACTCGTCGGCTTCCTCCGTGGAGGGTTCCTCGGCATGCGTGGGGCGGGAGTGCTCGTCGGCGAAGTCGGGCTCGTCCTCCGGCTCCGGAGCTTCGCGCTTCTCACTGCTGTCGGTCATGGGGCTTCCTGTGTCGGGGGGGCGTACGCGGTGTGCGGGTGCGGGGTGTGGCGACGTGGGGCGTATGGCTTCATCCTCGTCCAGCCGGTCCCGGGCCGCACGGCGGATCTCACCACCGCCCCGCCGGGCACGGCGGCCCCGTGCCGCTGCCGGGGCACCCCGACAGCGGCTCCAGGCGCACGCCCCCGGGTCCGGCCGACGGTGTGGCCGAGCCGTGTGGCCCGGAGCGCCGTGGCTCCCTCAGGAGGAGGGCCCGCCGCGGCGGTGCTCGTCGTTCTGGACGGACTCCTGGCCCGTCCTGCTGGGCGTGAGGGTGTCAGCCGCTTCCCCGTCGTGCTCGTCCGGGCCCCCGTCGTCGAGGCGCAGCTCGGCCTCCTCGAACTCGTCCAGGACCTCTTCGGCGGCGGTCTTGGCCTCGTGATCCTCGTGGCCCTCGTGGTCGCGGTCCTTCATGTCCTCTCCTTCGCCCGGCTTCGCTGCTGTCTCTCCCGACTTCCTCGCAACCCGGCTCCTTACACCCCTTGTCAGTGCCGGGTGCCAGCATGGGGAACGTGACGACGCACCTGGGGCACCTGAAGCAGTTGCGGCTGGCCAAGGACGCGATGGACCGCGACTGGGCCGAGCCGCTGGATCTCGACGCGGTGGCGGCGCACGCGGGGTATTCGCGCTATCACTTCGTCCGGGCGTTCAAGGCGGTGTACGGGGAGACGCCCGGCCAGTACCTGTCGAGGCGGCGCGTGGAGCGCGCGGAGGAGATGCTCCGTACGGCGAACCTCTCGGTCACCGAGATCTGCACGCTGGTGGGCTTCACCAGCCTCGGTACGTTCTCGGCCCGGTTCAAGAGGGAGACCGGGCTCTCCCCCACCGAGTACCGCGCCAAGCACGTCGGGCGCGGGGCCGCGCTCATACCCGGGTGTTACGCGATGCTGTGGGCCGGCGGGTTCCCGAACGCGCTGTCGGCGTCCGAGCACCGCAATTCCGAAGAAGCGGGCTGAGGCGTCCGCTGCCTACGGTGACGGGGCAAGTCCGACCGCTGAGGAGCACGACATGATCAAGGGTCTCGCCATTTCCACCGTCTGGGTCCTGGACCAGGACCGGGCCAAGGAGTTCTACACGGAGAAGCTGGGGCTGGAGGTCCGCACGGACATGACGATGGGTGAGGGCGGCATGCGCTGGCTCACCGTCGGGGCCAAGGACCAGCCGGACGTGCAGCTGACGCTCATGGTGCCGGGCGCCCCGGCCATGGACCCGGAGTCCGCGGAGGCGATGAGGAAGCTGGTGTCCAAGGGCGTGCTGGGTGCGGGTGTGCTGTCGACCGATGACATCCACGGGGACTACGAGAAGCTGAAGGAGCGGGGTGTGCAGTTCCTCCAGGCTCCCCAGGAGCGGCCCTACGGTACGGAGGCGATCTTCCGCGACGACTCGGGGAACTGGTTCTCCTTCACCCAGCCGCGCGAGGACGGCCTCGATCCCGACAAGGACTGGGCCTGCTGACACCGCACCGACCCCACAGACCCCACCGATCCCACCGATCGCGGCGACCGAGGCGACCGAGGCGGACTGTGTGCCCGCCGACCCGCCAAAGACGGGATTCGGACACCGCGGCGCGCAGGGCGAACGGGAGTGATTGACGCATAAGGAAGTGACGCGTGCGGCGGTCCCGCTCCGTTCCGGACGGCTCGGGCCCTCCGGCAGCGGTGGTCCGTCGCGCCACCGTCGCCGGGGGCCCTTCGCTCCCTGTGCGGCGTCCTGATTGCGGGAGCCACTGCAACGCCCGCGCCCCTCCGCCCACCCCGGAGGCCGGGGAAGCGGATACCGAAGGTCCGGCCCGGGCACCCTCCCCCGCCGCCTCCGTTGAACTCTGAACAGCATTGAACGGCGGATTCCGCAGCCGGCCGCACGAGCCCTCTCCCCCGCCGACCCACCGAACACCGCCCGCGCCTCCGAACGACCTGACGACCACTCAGCAAAGTTTCCCCGCCTTTGCTCCGCGCCCCTCCGCACCCCTCCGCACGCCTGCGCGCCCACCCGCCGGCTGCCGTCCGAAGCGCCACGCCCCGCACCCACCACCCCGTGACCCGCCCGCCCGGCGCCTGAGGCGTGCGAGCGCGCCGAGCACGGCCAAAAGGCGATCTTGCCCACGCACCCGACCGGAGCCCAGGATTCCTAGCGCGCCGCTTGTCAGGCACATGACCTTCACCCAGCGGTCATGCGACGTCTCGCCGGCGCTCTGTCAGGCCCGCCCACCCAGCGGGCCACGGATCCCCCACCGGAGGATGTAGTGAACCTCAAGCGCTTCACCCCCCTCGGCGGCATCGCGAGAGGCGCCCGGCTGACCGCCGTCGCCGCCGCTCTCCTGGCCGCCTCCGCGCTTGCCGCCCCGAGCGCCGGCGCCTCCCCGCTCGAGGGAGCCCGGGCCACCACCGCCCAGCTGGCCCAGGCGAGCGACGCCGTCCTCAGCGCCGACGTACCGGGTACCGCCTGGTACACCGACACGAAGACCGGCAAGCTGGTCGTCACGGCCGACTCCACCGTCTCGGCCGCCGAGATCGCGCGCATCAAGGAGGCCGCGGGCAGCCGCGCGGGCACGCTCGACATCAAGCGCACACCGGGCACGTTCAACAAGCTGATCGCGGGCGGCCAGGCCATCTACGCGGGCGGCGGACGCTGCTCGCTGGGCTTCAACGTCCGCAGCGGCAGCACGTACTACGCCCTGACGGCCGGTCACTGCACCAACATCGGCAGCACCTGGTACACCAACTCGTCCAACACCACGGTGCTCGGCACCCGTACGGGCTCCAGCTTCCCCAACAACGACTACGGCATCATCCGCCACTCCAACGCCTCGGACGCGGACGGCCGTGTGTACCTGTACAACGGCGGCTACCGCGACATCACGGCCGCGGGCAACGCGTACGTCGGCCAGTCCGTCCAGCGCAGCGGAAGCACCACCGGGCTGCGTGGCGGCACGGTCACGGGCCTGAACGCGACCGTCAACTACGGCAACGGCGACATCGTCTACGGCATGATCCAGACCAACGTCTGCGCCGAGCCCGGCGACAGCGGCGGCGCGTTGTTCTCGGGGAGCACCGCGCTCGGTCTGACCTCCGGCGGCAGCGGCAACTGCTCCAGCGGGGGCACCACGTTCTTCCAGCCCGTCACCGAGGCGCTGAGCGCGTACGGCGTGAGCGTGTTCTGACGCGAACGCTCCACGGCACGGGTCACACCGGCGGTCCGCCCCTCCCGGCGGGCCGCCGGTCCTTTGTCCTGGTCGAGGAAGAAGTTGCGAAAGCCGCCGCGAAAGGGGTTACGCGACCGGACCAAGCCCGCTAACTTCCTTGAAATGAACCGGTCATGAGCCGTGGCCGGCGACCTTTCGGCGCGACGGCGCGCGCCTGTGCTCCCCCTTGTGTTCCCCCGCGGTCTCACACCCCGGACCGCGGGGCTTCCCCCACCGTTCCCGGGAGACTCCTGTGCGCACAAGACCGGAACGACCCCGCCGGAAGCCGGCCCTGCTCCTCACCGCGGTGCTGGCGGCCGGCTTCCTGACCCCCGCCACCGTGACCGCCTCCGCCGCTGTCACCTCCGCCACCACCGCCACCACCGCCACCACCGACGCGGTCGCCGCCGTGGCGGAGGAGTTCCAACAGGTCACCCTCGCCAAGGGCGTGGCCGAGACCGGCGAGCCCATGACCATGGCGGTCCTCCCCGACCGCTCCGTCCTGCACACCTCGCGCGACGGCACCCTGCGGCTCACCGACGCCGCCGGTACGACCAGGGTGTCGGGCAAGCTCGACGTCTACTCCCACGACGAGGAGGGTCTCCAGGGCATCGGCGTGGACCCCGGCTTCACGTCCAACCGCCACGTCTACCTGTACTACGCGCCCAAGCTCACCACACCGGGCGGGGACGCCCCCGGCGACGGCACGGCCGCCGACTTCGCCCCCTTCGACGGGGTGAACCGCCTGTCGCGCTTCGTCCTGCGCACGGACGGCACCCTCGACCCGGCGAGCGAGAAGAAGATCCTCGACGTACCCGCGTCCCGCGGGATCTGCTGCCACGTCGGCGGCGACATCGACTTCGACGCACAGGGCAATCTGTACCTCTCGACCGGCGACGACTCCAACCCCTTCGCCTCGGACGGCTACACGCCCATCGACGAGCGCGCCTCCCGCAACCCGGCCTACGACGCCCAGCGTTCGGCGGGCAACACCAACGACCTGCGCGGCAAGATCCTGCGGATCAAGGTCGGCGCGGACGGCTCGTACTCCATCCCCTCGGGCAATCTCTTCGCCCCGGGCACCGCCAGGACCCGTCCCGAGATCTACGCCATGGGCTTCCGCAACCCGTTCCGGATGAGCGTCGACAGGCCCACGGGCATCGTGTACGTCGGTGACTACGGGCCCGACGCGGGCACCGCGAGCCCGACCCGGGGCCCGGCCGGCCAGGTCGAGTTCAACCGCGTCACGAAGGCGGGCAACTTCGGCTGGCCGTACTGCACGGGGAAGAACGACGCCTACGTCGACCACGACTTCGCCACCGGCGCGACCGGCGCGAAGTTCGACTGCGCCGCGCCCAGGAACACCTCGCCGCGCAACACCGGCCTGACCGATCTGCCCCCGGCCCAGCCGGCCTGGATCCCGTACGACGGCGGTTCGGTACCGGAATTCGGCAGCGGCTCGGAGTCGCCCATGGGCGGACCGGTCTACCGCTACGACGCCTCCTCGGCGTCGGCCGTGAAGTTTCCGCAGAACTACGACGGCAACTTCTTCGCCGGCGAGTTCGGCCGCAAGTGGATCAAGCGCATCGCCCAGGGCGCGGACGGCACCGTCCAGTCCATCAACCCCTTCCCCTGGACCGGCACCCAGGTGATGGACATGGCCTTCGGCCCCGACGGGGCTCTCTACGTCCTGGACTACGGCACCGGCTACTTCAACGGGGACGCCAACTCGGCCCTCTACCGCATCGAGCACGTCACCGCGGGCCGCTCCCCCGTCGCCCAGGCCTCGGCGAACCGCACCTCGGGCCAGGCGCCGCTGGCCGTGGCGTTCTCGTCGGCGGGCAGCTCCGACCCGGACGGCGGCCCGCTGACGTACGCGTGGAAGTTCGGGGACGGCGCCACCTCCACGGCCGCCAACCCGTCCCACACGTACACGGCCAACGGCCAGTACACCGCGACCGTCACCGTCTCGGACGGCACCGGCCTCAGCGCCACCGCATCCGTCCAGGTGACCGTCGGCAACACCGCGCCGACCGTGAAGCTGGAACTGCCCGTCGACGGCCGGATCATCGACCCCGGCGCGGCCATCCCGTTCAAGGTCACCGTGACCGACCCCGAGGACGGGACCGTCGACTGCGCGAAGGTGAAGGTGACCTTCATCATCGGACACGACAGCCACGGCCACCCGCAGACCTCCGCCACCGGCTGCTCCGGCACCGTGCAGACCATCGCGGACGGCGAGCACGACCCGAACGCGAACATCTTCGGCGTCTGGGACGCGGAGTACACCGACAAGGGCGCGAACGGCCAGCCCGCGCTCACCACGCACGACCAGAACATCAGCCAGCCCAGCCACCGGCAGGCCGAGCACCACGGCGGCTCGTCGGGCGTCCAGGTCGTCTCCCACACCCCCGCCCACGGCGGGAAGACGGTCGGACACATCGACAACGGCGACTGGATCTCCTTCACCCCGTACGTGCTGGACGACGCCACCCGGTTCACCGCCCGCGTCTCCTCCGGCGGTGTCGGCGGCACCCTGGAGGTACGGGCCGGCTCGCCCACCGGGGCTCTGCTCGGCACGGCGACGGTGCCGGTGACGGGCGGCTGGGAAACGTTCCAGGACGTCTCCACCGCGCTCTCGAACCGGCCGGCCGGGACGACGGCGCTGTACCTCGTCTTCAAGGGCGGCCCGGGCGCGCTGTTCGACGTGGACGACTTCCACTTCGGTACGGGGAGCGCGGGTCCCCGGACGGGTGCGGTGAGGGGTGTGAACGGCAAGTGCGCGGACGTCGCGGGCGGCGCGACCGGCGACGGCACCAAGATCCAGCTGTGGACCTGCAACACCACCGCCGCGCAAACCTGGACCCTCCCCGGCGACGGCACCCTGCGGGCCCTCGGCAAATGCCTGGACATCAGCGGCGGCGCCACCACCGACGGCACCAAGATCCAGCTGTGGACCTGCAACGCCACCCCGGCCCAGCAATGGCAGCCCCAGACCGACGGAACCCTCCGCAACCCCCGGTCCGGCAAATGCCTCGACGCCGAAGGCGCCACCTGGAACGACGGCACCCGCCTGCACCTGTGGACCTGCCACACCGGCCCCAACCAGAAATGGACCCTGCCGTAGCAGGAGAGGAGGCGAAACCGCTATGCGTACCACTCTCACCAGAGCCGCTTGCCGGCTCGCGGGCGCGCTGCTGTGCGTGTCCGCCGCACCGGCGGCGGCCGTCACCGAGCAGGGTCCGGCCGCCGCGGACCCCGCGTACAAGATCCTCGCGTTCTCCAAGACGGCGGGCTTCCGTCACTCGTCCATCGACGACGGGCTGGCCGCGCTGCGCGCGCTGGGCGGCGGCAACGACTTCACCGTGGACGCGACGGAGGACTCCCAGGCCTTCACTCCCGGGAACCTGGCGCAGTACAAGGCCGTCGTCTTCCTCTCGACCACCGGGGACGTACTCAATGCGGCACAGCAGACCGCGTTCGAGCAGTACATCCAGGGCGGTGGTGGATACGTGGGCGTCCACGCCGCCGCCGACACGGAGTACGACTGGCCCTTCTACGCGGGCCTCGCCGGCGCCCTGTTCCACTCCCACCCGCACAACCAGACGGCGACGGTGAAGGTCGAGGACCGCGCCCATGACGCCACGGCGCACCTCGGCACCGCCTGGCAGCGGTTCGACGAGTGGTACAACTACCGCTCCAGTCCGCGTACCACCGCGCACGTCCTGGCGTCGCTCGACGAGTCCAGTTACTCGGGCGGGACCATGTCCGGCGACCACCCGATCTCCTGGTGCAAGGACTACCGGGGCGGCCGTGCCTTCTACACGGGCGGCGGTCACACGGACGAGTCGTACACGGAGGCCGCGTTCCGGCGGCATCTGCTCGGCGGTATCCGCTGGGCGGCCGGGATGACGGAGGCCGACTGCCGTCCGGAGACCGGATACGTACCACTGTTCGACGGTTCGGGGACGGTCGGCTGGAAGCAGGCGGGGCCGGGGTCGTTCGCGCTGAACGACGGCACGCTCACGTCCCAGGGCGGGCTCGGGATGCTGTGGTATTCCGCCCGGGAACTCACCGGCGACTACTCGCTGAAGCTGGACTGGCGGATGGACGGCGACGACAATTCCGGCGTCTTCGTGGGATTCCCCGCCTCCGACGATCCGTGGTCGGCGGTGAACAACGGATACGAGATCCAGATCGACGCCACCGACAGCGCGGACCGGACGACGGGCGCGGTGTACGGGTTCCGGTCGGCGGACGTCACCGCCCGTGACGCCGCGCTCAACCCACCGGGCGAGTGGAACACGTACGAGATCCGGGTCGCGGGTGAGCGGCTGGAGGTCTTCCTCAACGGACGCAAGATCAACGACTTCACCAACACGGACCCGGCGCGCAGCCTCGCCCAGGGGCACATCGGCCTGCAGAACCACGGTGCCGACGATCAGGTGTCGTTCCGCAATGTCCGCGTCAAGACATCCGGCGGCACCCCGCCGCCGGGTCCCCGGACGGGTGCGGTGAGGGGTGTGAACGGCAAGTGCGCGGACGTCGCGGGCGGCGCGACCGGCGACGGCACCCGGATCCAGCTGTGGACCTGCAATACCACCGCCGCGCAAACCTGGACCCTCCCCGGCGACGGCACCCTGCGGGCCCTCGGCAAATGCCTGGACATCAGCGGCGGCGCCACCACCGACGGCACCAAGATCCAGCTATGGACCTGCAACGCCACCCCGGCCCAGCAATGGCAGCCCCAGACCGACGGGACCCTCCGCAACCCCCGGTCCGGCAAATGCCTCGACGCCGAAGGCGCCACCTGGAACGACGGCACCCGCCTGCACCTGTGGACCTGCCACACCGGCCCCAACCAGAAATGGACCCTGCCCTGACCTTGAGGAATTTCGCATTTCGGGGCATCGCATCGGCGCCTGGGGTCAGACGTATACGTATGGCAGTGGATTCCGAACGTAACCAGGACGGGCTCATCGGCACCAAGCCCCGGGCCCAGGTCGAGGCGGCGTACCAGCGGCTGGAGCACAAGGCGGCCGCACCCGGTCTGCGGACGCCCTTCTCACTGGGCGCCGTGGCGGCCTACGAGTGGGCGCTCGGGCGGGCCGCCGAAGCCCCGGTGACCGGGGCCGCCGGCACCGGTCACGTACCCTCCAGCCACCTGCTGACGGCCGAGCTGGACGCGGCCGTGGTGCAGCTCGGCGACCCGACCGAGAGCGCCGAGCGCGCGGCCCAGGTCCGTGGCGTGCACGACGCTCTGGCCTGGGTGTGCGGGCTCATCGACGAGCAGCCGTGAAACACGGCGATCAGCGGGGAGGCGTCAGCGGCTCCCCGTCCGCTCATATCGACGCGGGCGGGAAGCCCATGCCCGGGTAGCCGGGTGAGCGGCCCACGGCGCCGAAGTCCAGCGCCCGGGTGAGCTGCCTGAGCGTCTCCTCGGCCACGCGGCGGACGTCGGCGGGGACGTCGCCGCGCTCCTCGATGAGACTGTCGTAGATCGGCGCGTCGCCTCGCACGGCGGAGTCCATGTCGAAATACCTTTCCCAAGAAGTCTGTTGGTCGCTCACCGCCGCTGCGGGCAGCGGTGGACGAGTGTACGGGGCGTGACCGGGCTCGGTGCGCGCAGCCCGCCCTGCGCGCTGCCCCGGGGCGTTCCCCGAGGCACGGCACGGGGTGCGCCGCTTAGCAGGCGCGGGTGGCCGGCGCAATCCCTCCGGCTCCGCCCGGCGCCAGGGGGACTGTGGTGCGTGCTGCCATACCCGGTGGTGTCCGGGCCGCCCTACGGTGCGGGCATCCCTTTGGCATGTCCCCGAGGAGCCGCCCATGCCCCCGTCGTTCTCGCGCCGTACGCCCACCACAGGCGCAGCCCCCCGCCTCCGGCGGCTGCTCGCCGCGGTGACCATTCTGGCCCTTGCGATCGGCGCCGCCCTCACCGGGCCCGCACCCACCGCCCACGCCGCCGTCGGCCTGACCCGCGTCACCGCGTTCGGGCCGAACCCCGGCGCATTGAACATGTACGTCCACCGTCCCGCGTCCCTTCCCGCCTCGCCGCCCGTGGTGGTCGCCCTGCACGGGTGCACGCAGACCGCGCAGGTCTACGCGGACAACTCCGGCCTGGCGGAATTCGCCGACCGGCACGGCTTCCTGCTGGTCCTCGCCGAGCAGACGACGGCGAACAACCTCAACAGGTGCTTCAACTGGTTCCAGACGGCCGACAGCCGCCGTGGCCAGGGCGAGGCGGCGTCCATCCGGCAGATGGTCGCGCACGCCGTCGCCGCCCACGGCGCGGACGCGCGGCGGGTGCATGTGACCGGCCTGTCCGCCGGAGGCGCGATGACCTCGGTGATGCTGGCCGCCTATCCCGATGTCTTCGCCTCGGGTGCCGTGGTGGCGGGGCTTCCCTACGACTGCGCGCGGGGCACGGCGGCCGCGTACTCCTGCATGAACCCCGGTGTGGACCTGACGCCTGCCCAGTGGGCGCAGCGTGTGCGGGACGCCCACCCGTCGTGGGCGGGGCCGTGGCCGAGGGTGGCGATCTGGCACGGTGACCGGGACACCACGGTGGTGCCGCGCAACGCCGCCGAGCTGCGCGACCAGTGGACGGCGCTGCACGGCCTGGCGCAGACGCCCACGCGCACCACCCTCATCGGACCCAACGCCACCCGGCAGGAGCAGTACGTGGCCGCCGACGGGACGGTCGCCGTGGAGGTCGACCGGGTGCCGGGCATGGGTCACGGCACTCCCGTGGACCCGGGGACGGGACCGGAGCGGTGCGGCGCCACGGCCGCGTACTTCCTCGACTCCATCTGCTCCAGCCACTGGATCGTGGACTTCTTCGGTCTGGACGACACCGGAAGCCCCGCTCCCGGCATGCCGCCCGCGCCCACGGGCCTGGTCTCCACCGGCGCCACCGGTTCGTCGTTCCAGCAGGATCCACACAGGGAGGACCTCAAGGTCCTCGCTGTTCGTGGCGGAGGGTGCGCAGTCGGTCGCGGGTGGGGGAGGGCAGGTCGGCCACCACGCAGTCCCAGGCGTGGTCGAGCATGTCGGTGAGGTCTTCGTCGGGCATCGTGGCATCGTCCAGGCACACGGTGAGCCAGTGCCAGCGACGGCCCCGGTACCACGGGCGTACGGCCCCGTGCTGCTCGCACAGGTGCAGTGCGAGAGGGGGTTCGCACTTGACGGTGACCTGGTCGGGGTGGTTTCTGGTGGCTGCCGCGAGCATGGCGAAGATGCTGCCGCCGACCTTGTAGACGGGCCTGTTGGGACCGTACGGCTCCTCCTCCGTCACCTCCGGCAACGCGAGGGCGAGTTCCGCGATGTCCTCGGGAGTCATGGTGGTGCCCTTCGTCCGGCCGGGTTCCCAGCGGCCGAATTCGCTCCTCATTGATGACCGGAGCAGGCTCCGCAGACTGGCGGGCCGCTCCCGTTCCGATGCGTACCTCGCTGTCACCGAGGCTGAGAACGACGCATGGAGGTCATGGCGGTCACCAATTCTGCTTCTGGGTGACGGCGATGACGTAGCCGTTGGGGTCCGTGAAGTAGAACAGCTTCTGGCCCTGGTGCTCCATGACGTCCTTCTGGACGGTGACCAGGGGCCGGATGCGCTCGACGTACGTGTCGAAGTCGTCCACTGCCAGGTAGAACATGCCGAACGCTCCGACCGGGGTGTCCTTGAGAACGGGCAGCCAGCCGCGCAGGTGCTCGTCCCGGTAGACCATCAGCGCGAACTCGCCGTCGAAGAGCAGGATGCGCAGGTCGTCGTCCGGGTCGTCGCCGGCGGGCAGGGCGGTGAAGCCGAGCTTCTCGTAGAAGTCGACGGTCGCCCGGGTGTCGGAGACTCCCAGGCACGGGGAGATGGCAGGGGGTTTCATCAGGTTCACTCCTGGAAGAGGGGGTGCGAGCGGAAGGGCCGGAGTTCCTCAGGGGCACTCAGCCCGCCTCGAGAAGTCCTGACGGAAGCATGCCCTCCGTATAGGACTGGCGCCGTCCTATAGGGAGTGACCTGCTGAGTTTTCACACGAGTGAGGGCGCACCCCCTCCCGGGGCACCGCATCGCCCTGACGGGCCGCGAGTCTTCGCCGGCCGGCCGGACCGTGCCCGGGCCGGCCGGGGCGGACGCGGCGGCGCTGCCGACCGGCTGCCGGCTCCGATCGCTCAGCCCGGGGTGGTTTCCCGCGTCCAGTGCCGTTCCCCCGCCGTCGGTGCGGCGAGCGCGAGCGTGCGCCGCGTGCGGCTGAGCATCAGCCGTGTCATGAGCGGGTGGCCGTGGCGCACGACACCCCAGTAGATGCGGCCGGCCAGGTTGTGGATCCTGACCACCGTGCTGAGGGTGACGTCCTGGTCGCCCACGAGGAGGGAGGCGCGGAAGTCCAGGTGCCTCGCGTCCAGCCCGAGGAGGAGCTCGTTCCCCTCGACCGCCTTGACGGGGAAGGGCAGCACGCCGCGCCAGGCCTGCGGGTCGCGGGGCATGCCGGGGGCGAGCGGGATCCGCCAGGCGTCGGAGAAGTCGGTGCGGTCGAAGGCGGTGCGGGCGAGCCGTGCCTCGTCGGGCACCGGGGTGGCGACGGGGCGCGCCTGGCCGAAGCGGTGCAGCAGCCGCACCAAGGGCGACCTGCCGGCGGGGCGGCCGGCGGGGCGGCCCGTCGCGGCGCGTTCGGCGTTGTCGAGGAGCTCCTCCACGACCGTGTCGTGGACGGGGCGTACGAACAGTGACTCGACCAGCGCGCGGGCCGCCCCCTGGCGCTGTTCCAGGGTGTGGACCAGGCGGCAGCGGTCGGGGCCGAGGGGCTCGATGTGCAGCCGGTGGTGGCCGTCGGCGGGCGCGGGGAAGTCGAACCGGAGGCAGCGGCCCGGGATGTACTCGGTGATCCGGTACCGGACCGGGCCGTGGCCACCCTCGGCGCCGACGCCGAGAGGGCGGTCGAACCGGATCGGCGACCAGGCGGGAGTGGGGAAGAGCGGGTCGTCGTCGGCGGCCAGGCGGTCGAGCAGGGCACCCACCCGCTCGGCGGGCGCCTCGATGACGCGTGCGTGGACGTTCCGTACCGTGCGCATGCCGGCACCTCCATACGGGAGCGTATGTTTCTCCATACGCTACCGTACGGTCATGACACGCGAACGACCGGCAGGCACGCGGAGGAGGCTCACCGCCCAGGACTGGGCCGACGCGGCCCTCGCGGCGATGGCGGAGGGGGGCGGCCTGGCGGCCGTCGCGGTCGAGCCGCTGGCCGCCCGGCTCGGCACCACCAAGGGCAGTTTCTACTGGCACTTCACCGGCCGGGACGCGCTCGTACGGGCGGCGTTGGAGCGGTGGGAGCAGACCGCCACGGAGCGGATCATCGAGGCCGCCGAGCGCGAGCCGGATCCCGAGACCCGGCTGCGCACCCTCTTCAAGACGGTCATGGCCGAGGCGGCGAACGACCCCCTGGAGGTCTCGCTCCTGGCGACCGCCGACCACCCTCATGTGGCCGCCGTGCTGCGCCGGGTGACGGAGCGGCGGCTGGGCTACGTCGCCCACCTCTTCGAGGACCTCGGCTTCCCCCCGCCGGCGGCGGCCCGGCGCGGCCTGCTCGCGTACACCGCCTACCTGGGCCACACCCAGCTCGTGCACGCCGTCGCGGAAGCCGTCCCTTCGGACCCGGCGTACCTGGACTCCGTCCTGGAGACCCTGCTGCGCCGTCCCTGACGTCGGCGACGTCAGCCCGCCACGGGAAGCGTGACCTCCCAGGTGTCGACGGCGTAGTGCAGCCGCATGCCGTGGGCCTCGTAGAGCCGCAGGGCGCCGCTCTCGTTGAGGGTGTCGACACCGAGTCCGAGCCTGTCACGGCCGAGGGCGGCGTAGACGCCGAAGGCGTGGCACAGCAGGTGGCCGCCCAGCCCCCGGCCGCGCGCGGCCTTGACGACGCCGAGGTTGCGGACCCAGCCCATGCCGGAGCGGTCGTTGCGGGTCAGGAGCACCGCGGCGTCGCCGATGCCCTCGACGGAGGCGATCCACACGAGTGACCAGTCCAGGCGCGTGGCGTCGAGGTCGTCGAGCCACTGCTCGTAGGAGCGCGGCTGGTGGTCGAAGTGTTCGGCGAAGGTCTCCTCGACCAGGGCGTGGGCGCGCCGCCGGTCGGCCTCGTCGGTGCAGGCGCGCAGGGTCACCCCGGCGGGTCGCTCGGGCAGCGGGTCCTGGTGCGGCGTCAGATCGCGGACCATCACCTGGTAGCGCCGTACGGTGTGCCAGCCGCGCCGGGCGAGGATGCCGGTGTCGGTGGTGGGCCGCTGGTTGAGGTGGAGGTGGACCACGGCCCGCGGGGCACCGTTTGCGCGCGCCTTGGCGCGGCACCGCTCCTCGGCCGCCTCCAGCAGCCGCTCCCCGGCGGCCTGGTGGTCCGGGAGGACGTAGTGGTCGATGTCGATGCGCTCGGCACCGGACTCGTCCCACATCAAGGCGTACGCGACGAGCCGGTCGTCCTCGAAGGCCAGCCACGAGTCCTGCTCGAGGTCCACCTCCGGGTGGACGAGGTCGGCCTCGACGCTGTGCGGATCGGTTTCGGGGGCTCCGATCTCGATCGTGTCGATGGTGTTGAGCAGCTCGCAGATCTGCGGCGCGTCCTCGGTCCGGGCAGCCCGGACGGTCATGGTGGGTCCCGTCTGCATCGGGCCACTGTCCGGCCCGGACGACCGGCCGCGCAAACGGATTTCACCCGGTCCGTCGCCCCGGCCCACCAAATCGCTACCGACCAGTAGATGGAACGTCTCATTCCGTCCATGATTGAGCGCGAGCATGCCAACGCCTTCACCCATCCCTACCCCCACAGGAGTTGAAGTCCCATGCATGCAGCTCGATGGAGAACACGAGTGGCACTCACCACGGCCGCCCTCGCCCTCACCACGGCCACCACCACCGCGGCCACCGCCGCCTCCCCGGCCGCCCCCGCCTCCGCCCCCGCCGCCCGCGTCACGGCCGCCGCCGGCGGCGCACAGCTCGGCGGGGTCGACTACGCCACCTGGCAGCGCGACGTGGCAGCCGCCCTCACCCAGGCCCGCCCCTACATCGAGCAGCGCACCGCGTCCCCCTCCGGCCAGAAGCTCGCCGTCGTCCTCGACATCGACAACACGTCGCTGGAAACGGACTTCCACTACTTCTGGGAGTTCCCGACGCCCGCCGTCCGGCCCGTCCTCGACCTGGCCCGGTACGCGGACTCCCGTGGCGTGGACGTCTTCTTCGTCACCGCCCGGCCGGGCATCCTCCACGCCCCCACCTCGTACAACCTCAAGGCGGCCGGCTACCCCGTCGACGGCCTGTACGTACGCGACCTGCCGGACCTGTTCGACGAGGTGAGCGCGTACAAGACCGCCAAGCGCGGCGAGATAGAGGCGAAGGGGTACACGATCATCGCCAACATCGGCAACCGGCCCACGGACCTGGTCGGCGGTCACGCGGAGAGGACGTTCAAGCTCCCCGACTACGACGGCAAGCTGTCGTAACGACGTCTCGCGCGGGGACGCGGGCGGAGGGGTCCATTCGGGGTCTCCCCCGCGTCCACCCGTACCCGGCACGCCTGGGCCGGGTATGCGAGCTGCATGTCCGAGAAGTCTTCCGGCACCGAGGACGGGGCCCACGCGTGGTGGCCCAGGCGGCTGCACGGCGCCTTCCACCGCTCGGCCGCCGGGCGTGGCTGGCGGACCGGCACCGAGATGGAGCTGATGCACCGCTCGATGGGGTTCGCCGCCCTCGGGCTGCTCACACTCGTACCGCTGCTGATCGTGATCGCGGCGGCCGACCCGGCGGGCGGCACCGGCTTCGCGCAGTGGCTCTCGGACGGCCTCGGGGTCGCGGAGGGCTCGACGGACGAGGTGGAGCGGCTGTTCGCGCCGCCGGGCGCGGCGCTGGAGTCGACGACCGGGTTCGGTATCGCCGCACTCGCCGTGTTCGGTCTGACGTTCGGCGGTGTGGTGCAGACGGGCTACGAGAAGGTGTGGGAACTGCCCGCCGCCCGCTGGCACACCATGTGGCGCCACGCCGTCTGGCTCGCCATGCTCATCGGCTACCTGCTGCTGTCGGCGGACGTGTTCTCCCGCCCCGCTACCGGCGGTGACCTCGCCTGGCGCGTGACACTCGCCTTCGCCAGCGCGGTGCTGTTCTTCTGGTGGTCGCAGCGTCTGCTCCTCGGCGGACGGCTGCCCTGGCGCGCCCTGCTGCCCGGGGCCCTGTGCACGGTGATCGGGCTGGGCGGGCTGCGGGTCTTCTCCCGCCTGGTCTTCTCCCCGCTGATCGCGTCCAACGCGGTGGCGTACGGGCCGGTCGGCACGTTCCTGGTCGTCCAGTCCTGGCTCGTCGGCGTCGGCTTCGTCGTCTTCGGCGGCGCGCTGGTCGGCCGGCTGCTGTACGAGGAACGCTGGCACATGGCCCGGGCGCTGCGGCGCTGGCGCGACCGCCCGCGACGGCCGCGACGGCGCGGCTGAGGCGGGGCCGGACAGAAGGGCCATCCCCCACAAAGAGTGCAAGGATGGACACCGGGCAGAGGCAGAAGAGAGAGCAGGGACACCTGCGGCACATCCGCACCACTGGTGACACCGGGACGGTTTTGCACATGAACAGGAAGCCGACAGCCACCACGGCGTCAGGGGTGACGTCCAGCAGCTCCGTGTTCGGTGCGCCCTGCTGGGTGAGCCTGATGACCCGCGACCTGCGCGCCGCCCAGGACTTCTACGGTGCGGTCCTGGGCTGGGAATTCCGGCCGGCACGGCTCGGCAAGGAGTTCAGCGTCGCCCTCGAGGACGGGAACCCCGTCGCCGGCATAGGAGCACTGGCCTCCGCCCTCCAGGTGGCCGTCGCCTGGACCCCGTACTTCGCCGTCCAGGACGCCGACCAGACGGCGTCCCGCATCCGGGAGCGCAGCGGCACGGTGGCCGTCGGGCCGGTCGGGTTCGTCGTCGGGCGCGGAGCGCTCGCCGCCGACCGGGACGGCGCCGTCTTCGGCATCTGGGAGGGCCAGCTCCTCTCGGGCTGGGAGACCTGGCGCGCGGCCGCCCCCGCGTGGCTGCGGCTGCAGACCCGGGACGCCTTCGAGGCCGCGATCTTCTACGGGGAGGTCTTCGACTGGGCGTGCGGCCGGCCTGGCTGCTGCGACGTCGAGTACGAGGCGGACGAGGTCGTCCTGCGCAGCGCCGGCCATGTGGTCGCCCGGCTCAGCTCCGGCGCCCTCGAGGCAGCGCCGGACCCTGCGATCCGGCCCCGGTGGGAGGTCCACTTCCCGGTGCGCGACGTCGATGCCTGTGTGGCCACCGCGCAACGGCACGGCGGCACCGTCAACCAGTACACCCCGGGCATGGCGGCCACCCTGCGGGACCCCGACGGGGGTTTGTTCACGCTCACCACGCGCACTCTGGCTGAATGACCTTTTCCGATCTTGTGTACGCCGGTCTCGGTGTCGGCGCGCTGGCGGCAGCCGTCCTGCCGCGGGTGGTCTTCAGCCGCCCGTTCTCCATGCCGATGGTGTTCCTGGCCGCCGGTGTCGCCGTCCAGCTCCTGCCCCTGCCGGTTCCGGTGGTCGACCCGGTGGGGGACCTGATCTGGGTGGAGCACATCACCGAGTTCTGCGTGATCGTGTCGCTGATGGGCGCCGGACTGGCCATCAACCGGCCGCCCGGGTTCCGCGCCTGGGCGGGCACCTGGCGGCTCCTGGGCGTGACGATGCCGCTGACGATCGTGGTGACCGCCGTGCTCGCGTGGGCGCTGCTGGACTGGCCGCCCGCCGTGGCCCTGCTGCTGGGCGCCGTGCTGGCGCCCACCGATCCGGTGCTGGCGGCGGAGGTCCGGGTGGGCGAGCCGACCGACGCGGAGGAGGACGAGGACGAGGTGCGCTTCACGCTCACCAGCGAGGCGGGCCTCAATGACGGGCTCGCCTTCCCGTTCGTCCTGGCGGCCGTCGCGCTGGCGGCCTCGGCGGGGGCCGGCTGGTCGGCCGGGTGGATCGGCGGCTGGGTGGCGTCCGACGTGCTGGGCAAGATCGCGATCGGGGTCGCCGCCGGCGTGGTGGTGGGCCGGGGGCTCGGGTGGATGTTCTTCCGCGCCAGGGCGGCGGCGCTGCGGCTGTCGGAGCACATGGAGGGTTTCGTCGCCCTGGGGGCCACGTTCCTGTCGTACGGGACGGCGGAGCTGCTGCACGGCTACGGCTTCCTGGCGGTGTTCGTCGCCGCCTGCACCCTCCGTGCGGCCGAGCGCAGCCACGGCTACCACAAGGTGCTGCACGAGTTCACCGAGCAGATCGAGCGGCTGCTGACCGCCTTCCTGCTGTTCCTGCTCGGCGGGTACGTTGCCGGGGGCGGTCTGGCGGACCTGACCTGGCAGGGCGCGGTCGTCGTGGTGCTGCTGATGCTGGTGGTCCGCCCGGTCACCGGCTGGCTGGCGCAGTTCGGCTCGGCGGCGGGGCCGCGTGAGCGGATCGTGACGGCCGTGTTCGGGCTGCGGGGCATCGGGTCGCTCTACTACCTGGCGTACGCGCTGGGGCAGGACGACTTCGGGGGGACGGCGCGGGAGCTGTGGGCGGTGGTGGCGTTCACCGTGCTGGGCTCGGTGGTCCTGCACGGAGTGACTGCGACTCCCGTGATCAGCCGTCTCGACCGCCTGCGCGGGACGGCGGCGCCCGGCGACCCGCCGCCCTGAGGGCGGCGCTACCCCGGGAAGCGGTCGAGGAGGGCCCGCCGCTGGGCCTCCTCGCGCTCCAGGACGTCGGCCAGGATCTCGGTGTCGCGGCTGCCGCTGATCGCGTCCCGCACCAGCGCGGCCAGCGCGTCGGGGGGCAGCGCCTCGGCCTGCGTGGTGGACGTACCGGGGAAGGAGCGCCGGTCGCTGGCCTTCACCGGCGCCGTGGGCAGGCGGAACTCGGCGATCTGCTGCTCGGTGACGGCCAGCCGGTCGAAACGCATGCTCACGTCGGGGGCGTCGAGCGCGGCGAAGGCCGTGACGTCCTCGGCGAGTGCCGTGAACAGGTGCAGCCCGCTGGGGTCCCAGTCGCCGATCACCAGGATCCGTACGGAGGTGTGGCCGCCCACCGCCGCCCGCTGGGCGGCGGCCCGCTTGCCGGACAGCCCGGTCGCCGACGCGTACACGGGCACACCCCAGGGGTCGGTGACGGTGGCCAGTTGCGGCACCAGGCCGGCCGCGTCGCACCAGACCTCCAGCCTGGCCTCCTGGCCGGCCTGGCGGTCCAGCCGGAAGCCCCGGGCGGCGTCAAGCTGTACCCGGTGGAACCCGTCGGGGCCGTCGTAGGCGACGGGTACCACGGCGGCGTCCGTGCCGTCACCGATGGCCAGCCAGGAGATGCGCCCGGAGCGGCGGGCCATCCCGAGGAGGTCGACGAGGCGCTTGTACGTCCGCTCCTGCCGCGCGAGGACGCCGTCGGACACGGCCGCGTACCATATCTGACGTATGGTCAGCGGTAATTGCGCCGCGTATCTGCCGAGGATGAGCTCGACGGCGGCGAGCAGATCCTGGGTCGCGGGGCGCGGTTGCCAGTCGGGTTGATAACCGCGAGGACGCCTGTCCGGCACCGTTGCCCCCTGTCGCCGGCCGAGTGGATGTGCGGGTGGGGACGCCCGGGCGTCCCGCCCTCTCCTGTCGGTCTGCCCACTGGGGCCGCCGCCGTCACCTGTGGACCCGGCCTTGTCCGGCGGGTCAGCTCACCTTGCGGCCCGCGAGGGGGGCGGTGTCCATTCCGGCGCCGTGGCGCATGCCCTCCAGCATCTCCTCGATGGCCTCCAGGGAGGAGCGGCGGGGCCGCCAGCCCAGTTCCTCGCGGGCGCGCGTGCAGTCCAGGAGCGGTATGCGCAGCACGGCGTCGAAGAGCTGCGGGGAGGCGGGGATCAGGCGCAGGCCCCACCCGGCCGCCAGTGCGGCGCGGATGGCCGGCCGGGGAAGGCGGACGACCCGGGCGTCGAGCAGGTCGGCGAGCTGACGGGCGTCCAGGACCGGGTCGGCGGCCAGGTTGAAGGCGCCGCTGACCTCCTTGATGACCGCGAGCCGGTAGGCCTGCGCGGCGTCGTCGGTGTGCAGGGCCTGGAAGCGCAGCCCGGGGATGTCGGGCACGACCGGGACCGTCTTCGGCCCGGCGAGCTGCCCCGGCATGAACCGGCCGGCGAAGATCCGCCGCTGTTCGCTCCCCGACTCCTGCTTGAACAGGAAGGCCGGCCGCATCCGTACGACCCGCACCCCGGGGTTACGGGCCTCGAAGGCGTCCAGGACCCGTTCGAGGTAGGCCTTCTCCCGGCAGTACGCGGCCCCCGGCCAGCCGTGCGTGGGCCAGGACTCGTCGACCGCGCTGTCCTTCGGGCCGGGCGAGTACGCGCCGACCGACGAGGCGTGGACGAGCACGGGCACACCGGCGGCGGAGACGTCCCGGTACACCTGGAGGCTGCCGAGGACGTTGGTGCGCCAGGTGGCCACCGGGTCGTGTGTGGGCTGGAAGGCCCAGGCCAGGTGGACCACGGCGTCGGCGCCCTCGAAGTGCCTGACCAGGTCCGGCTCCTCGCGGAGGTCCACCTCGGCCCAGTCGGTCTTCTGCGGTGACCAGCCGGGCAGGCGGCGGGCGAGGCCCAGGACGGACGAGATCCGGGGGTCATCGGCGAGGGCCGCCACCACACTGGTGCCGACATTTCCGGTGGCTCCAGTGACGACGACCCGCTTCCCGGCGTTCATATTCACGGCTCCTGCCTTCCGACGGCGACGGCTGCGTCCGGGCCCCGGCCCGGGGCCCGGCCACGGGAGGTCCGGGTACCCCCTGCGCGGCGGTCCACGTCAGCCTCGTACCGGGCGTGAGGGCGGGGGCGGAGGGGCACCATGGGACGCGGGGGACGGCACGCGAGAAGGGACACCGGGCGGATGCATGTGAACCTCACGGGCAGGACGGCGCTGGTCACCGGCTCGACGCAGGGCATCGGCGCGGCGATCGCCACCGCCCTGGCACGCTCGGGGGCGACGGTGGCGGTCAACGGGCGCACGTCGGACGGTGTCACCGCGGCCGTGAAGCGGCTGCGGGCGGAGGTCCCCGACGCCGAGGTGGTGCCGGTGGCCGCGGACATCGCCACCGAGGAGGGCGCCGAGCTGGCCGTGGAGCTGCTGCCCGAGGTGGACGTCCTCGTCAACAACCTGGGCATCTTCGAGCCGCGGCCCGCGCTGGACATCACGGACGCGGAGTGGCGGCGGTACTTCGAGGTGAACGTGCTCGCGGCGGTGCGGCTGACCCGGGCGTACCTGCCGGGTATGACGGGCCGCGGCTGGGGGCGCGTGCAGTACATCGCCAGCGACTCCGCCGTGGTGATCCCGGCCGAGATGATCCACTACGGCATGTCGAAGACGGCGCTGCTGGCGGTGAGCCGGGGCTTCGCCAAGGAGGCCGCCGGGACGGGCGTCACCGTCAACGCGGTCATCGCGGGCCCCACTCGTACGGGTGGTGTCGAGGACTTCGTGTACGAGCTGGTGGACCAGGATCTGGCCTGGGAGGAGGCGCAGCGCGTGTTCATGCGCAAGCGCCGGCCGCAGTCCCTGTTGCAACGGCTGATCGAGCCGGAGGAGATCGCGCACATGGTGGTCTACCTGAGCTCGCCCCAGGCGTCGGCGACGACCGGCGCCGCGGTGCGGGTCGACGGCGGCTACGTGGACTCGATCCTGCCGTGACCCGCCGGTCGTCACGCCCACTCCCGCCCCCGGGATCCGGTGGCCTTCCGGCCCGGACGGCCGGTTCCCACCGGGCCTTTGGCATATGCCGCAAGCACCACCGTATCGAGTGTTGCCAAACCCCTTACAGGCAGTCTCCGCCTGTGCAACAGTCGTAACCGGTCCTTATTTTTCAGACCCTGGCCGCGCCGCGCCCGTATCGGAGTACGACATGCCGCCGTCCCATCTGTTCGCGGACCGTCCCGCCCCACAGCCGCCGGAGCGCGGCACGCTGGACGCCCTGATCTCGCAGACCCGTCGGCTGCGCGGAGACGTCGATGCCGTGCGCCGGGACGCCGTGGTGGACGAGGACGACCCGCAGGGCCGCTGGCAGCGCGCGCTGTGCGACCTTGCCGTGCACCAACTCGACGATCTGGGCGCCCAGTTGGGTCAGCTCAAGGAAGGTGTGCCGGACGGCCTCGCGGAGTCGGCCGAGTCCGACGGCGGCATGGGCACCGACGAGTCGCCCGTGGACCCGCCGCCCACCGGGTCGCTCCTCAGCCGGGTCGGCAGCGCGGAGTGGAACCTCCTCACCGACGAGGTCAGTTGGTCCGACGAGTTGTACGCCATCTTCGGCCGCTCACCGGAAGCCGGCCCGATGACCCTGGACGAGTTGCCCTCCATGGTGTTCGCCGAGGACCAGGCCCTGTTGACGGCGATGGTGACCGGCTGTCTGATCGACGGCAAGCCCATCGACGGCGAGTTCCGGATCGTCCGTGCCGACGGCCGGGTGCGCACGCTGCACATGATGGGCGAGCCCGTCCTGGACGTCGATGGATGCACCGCGTCGATGTGGGCGGTTTTACGAGACGTCAGCGAACTGCGCCGCAGCGAGCGGGCCGTGCGCGAATCGCGCGACTCCCTTCAGCGCCGCCAGCACATCGAGCAGACCGAGCACCGGATGGCCGTGGAGCTGCAGGAGGCGGTCCTGCCGCCGTGGCGCGGCTCCTCCGGCTTCCCGCACGGCGGGCCCGCCGGGCTGGACCTGGCGGGGCAGTACCTGCCGTCCGGGTCCAGCGCGACGATCGGCGGTGACTGGTACGACGCGCTCGAACTGCCCGACGGGGACGCCCTGCTGACCGCGGGCGACCTGACCGGGCACGGGGTGTCCGCGACGTCCACGATGGCGATGCTGCTGGGCGCCCTGCGGGGCATGGCGGTCGCCGGAATCCGCCCCGGCGCCCTGATGGGCCACCTCAACCAGGTGCTGGACTCCTCCTCGCAGCCCGCGCTGGGCAGCGCAGTGTGCTGCCGCTACGACCCGCGGACCCGCACGCTCACTTGGGCACAGGCGGGCCACCCCGCCCCGCTGTTGTTCCGTGGCGGGACGGGGCGCGCGTTGACTCGGCCGGAGGGCGCCCTGCTGGGGGCGACGTCCGGGGCGACGTACGAGCAGGCCGAGGTCCGGCTGCTGCCCGGGGACCTGCTGGTGCTGCACACGGACGGACTGACCCGTGGCCCCGGCAGGGACAGGTTGCTCGAGCTGGCGCCCCGGTTCGCCCAGGCGCGCGATGCTCAGGAGTGTGTGCGGTCGGTGGTGGAGGAGTTCGGCCGTTCGCCCCGTGAGGGCGACGCCTGTGTGATGGTCGCCAGGGTCGGCGCCCGCTCATGAGTCCGGTGAGTCCGGCCCGGCATCATGGTGCGTACGGTCGTGATGCCTGGGCCCGGAGGACCGGGATGCGGGATGGGTGGGACGGATGGGTCGTGGTCGGCCCGGAGCGTCCGACCGGTCCGTCGGGCAGGTCCGTTCGTCCGGGTACGTAGTGCCTGTGTCTGTCCGGTCCTGGGACGTCTGCCCCAGCGGGCCGGCGGCTTCCTCGGCGGCCGGTCGGCCCCCGGCCGAGCACGCCGTCAGATGTGAGGTCGTCAGGTGCGACGCCGTCAGGCCCGGCGGGACCTGGGCCTCTTGGCGGCGCTCTTCGGCATGGCCAGCTGGATCTCCTCGCGGAGGTCCTCGATCTTCGAGTAACCCGCGTACTGCCCGGTGAGCCGGTACATCTCCCGCAACCGGTCCCAGGTGCGCTGCGACGACGTCTCGCCCATCGACATCAGCGCGAGCCTGGCGTAACGGTCGGCCTGCTCGGGGTCGTCCGCGATGAAGCAGGCCGACGCCATCGAGAGGTAGTCGAAGATCTTCGACCGCTGCCGGCCGTCGTTGCGCAGTGCCAGGGCCTTCTGCGCGAAGTACTGCGCCTGCTTGGCGGCGGCGGGCTCGTGCTCGGCCAGCGTCCGGTAGGCGAGCGCCTGCATGCCGTACAGGTCCTCACTCTTGAAGGTCTGCATCCAGCTCGGCAGAGGTACGTCGGTCTTGTCCGACACGAACAGCTCCTCGGCCTCGCCCAGGGTGCGGCGCATCGCCTGACCGCGGCCCATGGACGCCTGCGCCCAGGCCTCGATGGTGTGCAGCATGGCCTGCGTACGCGGCAGGATCTCCTCACCCGAGCCCGACCGCGCGAGCTTCATCAGGTCGAGGGCCTCGTCGGGGCGGCCCAGGTGGACCATCTGACGGGCGGCACGGGAGAGGGCCTCACCGGCGCGTGGCCGGTCGCCGCCCTCCCGGGCCGCGTGGGCGGCGATGACGAAGTACTTCTGGGCGGTGGGCTCCAGGCCCACGTCGTGGGACATCCAGCCGGCCAGGACCGCCAGGTTGGCGGCGACGCCCCAGAGCCGGCGCTGGAGGTGGTCGGGGTGGCGGTAGGCGAGCATGCCGCCGACTTCGTTGAGCTGGCCGACGACGGCCTTGCGCTGGAGCCCGCCGCCACGGGCGGCGTCCCAGGCGCGGAACACTTCGACGGAGCGTTCCAGCGCCTCGATCTCCTGCGACCCGATGGGGGCGGCCTCGTAGCGGTCGAAACCGGCGGGATCGGCGTGCAGGGGATCGTCGAGACGGGGTGCGTCGGTGGCGAGAGCGGGGTCGGTGTGGAGCCAGTCGTGCATGGCGCTGGTGAGTGCGGAGCCTGCGGCGAGCGCGGCGCCCGCGCCCACCAAGCCGCGTCGGTTGAGCATGAGGTCCATTCCCGTGAATTCGGTGAGGACCGCAGCCGTACGCTCGGGCGCCCAGGGCAGCCCGTCAGGGTTGTCGGTGTTCCTGACGTCCCGCCGTTTCCCGGCGCGCCCGTGTCGTACGAACCCGAGGTCCTCGATGGTCACGACACGGCCGAGTCGCTCGGTGAACAGGGCTGCCAGCACCCGGGGGACGGGATCACGCGGGGTCTCTCCCATGTCGATCCAGCGCCGGACCCGCGAGGTGTCGGTCGCCAGCTGCGGGTGGCCCATGGCCGCCGCCTGCCGGTTCACGAGTCTCGCGAGCTCCCCTTTGGACCAGCCGGCGAGGCCGAACAGGTCTGCCAGTCGGGTGTTGGGTTCTCCGGTCACGTCAAGCCCCCAGGTTCTCGGCTGAGTTGACACTAACCCGCTGGCATAGGGCTGGCGACTATTCGCCAGGGTTCGCCAGGGTCCGCCAGATGGTGTGCCACCCGCGCCCGGGTGTCAGGTAGGAAAGCGCCACCCCGCCCCGGCAACCGGCCCTCATTCCCCAGGGTGTCGGCCGGTTGCCGGGACGGGGCAGCGTACGCAAATCGTCGGCACACGAAGGGATCTGTCTCGCCCATGTACACAGCATCGTCCTCCGTGTCCGCCCCGCCCCGGCCGCAGCGCACCGTCCCGGTCGGCAGCGGACCGTATCTGGATCCCACCCAGGCGGGTCGGGCCCGGCGCTGGACGGGGACGGTGGCCGGCCCGCTCAGCGGGAGAATCGACTTGTCCGGCACCCAGGGCGCGCAGCTGCGGAAGGTGATCGCGTCGGTGCACCGGATCTGCCCGGAGTTCAACCCGGTGCAGGTGATGCGGCGCAGCGGCCGCTCGGTCCTGCTCGTCGGGACCACCGGACGCGCCACCGCGGTCGCCAAGTGTTTACTGGACCACTCCCCCGCGTGGGTCGAGCGGTTCCGTCATGAGATCGCCGCCTACCGGTCCTTCGTACGCCACCGGCCGCCGGTGCGTGTGCCGCGCCTGATCGCCGCGGACCCCGACAACTGCGCCCTGGTGATCGAGCGGATGCCCGGCCGGGCCGCCGCACTCACCCGGCACCCCCTGGAGGCGCCGCCCCGGGCGGACTTGCGGGCCGCGCTCGGCGCGATCACCCGGCTCAACGGATGGCGCCCGCCCGCCGGCACGTTCGACGCCCCGCTCGACTACGGCTCCCGGATCTCCCGCTACCACGAGCTGGGCCTGTTCACCGACCGGGACCGGGACGACCTGCAGAAACTGCTGCACGGGCTGGCGCACGCGGGTGGCCGCCAGGGCATGGGCCAGTTCTGTCACGGGGACGCGCTGCTGTCGAACATCCTGCTGTCGCCGACCGGTCCGGTGCTGGTCGACTGGGAGCACGCGGGCTGGTACCTGCCGGGGTACGACCTGGCGACACTGTGGGCGGTGCTGGGCGACGCCCCCGCGGCCCGGCGTCACATCAGCCAGCTCGCGCAGCGCGAGGGCCCGGCGGCACGGGACGCGTTCCTGGTGAACCTGATGCTGGTGGTGACCCGGGAGATCCGTACGTACGAGACGGCCGTGCAGCGCACGATACGCGAAGCGCCACCCGCCGGTTCGGTGCCGACGGCGCCGGGGGCGGTGTCCACCGGGGAGGAACAGCGGCTGCTGCTGCGGCGGCTGCACGATGACTGCGCACTGGCACGGCGGGCCGTGCGCGCGGCGGTCGGCACACGCTGACCGGCGACGAGGGGGAAGCGCGCTGTGTGACCGGTGCCGACACACCGGGCGCACAGCGCGCTGTCGTATCCCCGGCCGGTCCGGCCACCGTCGCTTGCGGCGTGACCACTCCCCGGGCCCGGTCGATGTGCGGGGGGTCAGGGGTGGCGGATCGCCAGGGGTGGGCTGCGGGCCGCGGCGGGCAGTTCCGGTGAGGTGATGAGGACGCGGTACGGCCCTGTCGGCAGTTCGGGTACGACGACGGAGGTGCCCGCCCCCGGCTCGTTCGGGCCGGGTCGTTCGCCCCTTGGACGGGACAGTGGGGCCAGCGGTGTTTATCGGCCTCTGGCGCGGCAACGCGCTGGATGTCCCGCCGCGTGGCGGAACTGCGGAAGCTACGGGAGGTCGAGCATGGGAATCATCGCGTGGATCATCATCGGGCTGCTCGCCGGTGCGATAGCCAAGGCACTGATGCCGGGGCGGGACCCGGGCGGCATCCTGGTGACGATGCTGATCGGCATCGTGGGCGGCCTGCTGGGCGGCTGGCTGGGCAAGGTCATCTTCGGTGTGGAGTCGATCGACGGTTTCTTCGACCTGTCGACATGGATCGCCGCGATCGTCGGTTCGGTGATCATTCTCGCCCTCTACCGGCTGTTCACCGGGCGGGGCCACCGGGGTCATGGGGTTCACGCCTGACCCCCCGGACGGAGTACGTGCCCGTGCGGGACATGCCCCGCACGGGCACGAGTGTGTGAGGAGTACGAGGAGAAAGGCCGTCACCATGAATTTTCCCGGCAGAAGACAGGGTCCGGGCTCGGGGGCCGCTGCCGGCGCCGGGGCCGTGGCGTTCTCATGACGCGGTCGCTCACCGGCGACGTGGTGTCGCTGAAGGCCTACATCGAGCGCGAGATCGCGACGCTGCGGGCGGAAGTGCGCCGCAGGTCGGAGACGGCCGGAGTGGCGGAGCCGTCGGCGGGACGGTCCGCCGGCGAGGCGGGAGGGCCGTCGCCGGAGGGCGCCGGCCGTGCCGGGACCGCCCAGTGCCCGTGCGGCCAGGGGCAGGGCGCTCACCACACGTGCGTGGACACGGACGAGGGGCACGACTCCTCGACGTGCCTGTGCGCGGCGCTGCCGGCCATTCCGGTGTCGGCCGCGCTGCTCACCCCCGTACGGGACGACTCGGGTGCCGTCACCGACTTCGTCATCCGCGCGGGCAACCACATCCGCTCCGCCGAATGGCTGGTCTCCCCCGACCAGCAGGCGGGGCAGCTCTTCTTCGCGGAGGCCCGCCCGGGCGCGGCGACGGGCGGGCTGCCGGCCGCGCTCAAGGAGGTCATGGCGACGGGCCGTGCGCTGAACGGCCTGGTCGTGGACTACACCGAGGAGCGGTACGGCAGGCTCAGGCGGGTCCAGCTGGTGCATTACGCGGCGTCGTGCGGCGACCGGGTGCTGACGACCTGGCGCCCGGTGCGCAGCCAGGCGGAGCTCCTCACCATCGACGCGCAGCATCTGGCGTCCATGGGCTGGGGGCGCTGGGACCTGCTGTCGGGGTCGGTGACGTGGTCGGAGGGGTTGCAGCGGATCTTCCGTACGGACCCGACGCTGCCGTGGTCCCTGCTGGAGCTGTGCGATGCGCTGGTGCCCGCCGATGTGGGGCCGTTCGGCGAGTTCATCGCGTCGGTGCTGGCCGGTGAGGAGCCGGCCTGGACCAGGATCCGGTTCCTGGTGCTGGGCGAGGTCCGTACGGTCGACCTGCTGGGCCGCCCGGTGGCGGGCACGGACGGCCGGCCGTGGGCGCTCCAGATCGTGGCACGTGACCTCACTCCGCAGATGCGCAGCCGTCGACGGCTCGTGGAGAAGCAGGTCGAGACGGAACAGTTGCGGCAGCAGGCCGCGGCGGAACGGCATGTGGCCTCGGCGCTGCGCGAGGCGCTGTTGCCGACGTACTCGGAGGGACTGGCCGAACTGGGCCTGTCCGTGGCGGCGGCCTATCTGCCCGCCGAGCCGGACGCCGCGGTGGGCGGTGACTGGTACAAGTGCCGGCCGCTGGCGGACGGCCGGGCGCTGATCGCCATCGGGGACGCGAGCGGGCACGGCCTGGAGGCGGTGGCCCGGATGGCCCAGCAGCGCCATGCGGTGGCGGGGCTCGCCCAGACGGGGGCGTGTGCCGGGGACGTCACCACGTGGCTCAACGAGCTGGTGTGCAGCGACCCCACCTCGGCCACGGCGACGATGTCGGTCGGGCACGTCGGCGCCGACCGGGTCTTCCGGTGGACGTGTGCCGGGCACCCGGCGCCCTTGCTGCTGCGCGAGGGGCGCGCGTACGCGCTGCCGACGGAGCACCGGGGGCCGCTGCTGGGGGTGCTGCCGGGGCACACCTACGAGACGGCGGAGTTCCGGCTGGAGCGAGGTGATGTGCTGCTGCTGTACACCGACGGGGTGGTCGAACGGCGTGGTCAGGACATCACCGAGGGCATCAGCGCGCTGACCGGGCTGCTGGCGGCGAGCAACGGCCTGCCGCCGCGCCGGATCGTCGACCGGCTCACCGAGGAGTACGAGCGGGGCGCCCACGACGACGACGCCTGCCTGCTCGCGGTCCGGGTCGACTGAGCCCTGCCGGAACGGGGCCGGAACACCCGCCGCACTGCCCTGGACGTCAACTCCCCTCCTTCACCGCCTGATTGACGGACGGACCGGCAGCCGATACGCCTGTACGAGTGCTGTCGCACATCACCCGTCCCAGGAGGCCGTCTTGTCCGCTTCGGCTCGTCGACACGAACGGCCACAGGTCCTGCGGCACACGGGACGACAGGTACGGCGGGTACGGACGGCGGGTGCGTTGGTGGCGTCCGTGGCACTCCTGCTGCCCTTGGTCTCGGCGGCTCCTTCCGCGACCGCCGGGCGCCCGCCCACGTCCGGGTCGCTGCAGCGCGACTTCGCGGCGGCCGCCGCCGAGTACGGGGTGCCACAGAGCGTGCTGCTCGCCGTCTCTTACCTGCAGTCCCGCTGGGACGGCCACGGCGGCGCGCCGAGCGTCACCGGCGGGTACGGGCCGATGCACCTGACCTTCGCGCGCACCGCGCTCGCCTCGGCGCCGCACCACTCGCACGGCCCGGAGGACGCGCGCGGTGACACCTCCCGTACCGCGAAGGACGTGACGGACGCCGAGCTGCCGGAACCGTCGGCGCTGCCGCCCCGGTTGCGAACGCTGGAGCGGGCCGCGCGACTGTCCGGGATCGCCCCGGAGCGGCTGCGGACCGGCACGGCCGCGAACATCCGCGGCGGCGCGGCCCTCCTGGCGGCCGCCCAGCGGGAGTTGGGCCACCCGGCGAGCACCGACCCGGGTGACTGGTACGGCGCGGTGGCGCGCTACTCGGGCGCCGACGACACGGCGACCGCCACGACGTACGCGAACGACGTGTACGACATCATCCGTTCGGGTGAGCGTCGTACGACGGACAACGGGCAGGTGGTGGCCCTGCCCGCCGACCCGGACGTCGTGCCGGAGACGGCCCAGGCCGCCGGGCTGGGGCTGCGGACGGCCGGGGCGGACGGGACCGAGTGTCCGAGGACGGTGGCCTGCGAGTGGGTCCCGGCCCCGTACGAGGAGTTCGGCGAGGGCGACTACGGCAACCACGACAAGGCGGACCGGCCCGCGTCCACGTCGGTCGACTACATCGTCGTCCACGACACGGAGGCGACGTGGGACGTGACGCTGAAGCTGGTGCAGGACCCGGAGTACGTGTCCTGGCACTACTCGCTGCGGTCGTCCGACGGTCACATCGCCCAGCACGTGCCGCTGAAGGACGTGGGCTGGCACGCGGGCAACTGGTATGTGAACGCCACGTCGGTGGGGTTGGAGCACGAGGGTTTCCTGGTGTCGCCGGACGCCTGGTACACGGAGGCGATGTACCGCACCTCGGCGCGGCTGGTGCGGTATCTGGCGAAGCGGTACGACGTGCCGCTGGACCGGCAGCACATCCTCGGCCACGACAATGTGCCCGGCCCGACCGCCGCCACGGTCCGCGGTATGCACACCGACCCGGGTCCGTACTGGGACTGGGCGCACTACTTCGAGCTGCTGGGGCGGCCGTTCACCCCGACCGCCGGCCCCCGCGCCGCGGTGGTGACGATCCGCCCCCGGTACACCGCGCACCAGCCGCTCTACACGGGGTGCGCCAAGCCCGGTGAGGCCTGCCCGCCGCACGGCAGCGGCGCCGTCCGGCTCCACACGGGGCCCGGGGAGAACACCCCTCTCGTCAAGGACGTCGGGCTGCGGCCGGGTGGTGAGGAGTCGACCGCGGGCGTCAACGACACCGGGGCGCGGGCCTCGACGGGCCAGCTGTTCGCGGTGGCGGAGCGGCGTGGGGACTGGACCGCGATCTGGTACCTCGGGCAGAAGGCCTGGTTCCACAACCCGCGTACGCGGCCGACGGCCGTGGGCGCGCGCGGCTGGGTGCTGACTCCCAAGGACGGGGCGGCAGAGATCCCGGTCTACGGGCGGGCCTACCCCGAGGCGTCCGCCTACCCGGCGGGCGTACCGGTCCAGGCGGTGTCGCCGCTGCCGTACAAGCTCCTGGCGGGCCAGCGTTACGTGGTGGGTGACCGGGTGCCGGGCGCGTATTACTACGCGCCGGCCTTCGACACGTCCGGGCACCGGGTGGTGCGGGGCCAGGAGGCGTACTACGAGATCCAGTTCGGTCACCGGGTGGCCTTCGTGAAGGCGTCGGACGTGACGCTCTCCCGCGCGTGACCGTGCCGCTGCCCGCCGGTGCCGGGCATAACGGATCACCGGCATGGGCAGGACATGTACGCGGCATGTGTCACCCATTCGAGGTGAGGGGGAACGGTGGCGGACTGCCCGGACAGGGAGATGGACATCTGCTTTCGTATGAAGGGTCTGAGTCCCGGGTCTCCCCTCGTGGGGCTCCCCAAGCCGCTGGGCGCGGCGGAGCTCGATCCTCGCCGTCACCACCGGACCTACATGCTGACGGGGCTCGCCGTGCTGTTCGTGCTCGCCGCCTTCAACGGGGGCATCGCGTGGAGCGCCCTCCTCCTGGGTGTCGTGCTGGGCTTCGCCGCCCATCGCAGCAGGGGCGCGGTGCGCGCCCGTGACGCGCGGAGCGAGCGGGCGCGGGAGCAGTACGCGCACCACACGAAGTACTGCGGCGGGTGTGATCAGATACTGCTGCGTGACAAGGTGAAGGACGGCTCGTTCACGTTCCGTGGCATACCCCGGGAGGAGTTCCGGACGGAGTTCATCCGCAGGGGTGCGGTGTTCCCCGAGGCGGGGAAGGGTTCCGCCGCCACGAGCTGACGGATGGCACCGCCTCCGCCTTCCGGTGCTCATACGACTAATGCGGCCTGTGCGTGGCCCCACCCGACCAGGGGTAGGGGGTGGCGCGGTATGTCCACGCTCACCGAAAGGCCCCCCACGCATGGCACAGCCCTTCGTTCTGCCGGATTTCTACATGCCGTATCCGGCACGCCTCAACCCCCACGTGGAGGCGGCGCGTACCCACACCAGGACGTGGGCGCGCCGGATGGGGATGCTGGAGGGGTCGGGGGTCTGGGAGGAGCACGACCTCGAATCGCACGACTACGCCCTGCTGTGCGCGTACACCCACCCGGACTGTGACTCCGAGGCGCTCTCCCTCGTCACCGACTGGTACGTGTGGGTGTTCTTCTTCGACGACCACTTCCTGGAGGTCTTCAAGCGCACCCAGGACCTCGCGGGTGGCAAGGCCTACCTGGACCGTATGCCGGCCTTCATGCCGATGGACCTCTCCCAGGAGATGCCCGAGCCGGTGAACCCGGTCGAGGCCGGTCTCGCCGACCTGTGGACGCGGACCGTACCGAGCATGTCGGCCGCCTGGCGGTCCCGGTTCGCCGAGGCGACCGAGCACCTGCTCAACGAGTCCCTGTGGGAGCTGGCGAACATCAACGAGGGGCGCGTCGCCAACCCGGTCGAGTACATCGAGATGCGCCGCAAGGTGGGCGGCGCGCCGTGGTCGGCGGGGCTGGTGGAGTACGCGGCGGGTGCCGAGGTCCCGGAGGCGGTCGCGGACTCCCGGCCGCTGCGGGTCCTGCGGGACGCCTTCGCCGACGCCGTGCACCTGCGCAACGACCTCTTCTCGTACCAGCGGGAGGTCGAGGACGAGGGCGAGAACAGCAACGGCGTCCTGGTGCTGGAGAAGTTCCTGGAGTGCACGACACAGGAGGCCGCCGAGGCGGTCAACGACCTGCTGACCTCGAGGTTGCAGCAGTTCGAGAACACCGCGCTGACCGAGGTCCCCCAGCTGTGCCTGGACAAGGGCCTGGCCCCCGAGGAGAGCGCCGCGGTCGCCGCGTACACCAAGGGCCTGCAGGACTGGCAGTCCGGTGGTCACGAGTGGCACATGCGCTCGAGCCGGTACATGAACGAGGACGCGAGGAGCGGGCCGTCCCTCTTCAGCGGGGTGCTGGGCACCTCGGCACTCGACATCACGACGCTGTTCGGCCGTCCCGCCGCCGCACGGGCGCGCAGCCTCACCCATGTGCCGAACCAGCACGTCGGTCCCTCGCTGCTGCCGGACTTCGACCTGCCGTATCCCCTGGCGCTCAGCCGTCACCTGGACGACGCGCGGGCCAAGTCGCTGGAGTGGGCGGGCCGGATGGGGCTGCTCGACGACATCTGGGACGAGGAGCTGCTGGCCGGCTTCGACTTCGCCCTGTGCTCGGCCGGTCTCGATCCGGATGCCACGGTGGAGGAGCTGGAGCTCAGCGCCGAGTGGCTGACCTGGGGGACGTACGGCGACGACTACTACCCGATCGTGTTCGGGCGGCCGCGTGACCTCGCCGGGGCGAAGCTCTGCAACGAGCGGCTCATGACGTGCATGCCGGTCGAGGCGCCCGAGACGGGGGCCTCCGTGGCGGTCGGTCCGATGGAGCGGTCGCTGGCCGACCTGTGGGCGCGCACCGCCGGGCCGATGGGGCCCGGGGCGCGGGCCACCCTGCGCAAGGCGCTGGACGACATGCTGGAGAGCTGGCTCTGGGAGCTGCACAACCAGGCCCAGCACCGCGTCCCGGACCCGGTGGACTACCTGGAGATGCGGCGGCTCACCTTCGGCTCGGACCTGACGATGAGCCTGGCACGGCTGCGGCACCAGCACCACCTGCCGGCGGAGCTGCTCCGCAGCGGGACGGTGCGGAGCCTGGAGCAGTCCGTGCAGGACTACGGAACCATGATCAACGACCTCTTCTCGTACCAGAAGGAGATCGAGGTCGAGGGCGAGGTGCACAACGGGGTACTGGTGGTGCAGTCCTTCTTCGACTGCGACTACCGCGCCGGTGTGAAGATCGTCGACGATCTGATGCGGGGGCGACTGCGCCAGTTCGAGCATGTGAAGAAGCACGAACTGCCGGTGCTGTGCGAGCAGTTCGGGCTGGACCGGAAGGGCAAGGCCGCTCTCTCGGCGTATGTACGGGAGCTGGAGGACTGGCTCGCCGGGATCCTCCACTGGCACCGCAGCGTACGCCGCTACCGGGACGAGGACGTCCGCTCGGGCGCCGGTACGGCCCGGCCGCGGGCCGGAGCGCGGGCGGGCGGAGCAGCGCTGGGCGAGACCCTGGCGGGTGCGGTGCCGTCGCGGGCGGGGATCCCGGGCGCGGCGGGTGTGGGCGTGGGCCTTCCGGCCGGGCCGACGGGGCTGGGCACCTCGGCGGCCCGGCCGGCGGGACTGCTCAGGTCGTAGCCGCAGCCGCCGGGCGCCGTCGATCAGGACGGGCGGACGCCGCGGAGCTGGTCCAGTTCGCGGCGTTCCCGCTTGGTGGGGCGGCCGGTGCCACGGTCACGCACACCCGCCAGGGCGACGTGCTCGCGGGGCGGCGGGGGCGGGCTGTTGTCGACGTACGCCTCGGCGGCCACGGGTGCGCCGACGCGCTTGGTGAGCACCTGCTTGACCTCCACGATGCGCTCGCGTCCGGCGTGGAACAGCCGCACCTCGTCGCCCGGCTTCACGGGCTGGGCGGGCTTGGCACGCTCGCCGTTGACGCGTACGTGCCCGGCCCGGCAGGCGGTGGCCGCCTGCGAGCGCGTCTTGGTCAGCCGCACCGCCCAGATCCAACTGTCGACGCGCGCGGTCGGGTTCCCTTCCTGTGCTGCCATGGTCCCCGCCTCCTCGGCTCAGCCCTGCTGGAAGAGCTCCGCGGGAAGCGGCTTGAGCAGCGCGTACAGGTCGTCGGTGATGGGGCGGTCCCAGCTGGCGATGGTGACCAGCACATTGTCGCTGCGGTCGAACTGCACGCAGGAGATCCGGCTCTCGGAGAGCTTGAGACGGCGGACGATGAGCAGGTTGTCCCCCTGCATGACCGGCACGTCCTCGGTCTCGACGACCTCGACCGGCTCGTCGTTCTCCAGCGCCGCCAGGAGCTGGGCGACCTCGAAGGGGATCTGGCCCTCGGCGAGCTCGCGGGCCGGGGAGCCCTCGGGGAGGTTGCCGATGATCATGGCGGGTCCGCGGCCGCCGAACAGGTCGTACCGGAGGAAGACGCCCTGACAGGTGCCGTCGGGGGCGGGGAGGAGACCGGCGCCGAGATTGCCGGGCCAGTCGCCCGGGTCCATGGCCAGGACGTCGAAGTCCGGGCCCGCGGGTGTGGCGGCGCTGCGGCGGCGGAGGAAGGACATGCCGCCATGGTACGTGCCCGGCGCCCCCGACCGGCGCCCGGGCCCGGGCCGCCCGCCGGTCGGCACGGCCCTGTCACCAGGGTCACCGGGGCGTCCGCGATTCACCGCTTCGGGCGACCACCGCCCGGGAACCGGACGCCTGCTGTCAGGGGCGGGAACGGCGCCGGGTGCGGTGCCATGTGCGGCGCCGGGGGGTGCGGACCCTGCCGGGGAGGCGGGCGCGCCGGTCAGGCGGTGCGTTCCGCCAGGCGGCGCAGTGCCGTGAGGGCGTCGCCCGCGCGGGCGTATTCGACGAAGAGGTGGTCGTGGTGGAAGCCCGCCACGACGTTGCAGCTCAGGCCCGCGTCGGCGAGTTCCCGGGAGACGGCGGCGGTGAGCCCGACGGCGTCGAGGGCGGAGTGGACCCGCAGGGTGATCCAGCCGGCCACGTAGTCGTACGGGAGCGAGGCGGCGTCCGCCTCGTCCTGCGCTACGACGAGGGTCAGGCCCTCCGATTCGGTGACGGTGACGACGGGGTGCAGCCCGGGCGGGACGTCGGGGCCGTCGACGGTCACGAAGACGAAGTGACCGGGGTTGAGCTCGGGCCGCATACCTGCGACCAACCGGGCGAGATCACGCTCTGCACTCATGATCCCACCCTAGTTCGGACATGGGCCGTGGGGCTCGGTGGCTCGGTGGCTCGTGGTGGCGGGGCGGTCGTCGTCCGGGGCCGGTCAAGAACGGGCTGGTGGGGGCCGTCGCCGGTCTGCCGGTCGCTCTGGTGGCCGACGAGCCGGCCGGCGACGGGCCGCTGTTCACCATGCCGCGGTGGGTCACGCTCCTGCCGGCACTGCCGGGAATCGCGTGCGGCGTCGTGGACGCACGGAGCCGGAAGCGCGCGGATCGGGGCGTCACCGTCGGGTGACACGCGCCGTCGGGTGAGGTTCACCATCGGGTGAGGGTCGCCATCGGGTGAGGTTCACCGTCGGACGGGATTCACACCGAGGTGAGGCGCACCGTCAGGTGAGGTCGAACTCCCCCTCCCTGGCGTTGAGCACGAAGGCACGCCACTCGGCGGGAGTGAAGATCAACGACGGGCTCTCCGGACGACCGCCGTTGCGCATCGCGATGAAACCCTCGACGAAGGCGATCTGGACGTCGCCCGCTCCCTGACTGCCGGACTGCCAGTCCGCGTTGCTGAGGTCGAGGTCCGGCTTCTCCCAGCCTGCGAGCTGCTGCTGGGTGGTGATGGTCTCCGCCACGTGCCTGCTCCTCCCGGTTCGTCGTCCGCGCTCAGACTAGTCATCGGGGCCGGTCGCGGACAGGGCGCGGCGCGTTGCCGGTGGCGGGTGCTCAGGTCGCGGGCGGTTCGGCCCCCACGAGCCACATGGCGAAGAACTGGGCCCCGCCGCCGTAGGCGTGCCCCAGCGCCCGGCGGGCTCCCGGTACTTGGTGCTCCCCGGCCAGGCCGCGCACCTGGAGCGCCGCCTCGGCGAAGCGGATCATGCCGGAGGCGCCGATGGGGTTGGTGGACAGGACGCCGCCCGAGGGGTTCACGGGCAGGTCGCCGTCGAGTTCGGTGACGCCCGCCTCGGTGAGCTTCCAGCCCTCGCCCTCGGCGGCGAAGCCCAGGTTCTCCAGCCACATCGGCTCGTACCAGGAGAACGGCACGTACATCTCCACGGCGTCGATCTCCCGGCGGGGGTCGGTGATCCCGGCCTGCCGGTAGACGTCGGCCGCGCAGTCCTTGCCGGCCTGAGGCGAGACGAAGTCCTTGCCCGCGAACATCGTCGGCTCGCTGCGCATGGCACCGCCGTGCACCCAGGCGGGGGCCCTCGGGGAGCGGGCCGCGCCGGCCCGGTCGGTGAGGACCAGGGCGCAGGCGCCGTCGGAGGACGGGCAGGTCTCGGAGTAGCGGATGGGGTCCCAGAGCATCGGGGACGCCTGGACCTTCTCCAGGGTGATGTCGTGCTCGTGGAGGTGTGCGTAGGGGTTCTTCAGGGCGTTGCGCCGGTCCTTGTGGGCGACGAGGGAGCCGATCGTGTCGGGGGCGCCGGTGCGGCGCATGTAGGCCCGTATGTGGGGGGCGAAGAAACCGCCCGCGCCGGCGAGCAGCGGCTGCTGGAACGGGATGGGGAGGGACAGGCCCCACATGGCGTTGGACTCGGACTGCTTTTCGAAAGCGAGGGTGAGGACGGTGGAATGGACCCGGGCGGCGACGAGGTTGGCGGCGACGAGCGCGGTGGAGCCGCCGACCGAGCCGGCGGTGTGGACGCGCAGGATCGGCTTGCCGGTCGCGCCCAGGGCGTCGGCCAGATACAGCTCCGGCATCATCACGCCCTCGAAGAAGTCCGGTGCCTTGCCGATGACGACCGCGTCGATGTCCGCCCAGGTGAGTTCGGCGTCCTCCAGGGCGCGGTGGGCGGCCTCCCTGACGAGTCCGGCGAGGGACACGTCACGGCGGGCGGCGACGTGCTTGGTCTGGCCGACACCGACGACGGCCACGGGCTCCTTATGCGGCACGGGGCTCTCCTTCCAGGACGGCGACCAGGTTCTGCTGGAGGCAGGGGCCGGAGGTGGCGTGGGCGAGGGCGCGGTCGGAGGTGCCGCGGTGGATGCGGGCGGCGGCCTCCCCCAGCCGGATGAGGCCCGCCGCCATCATGGGGTTCGCGGCCAGGGCACCACCGGAGGGGTTCACCCGGACGCTGTCGTCGAGCCTCAGCGCCTTGCGGAGAACGATCTCCTGGGAGGTGAACGGGGCGTGCAGCTCGGCGGTGTCGACCGGCCGGTCGAAGGCACCGGCGCGCTGTGCGGCGAGGCGGGTGGAGGGCGAGTCGGTGAGGTCGCGCACGCCCGGGCTGTGCGGTTCGACGCGGTGGTCGATGCCCCGTATCCAGGCGGGCCGGTCGCACAGCTCGCGCGCCCTGTCCCCGGCGGCGAGGACGACGGCGGCCGCGCCGTCGCCGATGGGCGGGCAGTCGCCGGTGCGCAGGGGGCGGACCAGGTAGTCGCCGTGCGGGTGGGGGCCGGTGAGCTGGGCGTGCGGGTTGGCTTCGGCGGCGGAGGCGCGGCTGCGGGCGGCGACGGCGGCGAGCGCCGGCTCGTCCGTCTCGCCGGCGTCTATCAGGGCCTGTGCCTGGAGGGCGGCGAGGGAGACGGAATCGGGCCAGAGGGGGGCGAGGTAGTAGGGATCGAGCTGGCGGGTGAGCACGTCCCTGATCTCGCCGGGCGACGACTTTCCGTACGCGTAGACGAGAGCCGTGTCCGCCTCCCCGGTCAGCAGCTTCACCCACGCTTCGTACAGCGCCCAGGCGCCGTCCATCTCCACGTGCGACTCCGAGATGGGTGGCCAGGCGCCGACGCCGTCCAGGGCCATGGTGAAGGAGAAGGCCCGGCCCGCGAGGTAGTCGGAGGAGCCGGAGCAGGTGAAGCCGAACTCGCCCGTTTTCAGGCCGGTGTCGGCCAGCACCTGGTGGAGGACCGGCATGAGCATTTCGACCTCGGAGAGCTCGTCCGTGCGCCGCCGGTGGTCGCTCTGGGCGAACGCGACGACGGCGATGTCCCTGGCGGGTGGCGTCACAGCAGCTCCTTGTAGGTGTCGTAGTCGGCGTCGGGTTCTCCGGTGGGCCGGTAGTGGTCGGGGTACCGCCCGCCCTCGGTCCAGACCGGCTCGACGCGCAGGCCCATCCGCACCTGGTCGTAGGGGATGCCGCCGATGCGTCCGTGCAGGGCGAGGTCGGCGCCGTCGAGGGCGATGTGGGCGTAGACGTACGGAACCTCGATGTCGAGGTTCCTGGCCTTGATGTTGACGATGCAGTACGTGGTGACGGTGCCGCGCGGGCCGACCTCGACCTGCTCGGTGGTGGCGACGCCGCACGTGGGGCAGGCGCCGCGGGGCGGGACGTACACCTTGCGGCAGGAGGGGCAGCGTTCCCCGACGGTCCGGCGGTCGGCCAGGGCGTTGATGTAGGCGCTCTGGGCGCGGCCGGGCGAGTAGGTGTAGTCGAGCCGGGCGGGGGCGACGATGCCGGTGACGGGGTCGGTGAACTGCCCTGTGTGGGGGCGGGCTGCGTCGTCGTGCGGCTCCGTGCCGTCGTACATGTCGCGGTCGTACGGGTCGCGGTCGTACGGGTCGCCGTCGTACGGGTCGAAGCAGGCGATGTCGGTGATGGCGCCCGTTCGCCGCGGTGCCCAGCGGACGCGGACGCGCATTCCGGTGCGTACGGTGTCGGGGCCGCCGGGTGCGTCAAGGGCGTGCAGGAGGGCGGTGTCGGCGCCGTCGAGCCGGACCAGCACCCAGGCGAAGGGGCGGTCCAGGGGCTGGCCGCGGCGGGGCGCCGTGTTCCAGGCCCAGGTGGTGACGGTGCCGGTGGGGGCGACCTCGACCAGGTCGCGTATCTCCTCGGCGGTGACGGGGTCGTACTCGACGGGCGGGACGAGCACCTTGCCGTCGGTGGTGCGGACGCCGAGGACGGTGCGTTCGCGCAGTCCGGTGAGGAAGGCGGACTGGACCGGGCCGAGGGAACGGGTGAAGGGGAACTCCAGGACCAGGGGCGCGCGGAGTGCCTCGGGCGCGGGAACGGCTGTCATGGGCGGGGCTCCGATCTCCGCGCGGCGTGGCGCGGCGCGGCGGGGGCGGTTCCTGCCGGTGCGTGGGGGCGGGGCCCCTCCGGGCTTGTCTCACCCCGAAGGGGGCACCCGCACGGGGCCGGCGGTCTCGGGCCCGTCGCCGGGAGCCGTTCTGTCGTCGCCGACCTCCGCGGGGAGGACGCTGCTCGGCCCCACCCGGCCGGGTGCCGGGTGCGGGCCGTGGACGGGAGGGCGTATTCAGGCCCGGCGGTAGACGGGGGCGCGTTTCTCGGTGAAGGCGCGGGCGCCCTCCTTGGCGTCGGCGGTGTCGAAGACGGGCAGGCCGCGTTTCAGTTCGGCGGCCAGGCCGTCGGTCTCGGTCAGCTCTGCCGTCTCGTACACGGATGCCTTGACCGCCTCGACGGCGAGCGGGGCACACGCGTTGACCTGCTCGGCGATGGCCAGGGCCTTGTCGAGGGCGGTGCCGTCGGGGACGACGTGCCCGACGAGGCCGATGCGGGCGGCTTCCGCCGCGCTGTAGGGGCGGCCGGTGAGCAGCATCTCCAGGGCGTGGGTGCGGGGGATCTGGCGCGGCAGGCGCACGGTGGAGCCGCCGATCGGGAAGAGACCGCGCCGGACCTCGAAGAGTCCGAAGGTGGCGGATTCCGCGGCGACGCGGATGTCCGTGCCCTGGAGGATCTCCGTGCCGCCGGCGACACAGTGGCCCTCCACGGCGGCGATGACCGGCTTGCGGGGGCGGTGGTGGCGCAGCATCGCCTTCCAGTGCAGGTCCGGGTCGGCCTTCATCCGTTCCCGGTGGTCCTGGCCCGCCATTCCGTCCCCGGCGAGGGCCTTGAGGTCCATGCCCGCGCAGAACACGCCGCCGGCTCCGGTGAGGACGACGGAGCGGATCGCGTCGTCCTCGTCGGCCTCGATCCAGCCGTCGTACAGCCCGACCAGCATGGGCAGGGACAGCGCGTTCTTCGCCTCGGGCCTGTTCAGGGTGAGTACGAGTGTGGCGCCGTGGCGCCGCACGGTGAGGTGTTGCGTACCGCTCATGGCTGTCCTCCGGTTTCGCGACCCAGAACAGGTTGCAGGAGCGCGGGTGCCAGTTCAATAGCTTTCTGACAGTCAGTCAGATTCTTCTGTGCGGTCCCTTCCCACTTGTGCGCGGCGGCGCTCTAATGACCGGCGAGCCAGTCGGGCCGGGGGTGGAGGAGGAGCGGTGGAGTACAGCCTTGCCGACCTGTTCGAATCGGTCGCCGACGTGGTCCCGGACCGTGAGGCCCTGGTCCACATCGACCACCCGGGAACGGGTGCGGAGCGTCGCCTGACCTACGGGGAACTCGACGCCGCCTCCAACCGGATCGCGCACCACCTCCTCGACGCGGGTCTGCGGCCCGGCGAACACCTGGGCCTGCACCTGTACAACGGTGTCGAGTACCTCCAGACGGTGCTCGGCTGCCTCAAGGCGCGGTTGGTGCCGGTGAACGTGAACTACCGTTACGTGGAAGAGGAACTGGTCTACCTCTACCGGGACGCGGACCTGGCGGCACTCGTCTTCGACGCCGAGTTCACCGGCCGGGTCGCGGCCGCGCTGCCGAAGACGGAGAAGCTGCGGCACCTGATACGGGTCGGGACCCCGTCCGAGGAAGGGCCGGAGCTCGCGTGCTCGGCGTTCACGGACGCCGAGGCGGCGGGCTCGCCGGAGCGGGGTTTCGGACCGCGCTCGGGTGACGACCTGTTCATCATCTACACGGGCGGCACCACCGGTATGCCCAAAGGGGTGATGTGGCGGCAGGAGGACCTGTTCTTCTCGGGGCTCGGCGGCGGCGCGCCGACCGGTGAGCCGGTCACGTCCCCCGAGGAGCTGGCCGAGCGGGTCGCCGCGGGCGGTGAGGGCATCACCTTCTTCCCCACTCCCCCGCTGATGCACGGCACGTCGACGCTCACCGCGTTCATCGGCTTCAACTTCGGGCAACGGGTGGTCCTGCACCGCAAGTTCGTGGCGCGCGAGGCGCTGCGGACGATGGAGAAGGAGAAGGTCACCAGTGTGTCGCTGGTCGGCGACGCGATGCTGCGGCCGCTGATCGACGAGCTGAGCGGACCGCTCAAGGGCATCGATCTGTCGTCGCTGTTCAGCGTGTCGTCGTCGGGCGCGATCATGTCGGAGACGGTGCGCCGCCAGTTCCTGGCGCTGGTCCCGCATGTGATGCTGCTGAACAACTTCGGCTCGTCCGAGTCCGGTTTCAACGGCACGGCGACGGACGACTCGGGGCCGGAGAAGGGGTTCCGGTTACGGGTCAACGGCCGGACGCAGGTCGTCGACCCGGCGACGTACGAGCCGGTGGCACCGGGCGAGGTCGGGCGCGTCGCCCAGCGCGGCCACGTACCGGTCGGCTACTACAACGACCCCGTCAAGACCGCCGAAACCTTCTTCCGGCGCGACGGCGAGCGGTGGGTGCTGCTCGGCGACATGGCGACGGTCGACGACGACGGGATCGTGACCGTCCTCGGGCGCGGCTCGCAGTGCATCAACACGGGTGGCGAGAAGGTCTACCCGGAGGAGGTCGAGCAGGCCCTCAAGTCCCATCCGGATGTGTACGACGCACTGGTCACCGGCGTCCCGGACTCCCGATGGGGCCACCGGGTGGCGGCCGTGGTGCAGCTCCGGGCGGGCGCGGAGCCACTTTCGCTGGACGACCTCCAGGGCCACTGCCGCACCCGGCTGGCCGGGTACAAGGTGCCCCGCCGGCTGGTGATCACCGACCGGATCCAGCGCTCGCCCAGCGGCAAGGCGGACTACAGGTGGGCCCGCTCCATTGCGGCGGAGCGCCCCGAGACGCAGCTCTGACCTGGCTGTTTCCCCTCACAGCACGGTGAGGAGTAATACTCTCCGCATGACTTCGCACATGACAGGGCGCGGCACCGCCGGGCGGCCGGTTCCCCAGCCGGTACGGATCCGGCGGGCCACGGCCCGGGACGCGAAGCGGCTGACCTCCCTGGTGCGGAAGTCACGCGCCTACGAGGGCCCCTATGCGGCGATGGTGGCGGGCTACCGGGTGGGGCCGGATTACATCGACGCCCATGAGGTCCACCTCGCCGCCGGGGAGGACGACCGGGTGCTGGGTTTCTACGCGCTCGTCCTGTCCCCGCCGGAGCTGGACCTGATGTTCGTCGCCGACGCGGCCCAGGGGCTCGGTGTCGGCCGCCGGCTCATCGCGCACATGACGGAGCGGGCGCGGGCGGCCGGTGCGCAGGCCGTGCGGGTCGTCTCGCACCCGCCCGCCGAGGGGTTCTACCGCAGCGTGGGAGCGCGGCGGGTCGGCACGGTGAACGCCAACCCGCCGGCGGTGATGTGGGACCGACCGGAGCTGGTCATCACGGTCGCCCCGTAGGCCCCCGGTCCCGGGGTGCGGCTCGACCGGACGGGGGGGCCGAGCGCGAAGAGCGACGGGGCGTCCTCTCGACGACGCGCCGGCCGATCGGTTCCGGCGTGTCCTGGGCGAGCGGGCAGGCGGCCGCGCCGCCCATGGAGTGCCCGATCAGGTCCGCGCCCGCGAGGTCCAGAGCGCCGAGGACGGCACGGAGGCCGTCGCGGAGCCCTTGGTGCAACCGCCGGGCCAGTCGCTCGCCGTCCGTCCCCCCTCCCCCCTCCCCCAACGACAAAAAGTGGCCGCGCGCCCCTTGCGATCGGGGCGCCGGCTTGGATTACTGAACCCGGACAGATCGACCGAATGATCGGTCGCCCGGTTTGGGAGACGTGCGGGAGAACGGGAGTGCGGCGGATGACGGAATCGCTCGACGCCGGGGAGCACATGGGCCGCGCGGAGCTGGAGGCCCTCCAGCTGGAGCGGCTGCGGGCCACCTTGCACCACGCGTACGACAACGTGGGGTTCTACCGCCAGGCCTTCGACAAGGCGGGGCTGCGACCGGAGGACTGCCGTACGCTCGCCGACCTGGCCCGCTTCCCGTTCACCGCCAAGGCCGACCTGCGCGACCACTACCCCTTCGGGATGTTCGCGGTCGACCAGTCGCGGGTACGGCGGGTCCACGCGTCCAGCGGAACGACCGGCCGGCCCACCGTCGTCGGGTACACCGACCGGGACCTCGACACCTGGGCGGACGTGGTGGCGCGGTCCATCCGCGCGGCCGGGGGCCGGCCGGGCCACACGGTCCATGTGGCGTACGGATACGGGTTGTTCACCGGCGGCCTCGGGGCGCACTACGGGGCCGAGCGGCTCGGCTGCACGGTCGTTCCGGCCTCCGGCGGCATGACGGCACGTCAGGTACAGCTCATCCAGGACTTCCGGCCCGAGATCATCATGGTGACGCCGTCGTACATGCTGACGCTGCTGGACGAGTTCGAGCGGCAGGGCGTCGACCCGCGTTCCACGTCCTTGCAGGTGGGCATTTTCGGTGCCGAGCCATGGACGGAGGAGATGCGGCGGGAGATCGAGGAGCGGTTCGCGATCGACGCCGTGGACATATACGGCCTGTCGGAGGTGATCGGGCCGGGTGTGGCGCAGGAGTGCGTGGAGACCAAGGACGGACTGCACATCTGGGAGGACCACTTCTACCCGGAGGTCGTCGACCCCTTCACCGGTGAGGTGCTGCCCGACGGGGAGCGGGGCGAGCTGGTGTTCACCTCGCTCACCAAGGAGGCCATGCCGGTGGTCCGCTACAGGACGCGGGACCTCACGCGGCTGCTGCCGGGTACGGCGCGGCCGGCGTTCCGGCGGATGGAGAAGGTCACGGGCCGCAGCGACGACATGGTGATCCTGCGCGGCGTGAACCTCTTCCCCACCCAGATCGAGGAGATCGTGCTGCGTACGCCGGGACTCGCCCCGCACTTCCAGCTGAGGCTCACCAGGGACGGGCGCCTGGACGCGCTCACCGTGCGCGCCGAGGCGCGGGCGGACGCCACCCACGAGGCGCGCGCGGAGGCGGCGCGGTCGGTGGCCGCGGCCGTGAAGGACGGGATCGGGGTGTCCGTCGGGGTCGAGGTGGTCGACCCGGAAACGCTGGAGCGGTCGGTGGGGAAGATCAAGCGGATCGTGGACCTGCGCGGCGCCGGGTGAAGCCGGTACTTAAGGGCGCCCGTTGAGGACATGAACCGACCTGTACGGCGCCTAGGGTCGTTCCATGACCACAATCGCGGAGAATTCGCCCTCATACCTTCCCGGCGAAGCCGGTGAGCTGCTGCGCGCGCTCGCCGAGCAGAGGGAGTTGCTGCTCATCACGGTCCGCGGCATCACGGACGCGCAGGCCGCCCGGCGGACCACGGTGAGCGAGCTCACGCTGGGCGGGATCGTCAAGCACATGGCCCGCGGTGGGCAGGTGTGGACGCAGGTCCTGGTCGAAGGGGACGGAGAAGTCCCGGACGGCATGCTCGACATGGGGCAGTACCGCATGGCCGAGGGGGAAACGCTCCAGGGCTTGCTCGAGTCGTACGCGGCCGCCGCCCAGGGGGTCGAGGAGGCCGTGCGCGCCCTGCCGGACATGGACAGGACCGTGCCGCTGCCCAGGACTCCGTGGTCGCCGCCCGAGACGGTCCACTGGCCGGCGCGCCGGATCCTGCTGCACCTGATCAGGGAGACCGCCCAGCACGCCGGGCACGCCGACATCATCCGGGAAGCGCTGGACGGGGCGAATACCACCGCCCAGCGGTGACGGCACCGGTCGACTCCGCCCGCGCGTTCACCGGGGCCCACGGGCAACGGGAACATCACCCCGTCGGCAGACCACGCCCTCCACCCTGCAGGCCATCCTCCTCGCCGAGTTGCCCCCGCCTCAGCACTCCGCCGGACTGACCACCGTCGTCACCGGTCTGCTGCGCAAGGAGCCGGAGAGCCGGCTCACCGCTCAGGCGGCACTGCCGATGCTGCGTGCCGCTGCGGCCCCCCTCGCCCACGCCTCCGACTCCGCCGCCGCAGCCGCCTCCTCGGCCGCACCGTCCGCGCAGAACGGCCCGGCGGCGGGGCGGCGCGGCTCCCTCCAGCGCCGTCTCCTCAGGCCGCTGCCCATCGCCACGGGCGCCGCCCTGGTGGTGGCCCTGCTCGTGGCTCTGGTGCTTCCGTTCGGTGGCGAGGAGCTGCCGGACGGGTGGAAGCGCTACGAGGAGTACCGCATGCGGGTCACCGTCGCCGCACCGGCCGACTGGACCATCACCACGGCGGACGACCTCGACAGCTCGGACGGCGCCTACACCGGTACCCGGTACACCTCCCCCAAGGGCGACATGTCGCTGCTGGTGGACAAGAAGGAGAAGACCACCGAGACCGCCCTGGCGACGGCGCAGCGCTGAAAGCAGGAGTACGAGACGGCGAGCCCGCCGACCGGTGGTTCCGCCGCCGTCGCCTCCGTGCGGCCCACCACCGAGCAGGGGCGTGACGCCGCGGCCCTGACCCTGACGTACAGCAGGGAAGGGGACGGCGCGCCCCGCCGCCTGTCCAAGACGCTCGTCGTGGTCAACTCCCGCCAGGAGCGTCTCACCCTGGGCGTCGACGTTCCTGCGGGGAAGTCGGCCGAGTCCACCGCGGAGGACCTGTTGGAGAAGGCCCGCTCCGAGTACCGGATCGGCGACCTGTAGTCCTGTCGGCGCGGCGTCTCAGCGGGGGCTTCGGAAGCTGCGCCGGTAGGAGTCCGGAGGCACGCCCACGCTGCGGTTGAAGTGCCGGCGGAGCGTCGTGGCGGTGCCCATGCCGGTGGCCGCGGCGATCGCGTCGATCGTGTCGTCGGTGGTTTCGAGGAGTTCCCTGGCCCGGTGGATGCGCTGGCTGTGCAGCCAGCGCAGTGGAGTGGTGCCGGTGACGGCGGTGAAGTGGCGGGCCAGGTTGCGTGAGCTCATGTTGGCCCGCCGGGCGAGCTGCTCCACGGTGAGCGGCTGATCCAGGCGCCGCACCGTCCAGGACAGCAGGTCGGCGAGCGAGTGGTCACGGGGTTCGGGCAGTGGGGTGGCGACGAACTGAGCCTGGCCGCCCTCCCGGTGGGGCGGGACGACGAGGCGGCGGGCGACCTGGTTGGCGACGGCCGAGCCGTGGTCGAGGCGGACCAGGTGCAGGCACAGGTCCATGGCGGCGGCCTTGCCGGCGGAGGTCAGCACCCGGCCGTTGTCGACGTAGAGGACGTCCGGGTCGACCCGCACGCGGGGGTACCTGGCGGCCAGCGTCGCGGCGTGCATCCAGTGCGTGGTGGCCCGCTGCCCGTCCAGCAGGCCGGCGGCGGCCAGCACGAACGCGCCGGTGCACAGGGACGCCACTCGGGCGCCCGCTTCATGTGCGGCTCGTACGGCCTCGACCAGGTCGGCGGGCGGGTCCGCGTCCGGGTCGGGGCAGGCCGGGACGATCACCGTATGGGCGTGTGGGAGGTGGTCGAGTCCGTGGTCGGGCTCCAGGACGAAGCGCCCTCCGACCGGCACGCCGGCCGGGCCGCAGACGGTGAACTCGTACCAGGGATCGGCGAGGTCGGAGCGGTCGGCCCCGAAGACGTCGCAGGCGGTGGCGAGTTCGAAGTGCGGGACGCCGGCGGTGACGGCGAGTGCGACGGTCCTCATGTCCGAAAGTGTACGGGCGATGGCATTGCCGCCACTCACGGCGTGAAGGCGGGCCCGGCCAGGATTGCCTCAGTCGATCAGTCGCACGGAACAGAGGGATTCTGATGGGTACGACGCAGGTGGCGGTCTTCGGTGCCTACGGGCACACCGGCCGGTTCGTGGTGGCGGAGTTGCTGGAGCGGGGTCTCACCCCCGTCCTCTGCGGGCGGGACGCCGGCAAACTGAGCGCGCTCGGGGCGTCGTTCCCCGGTCTGGCGGTTCGGGTGGCCTCGGTGGACGACGCGGGCTCGCTCGATGCCGCACTGTCCGGGACGGCGGCCGTGATCAACTGCGCCGGTCCCTTCGCCACGACGACGGCGCCCGTGATGGAGGCGGCGCTGCGGGCACGGATCGCCTACGTCGACGTCGCGGCCGAAGTGGAGGCGGTGGCAGACACGTTCGCGCGGTTCGACGAGCGGGCCCGGGATGCCGGGATCGTCGCCGTACCGGCGGTGGCGTTCTACGGCGGGCTCGGCGACCTGCTGGTCACCGCGGCGGCCGGCGGGTGGTCACAGGCCGACGAGGTGTTCCTGGCGTATGCGCTGAGCAGTTGGCACCCCACGGCCGGGACGCTGAAGTCGGGCCAGGTCTCGCGGCGACGGCGCGGCAATCAGCGCCTGGTCTTCGTGAACGGCCGTTTGGAGTTGCGTACCGACCAGGCACCTACCGGCCGGTGGTCCTTCCCGGCACCGGTCGGCGAGCGGGCGGTGCTGGAGGAGTTCACCACCGCGGACAGTGTGACCATCCCCCGCCACCTCGACACGAAGACGGTCCACACGTGCATGACGGTCGAGGCCGTCAAGGACCTGCTGGCGCAGGATGCCGCACCGCCGGTGCCGGTCGACGAGCGGGGGCGCTCCGACCAGACCTTCCTCGTCGATGTCGTCGTACGCTCCGGTGCCGACCGGCGCCGGGCCGTGGCGCGCGGCCGGGACATCTACGCGATCAGCGCTCCCCTCGCCGTGGAAGCGGTCAGCCGCGTCCTCGCCGGACAGGCCACCAGGACCGGGGTCGCCACGGCGGGGGAGCTCTTCGACGCGGCCGGGTTCCTGCGGTCGCTGTCGCCGCACCTGTCGTTCGAACTGGTCGACGGCGAGTCCGGCACCGCCGTCTGAGCCCCGGGCCCCGGCCTCCGGCCCCCGGCCCCCGGCCCCGCAGATGGTGCGGCGCGCCCTCAGCAGCCCGCCTCCTGGAGGGGCACCTGTGCCCAGGGGGCCGGGCCGGTGCCGTCCGTCCAGGCGTCGAGGCTCCGCCGGTCGACGCAGAGGATGCCGCACTGGGCGGCGTACTGGGCGGCCGGTTCGGTGAACTCGCTCGTGGTCACGACGACCGCGACATGGGCGTCGTGCACGGCGAAGCAGGTGCCGCCGAAACGCTGGACGTCCTGGGAGCCGACCTTGTTGTCCGGCCCGTACGCCTTGCACTGGACGACGACACGCCGCCCGTCCGGCGCTGTGGCCACCACGTCCGCGCCCAGGTCCCCCGCGCCGCCGACGACCTCGACGTCCAGGCAGCCGTCCCGTGCGCAGAGGTCCGCGACGGCCTGTTCGAAGGCGTCCGCGTCCAGGGCCGCGTAGTCCACGTACACGGGAGGCTCCGCGGGCGGAGCGGCCGGGGCGCGGCGGCGGCGGGCGGCGCGTACCAGAGTGAGGGCCACCGCCAGGGTGCCCGCCACGGCCAGTGCGGCGGCGGGCACGTCGGCGGAGTCACCGACGGCCGCGCGGGCCATGGCCCCCGTACCGAAGAGGACGATGGCGACCAGCCCGAAGCCGAGCGTGGTCTCGCGCAGGCTGAAGCCCGCGCGGCGGGCGACCGGGCGGGTGGGACGGTCGGTGCGTGGCCTGCGGGCGGGTATCGCCATCCGCGGGCTCCCTTCTCGTCTCTCGTAGGCGGACGATCTTGTTCTGCCCGTATGCCCCGTCCGCGCTCCCCCGCACACCCGTGCGGGGGAGCGGCGCCCGGCGGTCGATGCGTGAGGGACCGGATCCAGGGCAAGCGACCGGCATTCACGTAAGAAAGGCAGGCAGGTCATGCGCAGTGTGGGTGTCGAGGAGGAGCTGCTCCTGGTGGACAGCCGGACCGGGGAACCGAGGGCCTTGTCGACGGCCGTCCTGGCCGCCGCGGCGCGGGACCCCGAGGCCGACGAGGAGGTCTTCGAGAGCGAACTGCAACGGCAGCAGTTGGAGTTCGCCACCCGCCCGCAGACCGTCATGGGCGACCTGGGTGAGGAGATCCGGCGGTGCCGGGCGGAGGCGGCGCGGCACGCCGAGGGGCTGAACGCGACGGTCGCCGCCCTGGCGACCTCACCGCTCCCGGTGTCCCCCACCATCGGGAACGGTGAACGCCACCAGTGGCTGAAGGAGCACTTCGGCCTCACCGCGCAGGAGCAGTTGACGTGCGGCTGTCACGTGCACGTGTCGGTCGAGTCGGACGAGGAGGGCGTGGCGGTCCTGGACCGGATCCGGCCGTGGCTTCCGGTGTTGCTGGCCATGAGTACCAACTCGCCGTTCTGGCAGGGCGAGGAGAGCGGGTACGCCAGCTACCGCAACCGCGTGTGGGGGCGCTGGCCGTCGGCCGGCCCAGTGGAGATCTTCGGTTCCGCCGACCGTTACCACGAGCAGGTCGCCGACATGGTGGCGAGCGGGGTGCTGCGGGACGAGGGGATGGTCTACTTCGACGCCCGGCTGTCCCACTCGTACCCGACGGTGGAGATCCGGGTGGCGGACGTCTGTCTCGACGCGTCCACCACGGTCCTGCTGGCCACGCTGGTGCGCGCTCTGGTGGAGACGGCGGCGCGGCAGTGGCGCGACGGTGAGCCGCCGGCGCGGCACGGTGTGGCGCTGCTGCGGCTGGCTGCCTGGCGGGCGGCCCGTTCGGGGCTGGAGGACCGGCTCGTCCACCCGGTGACGATGCGGCCCGCGCCGGCCGAGGCGGTGGTGCGGGCGCTGTTCGACCACGTCAGGGACGCGCTGGAGGACAGTGGTGACGTGGTGCCCGCGCAGGAGGCGCTCGCCGGTCTGCTGAAGACCGGCAATGGTGCCCGGGTCCAGCGGGAGTTGTTGCGGCGGACGGGGAGTCTGCGCGAGGTGGTCGCCGAGTGCGCGCGTATCACCCGGGGGTGACGCGGACCCCCGCCGGGTCCGCGGGGGCTCAGGGGCTCAGGGACTGAACGAGAGGAACACGAAGGCGGCGAACAGCGCCAGGTGCACGCCGCCCTGGAGGAGGGTGGCGCGTCCGGGCACCAGGGTCAGGGCGCTCACCACGGCGGTGAGCGTCAGCAGCGCCAGGTGCAGCGGGCCCAGGCCCAGCACCAGGGGCCCGGACAGCCAGACGGAGGCCAGCGCGATCGCCGGGACGGTCAGCCCGATGCTGGCGATGGCGGAGCCGTACGCGAGGTTGAGGCTGGTCTGTACGCGGTCGCGGCGGGCGGCCCTGACGGCTGCCAGGGTCTCCGGGAGCAGCACCATCAGGGCGATGACGACCCCGACGACCGCCTTGGGCAGGCCGGCCGACTCCACACCGTCCTCGATGGCCGGTGAGACGAGCTTGGCGTTGCCGACGACGGCGACGAGGGCCAGGACCAGGAGGCCGAGGCTCCACCAGGTCTCCCGGAGGCCGGGCGGCGGGGCGTGCACGTCGTCGCCGCCGGTCGCCTCGCCACCGGTCGTGTCGCCGTCGTGGGCGACGGGGAGGAAGTAGTCGCGGTGGCGGACGGTCTGTACGGCGACGAAGAGCCCGTACAGGCAGAGTGAGGCGACGGCGGCGAAGGCGAGCTGCACCCCGGTGAACTCGGGGCCCGGCCGGCTGGTGGTGAAGCTGGGCAGTACCAGCGTCATGGCGGCGAGGGTGATGACGGTGGCGAGTGCGCCGCCGGAGCCCTCGGCGTTGAACACCGCGACGTGTCTGCGGAGGGCGGCGACGAGGAGGGACAGGCCGACGATGCCGTTGCAGGTGATCATGACGGCGGCGAAGACGGTGTCCCGGGCGTAGGTGGACGCCTTGTCGCCGCCACCGGCCATCAGCATGACGATGAGTCCGACCTCGATGACCGTCACGGCGACGGCGAGCACGAGTGACCCCAATGGCTCACCGACGCGGTGGGCGACGACCTCGGCATGGTGCACGGCCGACAGGACCGAGCCGATCAGGCACAGCCCGACGACGGCCACGACCGGTCCCGGCAGGTCGCGCCCCCATCCGATGCCCAGGACGAGCACGGCGACCACCGGCACCCAGGTGCTCCACTGGTGGGTGAGCCGCGCCCCGCCGCCGCGTGTGCCGTTGCCGCGCGCGCCGGTGTCCGTGCCGGTGTGCCCGTCGGTGCCCGCGCCCCTGCCGGTGCTCATGCCGCCACGCTGCCAGAGCGGGCGGCGCGCCGCGCGGTGTGGGCACCGAAACGGGTGCGCCGGCACCCCGCCACATCGGTCAGAGGGGCCGCTGGTGGCCCTCCCAGTACGGCTCGCGGAGGCGGCGTTTGTAAAGCTTGCCGTTGGGGTCGCGGGGCATCGTGGTGATGAAGTCGAGGCTCTTGGGGCGTTTGTAGCCCGCGAGGCGTTCGGCGCAGTGGGCGAGGATCCCGGCGGCCAGGGCGTCGTCGGGGGTGTGGCCGTCGGCGGGTTCGACGACCGCCTTGACCTCCTCGCCCCAGTCGGCGTGAGGAATGCCGAACGCGGCGGCGTCGGCGACGGCGGGGTGGGTGAGCAGGACGGCCTCGATCTCGGCGGGGTAGATGTTGACGCCGCCCGAGATGATCATGTCGATCTTGCGGTCGCGGAGGAAGAGGTAACCGTCCTCGTCGAGGTGGCCGAGGTCGCCGACGGTGAAGTAGTCGCCGATGCGGTTCCTGCGGGTCTTGTCCTCGTCCTTGTGGTAGCTGAAGCCGCCGGTCGTCATCCTCATGTAGACGGTGCCCAGTTCGCCGGCCGGGAGGCGGTTGCCGTCGTCGTCGAAGACGGCGAGCTCGCTGATGGGCCAGGCCTTGCCGACCGTACCGGGCTTCTTCAGCCAGTCCTCCGCGGTGGCGAACGCGCCGCCGCCCTCGCTGGCCGCGTAGTACTCCTCGACGCAGGTGCCCCACCAGTCGATCATCGCCCGCTTGACGTGGTCGGGGCAGGGGGCCGCCCCGTGGATCGCGTGGCGCATCGACGTCACGTCGTACCGGGCCCTCACCTCGTCGGGGAGGGCGAGGAGGCGGTGGAACTGGGTGGGCACCATATGGGTGTGGGTGCACCGGTGGGCGTCGATGAGGCGCAGCATCTCCTCGGGCGCCCACTTGTCCATGACCACGAGGGGGTGGCCGATGTGCAGGGCGGCGCCCGCGAATTGCAGGACGGCGGTGTGGTACAGCGGCGAGCAGACCAGGTGGACGTTCCCGTCGAACGGCTTGATGCCGAAGATGCCGAGGAAGCCTCCGAGGTACGCCTCCTCCGGGGGCCTCCCGGGCAGGGGGCGGCGTATGCCCCGCGGGCGGCCGGTGGTGCCGGAGGTGTAGTTCATCACCCAGCCGAGGGTGCGGTCGTCGGGTGGCGAGCCGGGCTGCGCGGAGAGGAGTTCGGCGTAGGGGCGGAACGTCTCGACGCCGCCGCCCACGGCGTACCGGTGGCTCGCCGGCAGCCGCGCCTCGTCGGCTGCGGACCGGGCGGCTTCGGCGAACCGTTCGTGCGCGATGAGCACCTTGGCTCCGGAGTCGGAGACGATCCAGGCGATCTCGGGGCCGACGAGGTGGTGGTTGACGGGAACCAGGTAGAAGCCCGCCTGGGACGCTGCGAGGTAGGCGGTGAGGAACTCCGCCCCGTTGGGCAGGACGACGGCGAAGGCGTCGCCGGTCCGCAGGCCGGCCGCCCGCAGTCCGTGGACGAGCCGGTTGGCCGCGGTGTGCAGCCGGCCGGCGGTCCACTCCTCGCCGTCGGGGGCGGTCAGGACGGTACGGGCGGGGTCGGCGGTGGCCTGGGCCCAGAAGCCGTTGGGCCGGTCGGTCATGACGGCTCCTCGTGGTTCGCGACGCGGTTGAGGCGGTTGAGGCGCTCGACGGCCCGTTCGAAGCCGCGAGTGAGGTCGTCGAAGACTTCCTGTACGCCGCGCTCGGACGTCATCCGGCCGACGATCTGCCCGACGGGTGTGCCGAGCAGCGGCTCCACCTCGTACTTCTGGATACGGGAGACGGCTTCGGCGACCAGCAGGCCCTGGAGCGGCATGGGCAGGGGCCCGGGGCCGTCCGGGTCGTCCCAGGCGTCGGTCCACCCGGTGCGGAGCTGACGTGCGGGTTTGCCGGTCAGGGCCCGGGAGCGGACGGTGTCGCCCGAGCCGGCGGCCAGGAGCTTGGCGGTGAGGGCGCGCGAGTGGAGGTCGGCCTCGGTGGTGGTGAGCCAGATCGAGCCGAGCCAGACGCCCTGGGCGCCGAGGGCGAGCCCGGCGGCGATCTGCTCGCCGCTGCCGATGCCCCCGGCGGCGAGGACGGGCAGCGGGTCGACGGCGTCGACGACCTCGGGGGTGAGGACCATGGACGCGATCTCGCCGGTGTGGCCGCCGGCCTCGTATCCCTGGGCGACCACGATGTCGATGCCCGCGTCCGCGTGGCGCCGGGCGTGCTTGGCGCTGCCGGCGAGGGCGGCGACGAGGACGCCCTGCCGGTGTGCGCGGTCGACGACGTCGGGGGGCGGGGAGCCGAGCGCGTTGGCGAGGAGGGCGATGGGGTAGTCGAAGGCGACGTCGAGCTGGCCGCGGGCGACCTGTTCCATCCAGCCGGTGATGCGCCAGCCGGAGGCTTCGCCTTCGGACAGTTCGGGTACGCCGTGCTTGGCGAGGGTTTCGGCGACGAAACGCCGGTGCGTGTCGGGAATCATCGCCTCGACGTCGGCCTCGCTCACCCCCTCCACCTTCTTGGCCGGCATGACGACGTCGAGGCCGTACGGCAGGCCTTCGGTGTGCTCCTGCATCCAGTCGAGGTCGCGGGCCAGGTCGTCGGGGGCGGTGTAGCGGACGGCGCCGAGTACGCCGAACCCGCCCGCCCTGGTGATGGCGGCCGCCACGGCGGGGAAGGGTGTGAAGCCGAAGATGGCGTGCTCGACACCCAGTCTCTTGCTCAGCTCCGTCCTCATGGGCGGCAGGATGCCGCAGCGAGGCGGACGAGGGAAGAGATTTTCTGATGATGCGTCAGATTCTTTCCTGGTGGCCGGTTCTTGACGCCACGGGGCGGTGGTAAGAAAGTTTCACGTGGTGCGGGCGGTGCCGAAGGATTTTTTCAGGACGTGGGGAGCTTCAGGGCTTTTCAGGCGCTTCGGGAGCGCTTCCGGGACGGTTGCTGGGCGAACGCGGACGGGTCCGGAGCGGATCCGGGACGGTTGCTGGGCGAACGCGGAGGGGTCCGGAGCGATTCCTGGGCGGCTGCGGGGCGACAGCGGGCGGTTCCGGAGCGATTCCGAGGGCGCTTCGGCGGGCTGCCGGGGGCGCGTCCGGGGCTTCCGGAGCGACACCGGGGAGGGAGCATGATGGGCATGACGGAGGGGATGAACCGCCGCCGGTTCGGCGGCGGGGTGCTGGCCCTGGGAGGTGCGTTGGTGATCGGTTCGATTCCGGGGGCAGGGGCCGCGGCGGCTGATGCCGGCCGTACGGCGGGAGGCGGCCGGCCGACACTGCGGCTGGGCTCCGCGGAGCGTGCCGGGTTACTGCCCGAGCACCTGGACCGGCTGGTCACCGACGCCGAGCGGTTCCTGGAGCCCTCCCCCAAGCACCCGTGGTACGCGGGGGCGGTGTTGCTGGCGGGGCGCGGCGCGACGGTGGCGCTGCACCGGGCGATCGGGTACGCGGTGCGCTATGCGGCGTACGACGAGAAGACCGACACGGGCGTGGAGTTGCCGCCGGAGCGGCGGATCGCGATGGCCGACGACACGGTGTTCGACCTGGCGTCGGTCTCCAAGCTCTTCACGTCCGTCCTGGCCGTTCAGCAGATCGAGCGCGGGGCGCTGGAGCTGGAGGAGAAGGTCACGGCGTACCTGCCGGAGTTCGGGGGCGGGGGCAAGCAGGACATCACGGTGCGTCAGCTCCTCACGCACACCTCGGGTTTCCGCTCCTGGATCCCGCTGTACAAGGAGCCGACCCGGGAGGGAAAGCTGCGGCTGTTGTGGCAGGAGGCCCCGGTGCACCCGCCGGGCAGCCGCTACCTCTACTCGGACCTCAATCTGATCTCGCTGCAACTGATCCTGGAAGAGATCACCGGTCACTCTCTGGACGCCCTGCTCCGGAACGAGATCACCGCTCCGCTCGGGATGCACCGTACGCGTTTCAACCCGCCCGCGTCCTGGCGGCCGAAGATCGCCGCCACGGAGGACGCCCGTGCGCCCTGGTCCGGTCTCGACCGAGGACTGGTGTGGGGCGAGGTCCACGACGAGAACGCGTACGGCTTCGGCGGCGTCGCCGGTCACGCCGGCGTCTTCTCGTGCGCCTGGGACCTCGCGGTCCTCGCCCGTACGCTGCTGAACGGCGGCGTCTACGGGCACTCCCGCATCCTGGAGCCGAAGTCGGTGGAGCTGATGTTCACCGACTTCAACACCTCCTTCCCCGGGGACGAGCACGGTCTGGGCTTCGAGCTCTACCAGCACTGGTACATGGGTGCCATGGCCACCCCGTACACGGCGGGCCACACCGGTTTCACCGGCACGAGCCTGGTCGTGGACCCCACCACCGACTCCTTCCTGGTCGTCCTCGGCAACTCGGTCCACCCGGTACGCGGTTGGCGCTCCGGCTCGGCGCCGCGCGTGGCCGCCGCGAACCACTTGGCACGCGCCGTTCCCGTACGCCCGGCCCGTGGCCGCACCGCCTGGTACGCGGGGATGGCGTCGAGTGCGGCGGCGACGCTCACCCTGCCGGAGCTGACACCCGCCTCACCGCGCCCGAGGCTGCGCTGCTCGCTGTGGTGGGACACCGAGCCCGGCCCGGACGCCCTGGTCCTGGAGGCGTCCGGCGACGCGGGCGCCACGTGGCGGCCGGTGCCGTTCGTGACCACACGTCCCGGGCAGGAACCCCGGCCGCACCCCGCGGGGTCGGTCAGCGGGTGGTCCGGCCGGGTCTGGCACCGGATGGAGGCGGACCTGTCCGCGTGGCGGGGCACTCCAGTGCGGCTGCGCTGGCGGTACTCGACGGACCGGCTGTACGTCGGCCGCGGAGTGTACGTGGACGCCGTCCGGGTGCAGGACGGCTCCCGCACCCTCTTCGACGAGGCACGGCCCGCGGACGGGGCCCGCATCGAGGCGCAGGGGTGGACCGCGTCGGCGGACTGAGGGGGCGGGGGGCGTCGCGGATGCGGGTTTCGCACGGACGGGCGAAACTGAGGGCGGGGGGTCACTCGGCGAGGAGGACGACCCTATGTCCGTGATGGACAAGCTCAAGCAGATGCTCAAGGGCCACGAGGGCCAGGCCGACAAGGGAGTCGACCGGGGCGGTGACTACGTCGACAAGAGGACCCAGGGGAAGCACAGCGGCCAGGTCGACACCGGGCAGGACAGGCTGAAGGACCAGTTCGGCAGCGACCCCAACCAGGATCCGCCGACCCGGACCTGACCCGCCTCACCCCGCCCCCGTGGCGCCGGAGCAGCGGCTCGGCGACTCCACCGGAGTCGCTCGGGCCGCTGTTCCGCGCTTGGAGCGACCTTCCGGGGCATCACCCGATCGGCGCAGTATGCGGCCGGCCGGCCCGGGCAGGAGCGGCCCATCGGGTCCGGTTACTCCTCCGTGCCCGGTGTGTGGGAGTGCCGCAGCCGCCTGCCGAAGGCGGCTCCGCGGGCGGCTGCGGCACCTGATGACCGGGCGAGGGGCCACCACCCGCCCGCGCGACTCGGCGTGCGGTGGGGCGGCAGCTGATGAACAGTCGTGTCGAGTCCCCAACTCGAAGGAGAAACTCATGCTTCGGCGCATCTCGCTCGTTCTGGCCGGTCTGCTCGCGGTCGGCTTCATGGCCGCGGCCCCCGCCGCCGCCCACTCGGACGTGGAAGGCTGCTGGGGGTCGGGCGGCCACGTGAAGGCCGGCGACGTCAAGGTCAAGCACTTCGACCACACCTGCTGGGACGTCGGCTGACCACAAGAGGCACACGGATGGGCGCCCCGGTGGCGCCCATCCGTGTGTCCGCGTAACGGGCTAGGGGCCGCCGCGCAGGCGGCGCAGTTCGGCGACCCGCCGGTACAGTTCGACGGCCTCGGTCTGCCGGCCCAGCTGCTGCAGACAGTGTGCCTCGTCGTTGCGGCTGGTCAGGGCGTCCGGGTGGGTGGCGCCGAGGACCCTGTCCCGGGCCCGGGCGACGCGTTGGTACACGGAGAGCGCCTCGTCCCAGCGGCCCTGCCAGCCGAGTCCCACGGCGACCTCCCGGCAGCTCACCAGTGTGTCGGGGTGGTCGGGGCCCAGCACCCGCTCGCGGATCGCCCACACGTCACGGGCCTCGGCGAGCGCCTCCTGCCAGCGGCCCAGGCGGCCGAGGTTGACCCCCAGGCCGTGCCGGGCCCGCAGCGTCTCCGGGTGGTCGGCGCCGTCCGCCCGGGTGCGGACGTCGACGAGGTCGCGGTACAGCTCCAGCGCCTCGTGGCTGCGGCCCAGCCTGCCGAGGCTTATCCCCACCTCGTAGCGGGCGGCGAGCGTGTCGGGGTGGTCCGGGCCGAGGGCGTGGGCGCGTGCCGCGGCGACCTCCCGGTAGGTGCTCAGCGCCTCGGTCCAGTGCCCGAGCTGGCCGAGTGTGTACGCCACTTCGTACCGGGTGACCAGGGTGTCGGGGTGTTCGGGCCCCAGCAGGCGGGCGCGGGCGGCGGCCACGTCGTGCGCCATCCGGTACGACTCCTCCAGGCGCCCCAGCCTGCCGAGGTTGAACGCCAGGTTGTGGCGGCACCGCAGCGTGTCGGGGTGGTCGGCGCCCATGGTGCGGGTGCGGGCGTCGAGGACGGAGGTGTACACCTGGTGGGCCTCGAAGTGGCGCCCGAGCCGGCCCAGGACGTACGCCATTTCCTGGCGGGCGGTGAGGGTGTCGGGGTGGTCCGGGCCGAGTGTCCGGGCCCGGCCCTCGGCGACGCGGCCGAACTCGCGCAGGGCGTCGGCGTCGCGGCCGGTCCTGCTGAGCGTGAAGCCGACCTCGTACCGGCTGGTGAGCGTGTCGGGATGGTCGGGGCCCAGGGCGTGTTCCCGTTCGGCGGCGACCGCGCGGTGCACCTCGCCCGCCTCCTCCCAGCGACCGAGCCGGCCGAGGCTGAGGCCCGTGCTGTGCCGGCCCGCCAACTGGGCGAGCGCCTCGGGCGGTGGCGTGGGGCGGTGGGGACGGGGCGGTGCCGGTGCCGGTGCCGCTGCCGGCGAGGGGGGCGCGGGGAGTGCGGTGCCGCGCGATTCGGTGGAGGTGGTCCACTCGCCGGTGAGGCCGGCCGCCGGGTCGGGCGGCGGGGCGGCGTGCAGCAGGGCGGTACCGACGGCCTTGTGGCCGGTGGTCATGCCCCGGGTCCAGGACGGCAGGTGGGGGGAGCGCGGGTACGCGGGTGCGAGGGGGAAGGGGGCGTGGAGCACCGCGGCGGTGGTGGGGCGGGCGGAGGCGATACGGCGGCGGAGGTCGGCGGCGTCGGCGGGGCGGGCGTCGGGGGTCTTGGCGAGCAGGTCGAGGACGGCCCGCTCGAAGAACTCGGGGAGTTCGGCCCGGTGGTTGCGCAGCGGCTCGGGCGGAGTGTCGCGGTGGCCCACCAGGATGGCCCAGGCGTCGCCCAGGTCGAACGGCGGTACGCCGGTGGCGATCTCGTACAGGACGCAGCCCAGCGAGTACAGGTCGCTGCGGTGGTCGACGTGGCCGCCGCTGATCTGCTCGGGCGACATGTAGTGCGGGGTGCCCATGGCGATTCCGGTGCCGGTGAGGCGGGCGGTGAAGCCGATGTCGGCACCGAGGCGGGCGATGCCGAAGTCGCAGATCTTCACCGTGCCGTCGGCCAGCCGCATGATGTTGGCGGGCTTGAGGTCCCGGTGCACGATGCCCTGCCGGTGGGTGTGGGCGAGGGCGTCGGCGACCTGTTCGGCGATGTCGACGACGTCCTGGACGGGCAGCGGATGCTGCTTGTTGTCCTCCAGGAGCTGGCTGAGGTTGCGGCCGTCGAGGAGTTCCATGACGAGGTAGAGCAGGCCGTCGGACTCACCGAAGTCGTGGACGACGGTGATGCCGCGATGCTGGAGCGCGGCCGCGACGCGCGCCTCGCGGCGGAACCGCTCGCGCAGCACGGTGACGAAGTTCCGGTCGTGTTGCGGTCCCAGTGGCTTGAGGCACTTGACCGCCACCCGGCGGCCGAGCGATTCGTCGGTGGCGCGCCACACCTCGCCCATGCCGCCGCGTCCGATCACCTCCTCGAGCCGGTAGCGCCCTTGGAGCAGCCTGGTGTCCCCCATCGCGTGCCATCGCCCCCGTCGAGTCCCCGTACAGCCCGTCGAACTGCCCGTCGCCCCCGCTACGCCCTCCCCGGCCCGTCCAGTATGGCGGCCTGTCTGTGGAGTTTGTACGGGGCCGGGCGGGTGTCGGGTCCCAGTCTGGACACGGCGTGGAGCATGTGCCGGGGCGGGAGTTGCCGACGGATACGGGAGGGGTCGCAGCGCAGCGGGTTGCCGGTCGGTTGCAGTGCAGCGGGTTGCCGGTCGCGATCCGCTGGTACGCGCCCGTGGGGGGGAGCCGGCGGGCGTTCGGGGCGTGACCTACGCGCCGGCGGCGCGGGTCAGGAGCTGGCCCATGGCCGCGAGGACCGCCGGTTCGACCCGGTAGTACACCCAGGTGCCGCGCCGCTCGGAGGAGAGCAGTCCGGCTTCCTTGAGCTTCTTCAGGTGATGGGAGACGGTCGGCTGGGAGACCCCCACATCGGAGATGTCGCAGACGCACGCCTCGCCGCCCTCGTGCGAGGCGACCGCGGAGAAGAGCCGCAGGCGCACGGGATCGCCCAGGGCCTTGAACATCGCGGCGGTGCGCTCGGCCTCGTCCGCGGTCAGCGGGCGCTCGGTGAGCGGCGGGCAGCAGGGCACCACGCCTTCGGGCTCCAGCAGCGGCAGCACGTTCACATTCGACATGCGTCTATGTTGACACATGTCGAACCAGCCAGCCAGGGGCGCCTCACCGACGGAGACCGGGGCGGCACGGCGCGCGACCCGCTCGGCGTCGACGTACCCCATGGAACGATCTACCGATTCGATGGATGTCTATGTTGACGCACATCGAATCAGATGCCATGCTGGCTGCGCAAGCCATCGACAGATGTCGAAACACCGAGGAGTCGACCGTGAACGCGCCTGCCACCACCGAGCTGCCCGTCGTTGTCATCGGAGCGGGCCCCGTCGGCCTGGCCGCCGCCGCACACCTCGTCGACCAGGGCATCGAGCCCCTGGTCCTGGAGGCCGGTCCGGTCGCCGGCAGTGCCGTGCGGGAGTGGAGCCACGTACGGCTGTTCTCCGCCTGGGGCGAGGTCGTCGACCCGGCCGCGGAGAAGCTCCTGGCCCCCACCGGCTGGGTGAAGCCGCAGGAGGCCACCTACCCGACCGGCGGCGAATGGGCGGAGCGGTACCTGCAGCCGCTGGCCGCCGTCCTGGGCGAGCGCGTCCGCCTCGGCGCCCGCGTCACCGGCGTCTCCCGCCTCGGCCGCGACCGGGTCGTGGACGCCGACCGCGAGACCCAGCCCTTCACCGTCCACATCACCCACGCCGACGGCGGCGAGGAACGGCTCACCGCCCGCGCCGTCATCGACGCCTCCGGCACCTGGTCCACCCCCGGCCCCATCGGTGGGGACGGCCTGCCCGCCCTCGGTGAGCGCTCCGCGGCCGACCGGATCTCGTACCGCGTCCCGGACCTGAGGGACCCGGTCGTCCGCGCCCGGTACACCAGCAGGCGAACCGCGGTCATCGGCTCCGGCGCCTCCGCGTTCACCGCCCTCGCCCTCCTCGCCGACCTGGCGAGGGACGAGGCGGGTACGCACACCACCTGGATCCTGCGGCGCGGTATCAGCGGCTCCACCTTCGGGGGCGGCGAAGCCGACCAACTGCCCGCCCGCGGAGCCCTCGGCCTGGCCGCCAAGGCCGCCGTCGACAACGGCTACGCCGACGCCGTCACCGGCTTCCGCACCACCGCCGTGGAGAGGTCCGACGACCAGCTCGTCCTCGTCGCGGAGGATGGCCGCCGCCTCGACCCCGTCGACGAGGTCATCGTCCTCACCGGCTTCCGCCCCGACCTCACCTTCCTCGACGAGCTCCGCCTCGGCCTCGACGAGCGACTCCAGGCTCCCACCGAGCTGGCCCCGCTGATCGACCCCAACCAGCACTCCTGCGGAACCGTCTACCCGCACGGCGTCAACGAGCTCTCGCACCCGGAGAAGGACGTCTACCTCGTCGGGATGAAGTCCTACGGCCGCGCCCCGACCTTCCTGGCCATGACCGGCTACGAGCAGGTCCGCTCCATCGCCGCCGCCCTCGCCGGCGACATGGAGGCCGCCGAGCGGGTCGAGCTCACCCTCCCCGAGACGGGAGTCTGCGGTGGTGCCGGCCTCTTCGACGAGCCCGAGGCCGCCGAGGCGACCGGCGGAGGCTGCTGCGCGGCACCCGCCACCCTCACCATCGGCGCCCCCGTCTCCTCCGGCGGCTGCTGACCGGCGCGGTGACGAACCTTCACAGCGGCGCGGCCGCGATCGGGACGGGGGTCCGGTCGCGGCCGCGCGCCGCGCTGCCCGCCCTGTGCGCCACCCAGATCACGAGCTGGGGCATCGTCTACTACGCGTTCCCCGTCCTGCTCTCACGCCTGACCGCCGACACCGGCTGGTCCTCCGGCGCGGCAACGGGCGCGTTCTCCATGGCCCTTCTCGTCTCCGGCGTAGTGGGGATCCCGGTCGGCCGCATCCTCGATCGTCGCGGCCCCCGCGCGGTCATGACCGCCGGCTCGGTCATCGGCGTGCTCGCACTCCTGCTGATCGCGGCCGCCCCCGGCCTGCCCGTCTTCTTCCTCGGCTGGATGCTGGCGGGCATCGCGATGGCGGCCACCTTCTACCCGCCCGCCTTCGCCGCCCTCACCCGCTGGTGGGGCCCCGACCGCATCCGCGCCCTGACCATCGTCACCCTCGCGGGCGGACTGGCCTCCACCGTCTTCGCCCCGCTGACCGCCGTGCTCGCCGAACACCTGAGCTGGAGGCAGACGTACGCGGTCCTCGCCGGCATCCTCGCGGCCGTCACCATCCCCGCACACGCCCTGGCGTTGCGTGCCCCGTGGCCTGCCGCCCCACCCCAGCCACCCACGACGGACCGCACCCCGATCCCCCGGAGCCGCCCCTTCCTTCTCCTGGCCTCGGCCTTCACCCTCTCCAGCTTCGCCATGTACGCGGTGGTCATCGGTCTCGTCCCACTCCTCACCGAGCGAGGCGCCGGCGCGTCAACGGCCGCCTGGGCACTGGGACTCGGCGGGGCGGGCCAGACCCTCGGGCGCACCCTGTACGCCGGCCTGTCGGCCCGCACGTCCGTCACGACCCGCACGGCCACCCTCATCGCCCTCGGCGGCGCGACGACAGCCGCTCTGGCCCTCGTCCCGGGCCCGATGCCCCTGCTGGTCGTCCTCTCGGTCCTGGCGGGAATCGTCCGTGGCAACCTCACCCTCCTCCAGGCCACCGCCGTGACCGACCGCTGGGGCACCACGCACTACGGCCGCCTCTCGGGTCTCCTGAGCGCCCCCGCCCACATCGCCGCGGCCCTCGCCCCATGGGCAGGCGCCGCCCTCGCCGGTCCCCTGGGGGGCTACGCGCATCTCTTCGCCGTCCTTGCCGCGCTGTCACTCGTCTCGACGGTTCTTACGCTCCTGTGCCCAGTGAAGGGGCAGCCGGTGCGAAGCGGTGGATGACCAGGGCGAGACGCCGGGAGCTCCCACCACTGTCTGTCGTCGCGACGTCATCGCCGTACCCGGGGCATGCCCAGGCCGATCCAGGAGATGATCTCGCGCTGGATCTCGTTGTTGCCGCCGCCGAAGGTGAAGATCACGGCGGAGCGGTAGCCGCGCTCCAGGTCGCCGTGGAGGACGGAGCCGGCCGATCCCTCCTTCAGGGGGGCGGCCGAGCCGACCACTTCCATCAGCCAGGCGTAGGCGTCGCGGCGGGCCTCGGAGCCGTACACCTTGACGGCGGAGGCGTCCTGGGGGGTGAGGGTGCCGTGCTGGAGGGCGGTGACCATCCGCCAGTTGAGGAGTTTCATCGCGTCGAGCCTCGTGTGGGTGCGGGCGAGGCGCTGCCTGACCCAGCCGAGGTCGATGACGCGGCGGCCGTCGGCCAGTTCGGTGCCGGCGGCCCAGCGCTGCACGTCGTGCAGGGCACGGATGGCCATGGTGCCGTGGGCGGCGAGGGTGACGCGCTCGTGGTTGAGCTGGTTGGTGATCAGGCGCCAGCCCTGGTTCTCCTCGCCGATGCGGTGGGAGACGGGGACACGGACGTCCTCGTAGTAGCTCGCGGTGGTGTCGTGTCCGGCGAGGGTGTTGATGAGGGTGCAGGAGTAGCCGGGGTCCGTGGTCGGGACGAGGAGCATCGTGATGCCTTTGTGGGGCGGGGCCTGCGGGTCCGTGCGGACGGCGAGCCACACCCAGTCGGCGGTGTCGCCGTTGGTGGTCCAGATCTTCTGTCCGTCGACGACGTACTCGTCGCCCTCGCGGACGGCCTTCGTCCTGAGCGCGGCGAGGTCGGTGCCCGCGTCGGGCTCGCTGTAGCCGATGGCGAAGTCGATCTCGCCGGAGAGGATGCGGGGCAGGAAGTACGCCTTCTGCTCCTCGGTGCCGAACTGCATGATCGTCGGGCCCACGGTGTTGAGGGCCATGAGCGGGAGCGGTACGCCCGCCTGGGCGGCCTCGTCGAAGAAGATGAACTGTTCCATGGGCGTGAGCCCGCGTCCGCCGTACTCCTCGGGCCAGCCCACGCCGAGCCAGCCGTCGGCGCCCAGGCGGCGGATCGTGGCGCGGTAGAACCGCTTGCGGGCGGTCGGGTCGGCGTCGCCCGGGTGGGCGCCTTCCGGTACGAGCTCGGCGAAGTAGGCGCGCAGTTCGGCGCGCAACCGGTGCTGTTCCGGTGTGTATTCGAGGTGCACGGCCCCTCCAGGCGTCGCGGCCAGTCCCTTCGGCGCGGCACAGAGTAGAACGCGTTCCAGTAATCCGGAAGGCCCGTGCCGGGGTTCTCGGTGGCCGCGGCGGGTACCCGGCGGGGTCGGAGGTGATCGCACATGCCCGAGCCAGGCAGCAAGAAGTACGACGTCCGGCGGGCCCGCACCCGCAAGGACGAGGAGAACCGGGGCGTGTCCGACCAGGACGCGAACAAGGAGGCGAACGCGACCCTGCAGGACGACGAGGGTCTCCGCTCGCGGGGCCCCAGGACGGAGCGCGGCCGCGGTCCGAAGGGTGAACGCGGCACCTGACACGGCGCCCGGGGGTGACCGGGAGCCGGCGGATCCCGAGCCCGGCACGCCGGGGCAGGTGGCAGACGAGCGCCAGTGCCGGGGCGCCGGGCTCCACCCCGCACGCTCGGCGGCGCCTCGGCGCGCGGCACGCGCACCCCACCGCCGCCCCTCGGTCGGAGCTCCGCGCTCGCACGCCACCGCCCCGCGAACCTTCGCGGGGCGGTGCTGTGCGTGGGTGTCTTCCGCGCGGGCGGGGTCAGTCGGTGGAGAGGGCCTGCAGGAGGTCGCCGACCTGCGGGTCGGGAAGCGCGCGGGCGACGTCGGCCTGGGCGATCATGCCGACCAGGCGGTGGTCGTCGATCACCGGAAGCCGCCGCACCTTGTGCTCGGACATCTTGCGCAGCACCATCTGCGCATCGTCGTCCGCGTTCACGTAGACGACCTCTCCCTGCGCCAGCTCACCGGCCGTCGTCTTCGCCGGGTCCTTGCCCGCGCCGAGCGCCTTCACCACGATGTCGCGGTCGGTCAGCATGCCCTTGAGCTTGTCGTCGGAGCCGCAGATCGGCATCGCGCCGACCCCGAGCTGCTTCATCATCTCGGCGGCCTGGAGGACGGTGTCGCCCTCGCCGACGCAGTCGACGCCCTTGGTCATCAGCTGCCGTGCGGTCGTCATGCCTTGAGCTCCCTTCAGAGTGCGATCATGATTGCCATCGCGACGAACAGCGCCGCCACGAGAACGACGACCAGCAGGATCAGCACCATCGGCGCCTTGGCCCAGCCGGTCGGCGGGTTGTGCGTCTCCCTCGGCCCGGCCCCGGACATGCTCGATTCCGCGGGCGGCGTTTCGCCCGGCGGGACGCCGCCACCGGCGTCGAGACCCGGGGTGCGGTCCGGATCAGGGTCCGGGTCGGGGTTGGGGTTGGGGTGGGTCATGTCGTACGAGTGCGCAGCCGGGCGTCTTTCAATCCTCCCGGCGGTTCCGGCGCCGGTGGCTGGTGTCGCACCAGGGGTAGCGGCGGCTGCGGCGGCAGGTGCACACCGCGACCATGAAGCGGTCGGAGTACGCCGTCGTACCGTCCGGCAACCGGATCTCGACGGGTCCCTCCATCAGGAGCGGCCCCTCCGGGTCGATCACCACCCGTTCCGCGTCGCCTGACGCGGGCAGTTCGCGGGCGGGTTCAGGCTCGCTGCGCACGTATCACCACCAGGTCTTCCTTGCGCTCGTCCGGTCCGATCAGCCCACGCTCTTCGAGCCACTGGGCGTGCCGGGCCATCACCGGTCCGAAAGGGATGGTGGTGCGCAGCTCGACGTGTGCCGAAAGACCACCCTCCTGCAGCTTGTCCAGCGTGGTGTCCACCCCGGACAGCGCCGACTGCACCAGCAGCAGGACCCCCGAGTCCCGCAACAGGCCGGGTGCCCTTCCGCAGAGCCGGTCGATGACCTGACGTCCGTCCGTGCCGGCGTTCCAGGTCCGGTCCTCCCCGCGGCGGACGGGGGCCGGGGACAGGACGTAGGGCGGGTTGGACAGGATCAGGTCGAACCGTTGGCCCTCGACCGGTGTGGTCAGGTCGCCGTGGCGGACGACCACGGGAAGCCCGAGTCGCCATGCGTTGTAGCGCGCGGCGAGTACGGCACGCCAGGAGATGTCCACGGCGGTCACGCGTGCGCCCGGGCATTCGGCGGCCATCAGGGCCAGCGCGCCGGTTCCCGTGCCCACGTCGAGCACCTCGACGCCGGGCCGGCCGCGCAGTGCGCGCAGTTCGCTGCGCGCCGCCTGGGCGAGCAGTTCCGTGTCCTCCTGGGGCGCGTACACACCGCGCGGTCTGAGTAGACGCATGCACAGCGGGTACCTCGGACTTTCCCGGCGAAACGCTGGTGACGGCTGTGTAAGGAGTGAGCGATGACCTTTGAGTCCGGTTCCGGTTCTCTGTGGATGGAGTACGCGCCCGGGCCGGCCCGTCCGGCCGTGGACGGTCCCGTCGAGACGGAGGTGGCCGTGGTGGGCGGGGGCATCGCCGGGCTCTGTACGGCGTGGGAGGTGGCCCGTGCCGGGCATCCGGTGGTGCTCCTGGAGGCCGACCGCATCGCGTCGGGCGTCACCGGCCACACCACCGCGAAGCTGTCGGCGCTGCACGGCATGGTGTACGCGGACATCGCCAGGATCCACGGTGCCAGGGCCGCCCGGCTGTACGCCCATTCGCAGCAGATCGCGATCGACCATGTGGCCGAGGTGAGCGAGGAGCTGGGCATCGACTGCGACCTGGAGCGGCTGCCCGCCTACACGTACACCGAGGATCCGGACAAGGCGGACCAGCTGCGCGAGGAGGCGGAGGCGGCACGGGCGGCGGGGCTGGCCGCGTCCTACGAGACCGACGTACCGCTGCCGTTCCCGGTGGTGGGCGCGGTGAAGGTCGAGAACCAGGCGCAGTTCCACCCCCGCAAGTACCTGCTGGGCCTCGCGGCCGACCTGGAGGTGCTGGGCGGGCGGATCTTCGAGCGGACGCGGGTGACGCGGCTCCAGGAGGGTTCACCGTGCGAACTGACGACGAGCACCGGGCACACCATCAAGGCGCGTGAGGTCGTCGTCGCCACCCACTACCCGGTCTTCGACCGGGCGCTGCTGTTCACCCGGCTGGAGCCGAAACGGGAACTGGTGGTGGCCGGGCCCCTCCCCGCCGGGCAGGACCCCGGCGGGATGTTCCTGACGTGGGAGAACAACACACGGTCGGTCAGGACGGCGCCGTACGGCGAGGACGGGCGGCGGATGCTGATCGTCACGGGCGAGAAGTTCATGCCCGGCACGGTCGACGAGGGCGAGGTCGGGGAGCACTACGGGAAACTCGCCTCCTGGGCGCGGGAGCGGTTCGCCGGTGTGGAGCTCACCCATCGCTGGGCGACGCAGGACAACGTGACGACGGACCGGGTGCCGTACGTGGGCCGGCTGCACGCCGGGTCGCGGCACGTGTACGTGGCGACCGGGTTCGCCGGGTGGGGCATGAGCAACGGCGTGATGGCGGGCGACCTGATCGCCTCGCGCATCCGCGGCCGCGAGCCCGCCTGGACGAGCCTGTACGACCCGGTCCGGCTCCACCCGGTACGGGAGGCACCGGCGATGCTGCGGCTCCAGGCGCAGGTGGGCAAGCACTTCATCGGCGACCGGCTGCCGGGCGCGCACGCCGACTCGACGGCCGACATCCCCCGGGGCGGCGGCGCCGTGGTACGGGTCGGGGGACGGCGTCTGGCGGTCCACCGGGACACGGCGGGCGCGCTGCACGCGGTGTCGGCCCGCTGCACGCACCTGGGGTGCATCGTCCACTTCAACGACGAGGAGTGCGCCTGGGAGTGCCCGTGCCACGGTTCGCGGTTCGACGTGGACGGCAAGGTGGTGCAGGGGCCGGCGGTGCGGCCCCTGGAGCAGATGGACGTGGAGGAGAACGAATGACGGTGGCCGTTTCCCCGCACCCGGCTCCCCTGCCGGAGGAACGGGGGCCGCTGTCGGCGGCCGTCCTGCGCGTCCTGCGCGGCGGGACGGCGCCGGAGGTGACCGTGGCGGGTGCGGATCCGCTGGGCGAGGACCTCCAGCTCGCGCTGTACCTGTCGTACGAGCCCCACTACCGGCCCTTGGAGGGCGTGGCCGACGAGCGGGAGTGGGACCCCGCACTGCTCGGGCTGCGCAGGCCCATGGAGGAGGCGTTCCTGGGCGCCCTGCGCGAGGCGGTGTCCGGCGACGACGACGTGGCCGGGGCGCTGGACCCGCTGCTGGTCGAGCCGGTCGACGGGCGCGGGGTGTCGCACCGGCTGATGGAGGACGGCACCTGGGAGCTGATGCGGGAGTACCTGGTGCACCGCTCGTTGTACCAGCTCAAGGAGTCCGATCCGCAGGCGTGGCTGATCCCGCGCCTGGAGGGGCAGGCGAAGGCGTCACTGGTGGCGGTCGCCTACGACGAGTTCGGCGCGGGGCGCGGCGAGCGGGTCCACGCGCGACTGTTCGCCGAGCTCATGGACGGGGCGGGGCTGGACCCCTCGTACGGCCGCTACCTAAATCTCGCCCCGGCGGCGACGCTCGCCACGGTGAACGTGATGTCGCTGTTCGGGCTGCACCGGTCCTTGCGGGGCGCGGCGGCGGGGAACTTCGCGGTCCTGGAGATCACGTCCCCGCCGGGCGCCCGGCGGATGGCGAAGGCGCTGGAACGGCTGGGGGCCGAGGAGCGGTGCGTCCGGTTCTTCACGGAGCACATCGAGGCGGACGCGGTCCATGAACAGGTGATGCGCCGGGACGTCCTGGGCGACCTGCTGGCCCGCGAGCCCGGTCTGGCCGCCGACGTGGCCTTCGGTGTCCGCGCGACGGTCTGGCTGGACGAGCGCTGGGAGGACGGCGTCCTCACCGCCTGGGACCAGGGCCGCTCCTCGCTGCGCGGCGCGCCGGCGCCGGTACGGTCACCGGCCGCGACTCCGACGGCGTAACGGCCGGGCGGCGGCGTCTCCCACCCCTGCGGGGTCACGCCCGGACGGCGTGGGCGCGACCGCCCGGTTCGGCGGATGGGGGGCGTCCGCCGTGACCGGAAGGCCGGCGCGACGGGCGGGGCGCCGGCGACGGACCGGGCGTCGTGGGCGGCTCGGCAGCGGTGTCGGTGTCGGTGTCGGCGGCAGGCCTTCGGGCCACGCGACGGAGGTGGTCGCGTGGCCCGTGAGGTAGCCGGGTCAGGGGAGAAGTTCGTCGAGGGCGGCCTTGCCCTTCTCCGCCATCCGGCGCTCCGCCCAGGCCAGATTCTTGGGGTTGACGTCACGTCCTGAAGCGAGGACCAGGTCTTCCGCGTTGAATTCGCCTTCGGCGCCGCTGTGCAGAAGCCTGTCGGGCGTGACGCCCTCTCGCTGGGAGGTCGAATCGGGCTCAGCGTTCATGCCGCCTCCTTGCTCGTCCTGCAGTCATTGTCGTCGCCGGGTACCCGGATCGCATCCCCTACACCAATCGAGTGGGGCCGCGGTGCAGGTGCGGTGTCGGTGGGATGTCGGCGGCGGCCGCGACCGTGGGCGGTGAACCTTTCGTATGAGGGAGAACCGCATGACGCTTCCGGTCCGCCACGTCCACGTCACCGCCGTCCGGCAGGTCACGCCCCGTATGGTGCGGGTCACATTCGGTGGGGAGGCCCTCGACGGGTTCGCCCTTGCCGGTCCCGATCAGCAGGTCAAGCTGTTCTTCCCGAAACCCGGCCGGGTCGAGCCGGTGCTGCCCGAGCCGGACGGTGAGGACGTGATGCGCTGGTACGCGGCGTACGGGGCCCTCCCGGAGGACGTACGGCCGTGGATGCGCAGCTACACGATCCGGTCGCACGACCCGCACCGGGGGACGATCGACATCGACTTCGTCCTGCACGACGGGCGGGGCGGTGGCGAGGGCCCCGCCACGCGGTGGGCGCGCGCCGCACGGCCGGGGACCAGGCTGGGCATGTTCGGGCCGTCGGCCGCGTTCGCCCGGCCGGTCGTGCTCGGCCGGGCCGACTGGACCCTGCTGGCCGGGGACCATTCGGCGCTGCCCGCGCTCGCCACTCTGGTCGAAGCGCTGCCGGCCGGCCACCACGCGGTGGCCTACGTCCAGGTGCCGCACGCGGCGGAGGAGCAGCCGCTGACCGGGGCCGGGGACCTGACGGTGCACTGGCTCCACGGTGAGGGGCTGCTCCTCGACGCGGTGCGGGCGGCCCGCCTGCCGTCCGGCACGGGGTACGCGTGGCTGGCCGGTGAGGCGGACGCGGTGCGTGCCTTGCGCAGGCACCTGGTCGACGAGCGGGGCCTGGACAGGCGGTCGGTCGACTTCGCCGGGTACTGGCGCCGCCGCCTGAGCCAGGACGACGCGCCGACGGACGCCGACCTCGCCGAGGCGCGGGAACGGCCGACGGGGCTCTGACGGCGGCCGTCGGCGTACGAGACGCGGGAACGGCCGACGGGGCTCTGAGGTCGGCCGTCGACGTACGAGGCGCGGAAACGGCTGGGCGGGCTCTGACGGCGGGCCGACCCCGGCGAGGCGCGGAAACGGCCGGCGGGGCTCTGGCGTCGGCCGTCAGCGTACGAGGGCGGCGGCGTCCCTCATCGTGAGGCGGCCGCCCTCGGAGTGGGCCCGGGCGTACGCCTCGGCGTCCAGGACCACACGCAGTTCCGCCTCGGCGCGCCGCCGGATCTCCTGGGCAGCGTCGGCGGAGAACTGGCGGAAGCCGGTGACGCCGGGGCCGTCGAGGTGCCGGTCGTACGCAGAGGAGCCGTGCGCCGTCCCACGGGTCGCCCTGTCCGGCCATGGCCCAGGCGGCCGTCGGGAACTGGCCGATGATCAGGCGGGGCGCCACCAGATACGCCAGCGTCTCCATCCGGCGTACGGCCGCCGCGAGGCGCTCCCGGGCGCGGGCGAGGTCGCCGTCGAGGCAGTCGAGCCATCCCTGGAGGCCCAGGAGCATCCCCGTGAACAGGTCCGCGGTGCCGGGCGGCAACCCGGTCCGGATGGTGTCCAGTTGTTCCCGGGCGAGGTCGACGCGACCGGTTCGGCCGTAGTGCTGGGCGAGGAGCAGGCGGGCGGTGCTGACCGCCTCGACCGTCTGCTCCCCCGCGTCCTCGGCCGCCTCCCGCAGCATCCGCTCGGCGTGCTCGCGGTCCTCAGGTCCGGCATCGTCCTGGAGCCGGACGTGGGCCAGCTTGGCACGGAACGCCGGCGCCCCGGCCCGCGCGCCGGTCCGCTCGGCCGCCTCCGCGGCCCGCTCGAAGTCCCGGGCGGCCCGGGCGTACCGGCCCTCGCGTTCGTGATGCTCGCCGCGGGCGCCGTACGCCTCGGCGATGCCCCACGGGTCGCCGGCCGCCCGGAAGCGGGCCAGGGCCTCGTCGGCGTCGTCGCCACCGCCCGGTACCACCCTGGCGCGCAGGAGCAGCGCGAAGCCGAGTTCCCAGTCGTCGCCGTACGCCCGGCAGCACTCCACCTGGGCGTCCATCGCCCCGGCCAGGTCGGTGAAGTCGCCCAGCAACAGCCGGACGAAGAACCACATCGTCCCGGGCTGGCGGCTGTTCTGCGGCATGCCGGGCCGGTACGCCTCGGCCACCGCCTCCAGGTAGGCACGGTTCCCGGGCTTCTCCATGGTGGCGGCGCCCTGGCTGCCGTCGGCGGCCAGCACCATCAGACGCACCCCGCGCCGGGCCTCCCACAGGTGCTCCTCCGCCCACGGCGGTGGCGTGTCGGTGCACCGCCCCGGCAGGGACACGGCGCGCCGCACCGCGCCTCCCGTGGACGGCAGGAACGGGTCGGGGCCCAGCGCGGCGACGGCCGACGACCAGGTGCGGGCGTCGCCCAGGTGGCCGCGGAGCTGCCAGAACCAGCTCAGAGACAGGGCCAGGCACAGTCCTTCCTGCTCCTCGCCCAGCTCGACGGCGGTGCCGAGGGCGGTGCGGATGTTGCCGTGCTCGGTGTCGAGCGTGTCCAGCCACGCGGTCTGGCGCGGGCCCCGCAGTTCGTCGGCGGCGGTGCGGACGAGTTCACGGACGGCGGTCAGGTGGCGGCGTGCGGTGCTCTCCCGCTCCCCCGCCTCGGTGAGCCGCTCGGCGGCGTAGTCGGCGACGGTCTCCAGGAGCCGGTAGCGCATCGCGTCCCCGGCCGGCGAGGGGGTGGCGACGACGAGGGACTTGTCGACGAGGGAGGTGAGGCGGTCGAGCGTGTCCGGCTCGGCGCAGACCTCCTCGGCCTGGGCGAGGGAGCAGCCCCCGGAGAAGACCGACAGTCGCCGCAGGACCGCCCGCTCGGTGCTGTCGAGCAGGTCCCAGGACCAGTCGACGACCGCGCGGAGGGTCTGCTGCCGGGGCAGGGCGGTGCGGCTGCCGCGGTCGAGGAGTCGGAAACGGTCGTCGAGCCGGTCGGCGATCTGGCGTGGTGTCAGGGCGCGCAGCCGGGCGGCGGCGAGTTCGACGGCGAGCGGCAGGCCGTCGAGGCGGCCGCAGATCTCGGCGCACGCCTCCGGGGCGTCGTCGGTGCGGAAGCCGGGGCGGGCGGCGGCTCCCCTGTCGGCGAGCAGCCGGAGGGCCTCGTCCTCGGGCAGTGGTTCGACGGGGCGTACGGCTTCGCCCGGGACGCCGAGCGGTTCGCGGGCGGTGGCCAGAACGGTCACGCCGGGGCAGCGGGTGAGCAGTGCGTCGGCGACGGCGGCCGCCGCGTCGATGAGGTGCTCGCAGTTGTCGAGGACGATGAGGAGACGACGCCTGGCGCAGTGCTCCAGGAGCCGGGCGAGCGGGTCCAGGGGCGGGTTCCCGGCGCCCCAGTTCAGCGGGTCGCGGGCGCCGAGGGCGTTCAGGACGGCCTCGGGTACGCCGGCCTCGTCGCGTACGGGGGCGAGTTCGGCGACCCAGGTGCCGTCGGGCCAGGCGTCCCCCACCACGTCGGCCGCCTCCAGGGCCAGGCGGGTCTTGCCGACGCCTCCGGGCCCGAGGAGGGTGACCAGCCGTCGCCGGCGCAGCTCCTCGGCGAGCCCGGCCAGTTCGGCGTCCCGGCCGACGAAGGTGGTGAGCCGTGCCCGGGTGTTGCCGGACGGGGGGCGGGCGGGCGTGGGCGCCGTGTCCGCCGCCAGCAGTTCGGCGTGCAGGGCCTTGAGCTGGGGGCCGGGGTCCGTGCCGAGCCGGGTGGCCAGGCGGCTGCGGACCGCCTCGTACGCCGCCAGCGCCTCGGCGGGGCGGCCGGCGGACCGCAGCGCCCGGATGTGCAGCGCGGCCAGCGGTTCGTCGAGCGGTTGCTCGGCGGCCAGTTCGGCGAGACCTGTCAGGGCCGCGTCCGCGCGGCCGAGCGCGATCTCGGCGGCGAGCCGGTCGCGGCGCGCTTCGGTGTGGCGCCGCTCGGCCCGTACGGCGAGGGGGTCGCCGTCCCGGTCGGGCAGGTCGGCCAGGGCGGGGCCGCGCCACAGGCCCAGCGCGTCGTCGAGCAGCCGGGCGGCGGCCGCCGGGTCCCCGGCGTGGAGGGCGGCGGTGCCGTCGGCGGCGAGCCGCTCGAACCGGAACAGGTCGATGTCCTCGGGGTGGGCGTGCAGCCGGTACCCGCCCGGTACGGACACGACGGCGTCCCGGCCCAGTGTCCGGCGCAGCCGCCCGACGAGGGCCTGCAACGCGGCCGGCTCGTCCGCCGGCGGGTTACCGGTCCACACCTGGCCGGCCAACTGCCCGGCCGGGACGGCCCGCCCGCCGGCCGCGACGAGCGCGGTGAGCAGCGCGCGCAGCCGCGTCCCGGCGACCGGGACCTCCGCCCCGCCGGGACGCAGCGCCCAGGTGGGGCCCAGCACGCCGTACGCGCACGTCGTCGCGCCCTCGGACGCCGGACCCGCCGCCCCCGGGCCTCCCGTCCCCGAGCCCTGCGACGCCGAACCCGCCGTCCCCGAGCTCTCCGTCCCCGGGCCCTCCGCCGTCGAGCCCACCGTCACCCGGCCCGCTGCCACCGAGCCCTCCGTCACCGGGCCCTCTGCTGTCGAGCCCACCGTCCCCGGGCTCTCTGCCACCGAGCCCTCCGTCACCGGACCCTCTGCCGTCGAACCGTCTGTCACCGGACCCCCTGTCACCGGCTCATTGTGACGCTCCCGGGCGGGTCCGCGTCGTCGTGCGGTCAGCCAGTCCCGTCGGTGCGCGCCGCCAGGCCTCGGGTGAGGCACTCGGTCAGGCGGGCCGCGATGCGGCCGTCGGGGTCGAGGCGGGGGTTGAAGATCGTGACGTCGAGCCCCCGGGCCCGTTCGTCGGCCAGCGCCGTCCGGAGTACGGTTTCGAGTTCCCGCCACGTCAGACCGCCCGGCAGCCGGTAGTCGACGGCCGGCATGACCGAGTCGTCCAGGACGTCGACGTCGAGGTGGACCCAGTAGCCGTCGCTGCCGCTTTTGGTGAGCCGGTCGACCGCACCGCGTGCCGCGGCGGCGGCGCCCATCGCGCGTACGCCGTCGAGGGCGAGGGCGTACAGCCCCGGCGGGAGGGGCTGCATCCCCGCCGCGGCCGACTCTTCCGCGTCACGGAAGCCGAGGGCGACGACGTCCTCGTCACGCACCAGCGGCCCCCGGCCTTCCAGATCGGTGAGCGGCCGTGGCCCCCGGCCTGTGGCCAGGGCCAGTTCCATCGAGGCGGCCTCGCCCGCCGGTTCGGCCGACGGCTGGTAGAAGTCGGTGTGGCCGTCCAGGAACAGCAGCCCGGGGCGGCCACGGCGGCGCAGGGCGAGGAGGTTGCCGAGCAGGATGCTGCAGTCGCCGCCGAGGACGACGGGGAAGCGGCCGGAGTCGAGGACGTCGCCCACCGCGTCGGCCAGGTCGGCGGAGTACCGCGCGATGCCGTCCGGGTTGAGGATCCCGGTGTCGTCGTCGCGCCGCGGGTCGTAAGGGGGCGGGTCGACGCGGCCCGCCCGTACGGCCCGGAGACGGTCGGCGAGCCCGGCGCCGAGGAGGGCGGCCGGCAGGTCCTGGACGCCGGTGGGGCGCAGGCCCAGCACGGACGGCGCCTCGATGATGGCGGGCTGTCGCACGTCCACGTCCGTCATGGAACGGACATTACCGCCGAAAGTCCCTGCCGACACGGGGCGGCGCCGGCCGGCAGGGGCCTGTGGCCTCAGACGGCACGGCATCACTGGTGGGTGATGTCCGACGCCGTGCAGCGGCTGTGGGGGGTGAGACGTTCCCGCGTGCTGGTCGTCGCCATCGCCGGAAGGGCCGCCGCACGCGCGGGACTTCTCGGCGGTCTCTACGGGACGAAGTCGCCGCTGAGGGACGCCGGTTCGCCATGGGCTTCGGTGGCGGTGACGGTGTAGTGGTCGCCGGAGGCGTCGCGACCGCCCTCCGCGTGGTCGTACTGGCCCGCGAAAACGTGCCGGCCGGCCGGGGCGGTGCGGCCGGGCTTGAGGGTCCAGGTGTAGTGGAGGGCCCCGTTCTCGTCCTTGCGTACGGAGGCGGTGAAGTCCTCGGCGGGCAGCGTGCGCCAGTGGCCGGTGTTCGCGATGCCGCCGGTGGGCGCGACGCGCAGGTCGACGGTGAGGGCGGCGAGGGGCCGGGGTGCCGTGACGGTGATGTTGTTCTGGGCCCAGAAGCGGTTGCTGTGCGGGTCCACGGCACCGTCCGCGCGGAGGGCGGCGGCGGGCGGGGCGGCGACGTTCCGGTCCGGTCCGCCGGTACTGGTCACGGCGGCAACCGTGTATGCCCCGGCCGCGATCACCGCGGCGACGGCGGCGGTGGCGCTCGCGACCCGGAGCCAGGAGGTGCGTGGCGCCGGGCGGTGCGGGCGGCGGTCCTGTGCGGGGGACGCCATGCCGCGCTCGACGCGGGCGAGGATGCGGGCGCGGTCGGGCCGGTGGGCCTCGGCGGCCTCCCGCAGCCGCTGCTTCAGCTCGTCCATGTCTCCCCCACGAGGTGCGTCGCCGCCCGGTTGCCGAGCGCGCGTTCGAGCTGGGCCATGGCCTTGGACGTCTGGCTCTTCACCGTACCGACCGATATTCCCAGGGTGAGGGCGGTCTCCCGTTCGGAGAGGTCGAAGGCGTGGCGCAGGACGACGCAGGCGCGTTTGCGGAACGGCAGGGCGCGCAGCGCGCCTTGGACGTCGACGACGGACGGGATGTCCGGGGCGTCGGTGTGCCCCGAGTACTGCGACCAGAACAGGGCGATGCGGCGGCGTTCGCGTACGGCGCTGCGCATACGGCTGCGCGCGAGGTTGGCCACGACGCCGCGGGCGTAGGCGGCGGGGTGTTCGGCGCCGCGCACGCGGTCCCAGCGGTGCCAGAGGGCGAGCAGGGCGTCGGCGGCGAGGTCGTCGGCGTCGTCGGCCTCGCCGGTCAGCAGGTGGGCGAGGCGGGCCAGTTCGGCGTAGTAACGTTCGAAGAAGTCGTGGAACTCCGTGGCGGCGTCGTCGTCGGTGGATGTGGATGTCGTGCGCCGTTCCGGGGCGGTGGGAGGCGGCAGGGGTTCTGGTGCTCGTCGGGGATGGGGGGTCAGGGGGGTCACCGGCGGCCTCTCCCGCGCGTCGCCGCGCACTGCGTAGGTGATGGTGATGGCTCGCACGGCCCCCGCCGCCGATGCGAGGGCACGGTCATGGCAAGCGTGTGCCGGGGGGGTGTCAGCCTCCGAAGGGGATGCCCGCCAGCCCCTGTCCCGCGTTCGGCAGGACCAGCAGCGAGCCGGAGAGCGGGTGGGGGCGGATGAGACCGGTGCGGGCGGTGGTGATGTAGAGGTCCCGCAGTCCGGGGCCTCCGAAGGCGCAGGCGGTGGGGCGGCGCACGGGCAGTTCGACGACCTTGTCCAGGGTGCCGCCCGGGGTGTAGCGGCGGATCGCGGCCCCGTCCCAGAGGGCCACCCAGACACAGCCGTCGGCGTCGACGGTGAGTCCGTCGGGGAATCCGGCGCCGGGTTCGATCGTCACCAACGGGTGGCGGTCGACAATGCCTCCGCCACCGTCGGAGACCCGGCAGACGTCGACGCGCCGCGTGGGGCTGTCGACGTAGTACATCAGGGTGCCGTCCGGGCTCCAGCCGATGCCGTTGCTGACTGTGACGCCCGGGAGCACGGTGGTGGCGGTTCCGTCGGGGGCGATACGGGCGAGGGTGCCGCCACCGGCCACCTCGTCGTAGCACATCGTGCCCGCCCACAGGGCTCCGTCCGGGGCGACCGCCGCGTCGTTGCCGCGCCGTCCGGGGGCGCGGCCGTGGACCAGCCACCGGAAGGCCGCGCCGCCCTCGTCGTACAGCCCGATACCGTCCCGCAGGTTGACCACCAGTCCCCCGCCGGCCCGCGGCTCGGCCGCCCCGACGTGCTGCTCGGTGGCCATGACGGTACGGCGGCCGCTCGCCGGGTCGTAGGTGTGGACGCGGCAGCCCAGGATGTCGACCCAGATGAGGCGCCGGGCCGCCGGGTCCCAGGTCGGCCCCTCGCCCAGCTCGGCGTGCTCCCTCACGGCGACACGGAGGGCGTGACGTGCCGTCATCGCGCCGCTCCGCGGTGGCCGAGGCTCACGGAGAGGTCGTCGGCACCCTTGGCGGCGAGGTCGGCGAGGTCGGCCTCGCGCTCCTCGGTCCAGCGGATCATGGGGACGGAGATGGACAGGGCGGCGACGACGCGGCCGGCGCCGTCACGCACGGGGGCCGCGACACAGCTGACGTCCGGGTTGGACTCGCGGTGCTCGGTGGCGATGCCCCGCTCGCGGATGGCGGTGAGTTCGGCCCGCAGCGCGTCGGGGTCGGTCACACTGTTCGGGGTCATCGCGGCCAAGTCGCGCCCCTCGATCCGGGCGTCCAGCTCGTGCTGCGGCAGGGAGGCGAGGAGCATCTTGCCGACGGAGGTGCAGTGCGCGGGGAGCCGGCGGCCGGCCGCCGAGACCATGCGGACCGCGTGGGTGGAGTCGACCTTGGCGATGTAGATGACGTCGGTGTCCTCCAGGATGGCGACATGGACGGTCTCGTCGCAGGTCTCGGCGACCTCCCGGGCGACTCGCTGCCCCTCGGCGGCCAGGTCGAGCTGTTCGGCGTACCGGCTGCCGAGCTGGTAGGTGCGTACACCCAGGCGGTAGCGGCCGGGCTGCTCGAGGACGGGCACCAGGTACGAGCGGGCGGCCAGGGTGGTGAGCAGCTCGTGCACGGTGGTGCGGGGCAGTTGGAGCTTGCGGGTGACCTCCGGTGCCGAGAGGGTGCCGTCGCCCTCCAGAAACAGTTCCAGGATGTCGAGCGCCCTGGTCACAGCGGGAACGAGCCGTCCCATACCGTCCACCCACCCCATCGTTCGAAACTCCGGTCATTGACCGGTATGACGAACACAGGCTAGCCGCAGGCCACTTCACCGGGCAATGCCCCGCCGATGACCCGGCGACGGCCCCAGGCGGGAGCGGCGCGGGAAGACCCTCCTGGGCGAACACGCGGGAACGCGCGAACCATTGACACCTCCCGAGGGGCTGATTACGGTCACGCCAAGATTTCGAACGTGTGACGAAATATCGAACGAGCTCGAGAGGGCAACTGCCGTGCGCATCACGGGAATCAGCACTCATGTCGTCGGGACCCCCTGGCGCAACCTGACCTATGTGCTCGTCCACACCGACGAAGGACTCACGGGTGTCGGCGAGACCCGGATGCTGGGGCATACGGACGCGCTGGTCGGTTACCTCAAGGAGGCCGAGGCCAACCACATCGCCGGTTCCGACCCGTTCGCGGTGGAGGACCTCGTGCGCCGGATGAAGTACGGCGACTACGGCCGGGCGGGCGAGATCGTCATGTCGGGCATCGCGGTCGTCGAGATGGCCTGCTGGGACATCAAGGGCAAGGCCCTCGGGGTGCCGGTCTGGCAGTTGCTCGGCGGCAAGGTGACGGACAGGGTCAAGGCGTACGCGAACGGCTGGTACACCACCGAGCGGACTCCCGAGTCCTACCACCGGGCGGCCAAGGAGGTCGTGGCGCGCGGCTACCGGGCGCTGAAGATCGATCCGTTCGGCACCGGCCACCTGGAGCTGGACGCGGAGCGGACGCGGTACGCGGTGTCGCTGATCGAGGCGGTGCGGGACGCGATCGGGCCGGACGCGGAGCTGATGCTGGAGATGCACGGGCGGTTCAGCCCGGCGACGGCGGTACGGCTGGCGAAGGAGCTGGCACCCTTCGCGCCGGCGTGGCTGGAGGAGCCGGTGCCGCCGGAGAACCTCAAGGCGCTGGCGAAGGTCGCCGAGAAGGTGGACCTGCCCGTGGCGACCGGCGAACGCATCCACGACCGCATCGAGTTCCGCGAGCTGTTCGAGTCACAGGCGGCCGACATCATCCAGCCGGACCTGGGGCACATCGGCGGCATCCTGGAGGCCCGCAAGCTGGCGGCGACCGCCGAGACGCACTACATGCTGGTCGCCCCGCACAATGTGGGCGGGTCCGTGCTCACCGCGGCGTCCCTCCAACTGGCCGCCTGCACCCCGAACTTCAAAATTCTCGAGCACTTCAACGACTTCGCGGACGCGGAGATCAAGAAGGTCGTCAAGGGCGCTCCCCAGGTCGACCCGACCACCGGCTGCTTCGAGGTGTCACACGCCCCCGGACTGGGCGTCGAGCTGGACGTGGACGCGGCGGCGGAATTCCCGCAGCAGAGGGCCCGGTTCGACCTGTGGGCCGAGGGCTGGGAGAAGAGGGCCCCCAAGTGAGCCGTGCGCTGCTCGTGGAGCGCCCCGGCGTGCACCGGCTCGTCGAGCGGGACGTGTCAGGCCCGGGGCCCGGTGAGGTCCTGGTGAGGGTCGCCGCGGCCGGGATCTGTATGAGCGACCGCGAGGTGTACGACGGTCACCGCGACCCGGCGTACGTCCGGTACCCGCTGATTCCCGGCCACGAGTGGGCCGGGACGGTCGAGGCGGTGGGCGCGGGCGTCGATCCGGCGCTCGTCGGGCGGAAGACCGTCGCGGAGGGCTTCCGGGCGTGCGGGGCGTGCGAGCGGTGCCGGTGCGGCGAGAGCAGCCTGTGCGAGGGCGGGTACGCGGAGACGGGGTTCACCGAGCCGGGCGCCTTCGCCGACCACGTCACCGTGCCCGCGCGCCTGTTGCACCCCCTGCCCGACGACGCGGACCTGCGGGCCGCTGCCTTGCTGGAGCCCGCCGCGGTGATCGCCGCGGCGGTACGGGCCGGGCGGCCCCGCCCCGGTGAGCGGGTCGCGGTGGTGGGCGCGGGGACGCTGGGGCTGCTGGCCGTGCAGTTGCTGCGCGCCTCGTCCCCCGCCCGGCTGACGGTGATCGACCCGCGGGCGGCGCGGGGCGAGATGGCGCTGCGGTTCGGGGCCGGAGAGGCGCTGGACCCGGCCGGGGCGGCGGGGCTCGACGGCCGGTTCGACCTGGTGGTCGAGACGGCGGGGGCACCGACCACGGCGGCCTCGTCGTGCCTGCTGGCGCGCCGGGGCGGCCGGGTGGTGCTGACAGGGATGTTCACGCCCGGGGCGGTCGGGATCGACCCCGTGCACCTGTCGGTGAGCCAGTTGGAGATCCGCAGTGTCTTCGGTGCCCCGTCCGCGGCCTGGTGCGACGCGGTGCGGGCCTTCGGGCTCGGGCTGCTGGATCCGGGGCCGCTGATCACGCACGAGTTCCCGCTGGAGCGGTTCGCGGACGCCGTCGCGCTGGTGGGCGGCGGCGATCCGAAGACCGGCAAGGTGCTGCTGCGGCCGTAGGCCGGCCCCATGCCGTACGGCGGTACGGGGTGCCCTGCTCGCACCCCGTACCGCCGTACACCCAACGACACGAACCACGTCCGACATACCGAACAACCGAGGAGCCCTGTGACCGCCCCGCCCGCACCACCGGCAGCACCCGCCCCACCCAGGGCACCGGCGCCGACGCCTCGCCGTCCCGGCGCCGCGGCCCTGGCCGCCATCGGCCACCCGGCACCCGCCGCGGATCCGGCCGACACCTCCCCGCACACGTTCCCCGACGGCGGCACCTGGCGTACCGAGATCCCCTCCGTGGAGGGGCCGGAGGCCCTGGCCGTCGTCCTCGAGGAGAGCTCACGGCTCGGCGTACCCGTCCACCGGATCAGCCAGGGCAGCGGCGTGTGGATGCTCACCGACACCGAGATCACCGAGATGGTGGAGTCGAGCGCCGAACGCGGCATCGAGCTGTGCCTGTTCACCGGCCCGCGCGGCACCTGGGACATCGGCGCGGGCACCCGCACCGACTCCGGCGGGGCCGGACTGCGCGCCCGCGGGCATGACGCGCTCGCCGGCTGCGTGGAGGACGCCTGCCGTGCCACCGCCCTCGGCGTGCGCTGCCTGCTCGTCGCCGACGAGGGCGTGCTGTGGACGCTGCACCGGCTGCGCGCGGCCGGGCACCTGCCCGCCGACACCACGTTCAAGCTCTCCGCGCTCACCGGACCCGTCAACCCGGCCTCGTACGCCGTGTACGAACGGCTCGGCGCGGACTCCATCAACGTGCCCTCCGACCTGACGCTCGACCACCTCACCGAGATCCGGCTGGCCGCCCGCGCGCCGATGGACATGTACGTCGAGGCGCCCGACGACCTCGGCGGCTACATCCGGATGTACGAGGCGGCCGAGCTGATCCGGCGCGGCGCCCCGCTCTACCTGAAGTTCGGCCTGAGCCGCTCCCCCGGCATCTACCCGTACGGCGCGCACCTGCGCGACACGGCGCTCGCCGCGGCCCGGGAGCGGGTGCGCCGGGGACGGCTCGTCCTCGACCTCCTGGCCCGGCACGGCGCGGGCGGCGGGATGTCCCCGCTCGGTTCCCGAATGCCGGGTGAGCTCCCGCGTTTCCCCGTCCCGGTCACCGCTCCGGAAGGCGACTGATCCATGCGCATCTCCCGCAGAACCGCAGGGGCGGCCTCACTCGCCGCGCTGCTCACCCTCGCGCTCACCGCCTGCGGCCAGGAGGCCAGGGGCGGCAGCCGGTACAAGCCCGCGGGCGGCAAGGGCGGCACCATCGGTCTCGCCATGCCCACCAAGGCCTCCGAACGCTGGATAGCCGACGGCGAGAACATGGCGAAGCAGTTCAGGAAGGCCGGGTACGAGACCGACCTCCAGTACGGCGACGACAAGGTCGAGAACCAGATCGCCCAGATCGAGAACATGATCACCAAGGGGCGAAAGCTGCTGGTCGTCGCCGCGATCGACGGCTCCGCGCTCACCGAGGTCCTCCAGCGGGCCGAGGACGCGGGTATCCCGGTGATCTCGTACGACCGCCTCATCATGGGAACCGAACACGTCGACTACTACGCGTCGTTCGACAACGAGCGGGTCGGCGAGCTGCAGGCGCGGTACATCGTCGACGCGCTGAAGCTCGGGCCGGCTGCCGCCGAGGGCAAGGCCTACAACATCGAGCTGTTCGCCGGCTCACCGGACGACAACAACACCACGTACTTCTGGAACGGGGCCATGAAGGTGCTCCAGCCGTACGTGGCGAGCGGCAGACTCGTCGTACGCAGCAAGCAGCCCCGGATGAGCCAGGCGACCACGCTGCGCTGGGACGGCGGCACCGCGCAGAAGCGGATGGACGACCTGATCAGCAAGAACTACGGCGAGGAGCGCGTCGACGCGGTCCTCTCCCCCTACGACGGCATCTCCATCGGCATCATCTCGGCCCTCAAGAGCGCCGGTTACGGCACGAGGAGCCGGCCGCTGCCGGTGGTGACCGGGCAGGACGCGGAGCTGGCGTCCGTGAAGTCGATCATCCGGGGCGAGCAGACGCAGACCGTCTTCAAGGACACACGCAAACTGGCCGCGCAGGCGGTGCGGATGGGCGACGCCGTACTCAACGGGAAGAAGCCCGAGGTCAACAACACCACCGACTACGACAACGGCGAGAAGACCGTGCCGTCGTTCCTGCTGGACCCGGTCAGCATCGACAAGTCGAACACCCGGCTCCTGGTCGACGAGGGCTACTTCACCGCCGGGCAGCTCAAGTGACGCGGCCCGGGACGGGCACGCCCGTACTGGAGATGCGCGGGATCACCAAGACCTTCCCCGGCGTCACGGCGCTCTCCGAGGTGAACCTGACGGTGCGGCCCGGGCAGGTCCACGCGATCTGCGGCGAGAACGGCGCGGGCAAGTCGACCCTGATGAAGGTGCTCAGCGGAGTCCATCCCCACGGGTCGTACGAGGGCGAGATCCACTTCGAGGGCGAGCCGGTGGCCTTCAAGGACATCCGGGCCGGCGAGCGGCACGGCATCGTGATCATCCACCAGGAACTGGCGCTGGTCCCCCACCTGTCGATCGCCGAGAACATCTTCCTCGGCAATGAGCGGTCCACGCGCGGCCTGATCGACTGGAACGAGACGCTCCACCGGGCGGGCGCCCTGCTGAAGCGCGTGGGACTGCGGGAGAAACCGCAGACGCCGGTCGCGGGCCTCGGGGTGGGCAAACAGCAACTGGTGGAGATCGCCAAGGCGCTGGCCAAGGAGGTGAAGCTGCTGATCCTCGACGAGCCAACGGCCGCGCTCAACGACGAGGACAGCGCGGGGCTCCTCGATCTGATCCTGGAGCTGCGTGACCAGGGCATCGCCTGCGTCATCATCTCGCACAAGCTCAACGAGATCCGGCGGATCACCGACGCGGTGACGATCCTCCGTGACGGGCGGACCATCGAGACCCTGACCGTCCGTGAGACACCGTCCGACGAGCCACGGCTGTCGGAGGACCGGATCATCCGTGGCATGGTCGGCCGCGACCTCGACCAGCGCTTCCCCGACCGCACGCCCTACGAAGGCGAGGACGCGGGCCGGGTCGCGCTCGCGGTACGCGGCTGGACGGTCCGGCACCCGGCCGACCACCGGCGCACGGTCGTCGACGACGTGTCGCTGACCGTGCGGCGCGGGGAGATCGTGGGCATCGCGGGGCTCATGGGCGCGGGCCGCACGGAGCTCGCCATGTCGGTCTTCGGGCGGTCGTACGGCGTGTACGTGGCCGGCACCGTCGAGGTGGGCGGGCGCGAGGTGGTCACGAAGACCGTGCCGGCGGCGATCGAGGCGGGCCTCGCGTACGTCACCGAGGACCGCAAGAGCTACGGCCTCAACCTCATCGACAACATCAACCGCAACATCTCCCTGGCGTCGCTGCCCGGGATGCGGCGCCGAGGTGTCGTCGACGAGCATCACGAACGCCGTGTCGCCGAGCGCTACCGCACCACCATGAACATCAAGGCGCCGACCGTCTTCGAGCAGGTGGGGCGGCTGTCGGGCGGCAACCAGCAGAAGGTCGTCCTCAGCAAGTGGATCCACACCGACCCCGAGGTGCTGATCCTCGACGAGCCGACGCGCGGGATCGACGTGGGCGCCAAGTACGAGATCTACACCGTCATCGACCGGCTCGCGGCGCAGGGCAAGGCCGTGCTGTTCATCTCCTCCGAACTGCCGGAGCTGCTCGGGATGTGCGACCGGATCTACACGATGGCGTCGGGCCGGCTGACCGGTGAGGTCGCCCGCGCCGACGCCACCCAGGAAGTCCTGATGCGCCAGATGACCATGGACAGAAGCTGAGGCCCCGCCATGACCACCACGACCACTCCCCCGCGGCGCCGGCCACAGGACACCCCGGCGCGCCCGTCGGCCGTCTCCCTGCTGGTGAACGGTGTCCGCGGCAACATGCGCCAGTACGGCATGCTGATCGCCCTCGCGTTCATCGTCGTGCTGTTCCAGATCTGGACCGACGGCACCCTGCTGCTGCCGAACAACGTCTCCAACCTGATCCAGCAGAACGGCTACATCCTCATCCTTGCCATGGGCATGATGATCGTCATCATCGCCGGCCACATCGACCTGTCCGTCGGTTCGGTCGTCGCGTTCGTCGGCGCCGTGTCGGCGGTGATGATGGTCAAGCACGACATGCCGTGGGTCCTGGCCCTGGTGCTGTCCTTGCTGATCGGCGCGGTCGCGGGCGCCTGGCAGGGGTTCTTCATCGCGTACGTCGGCATCCCGTCGTTCATCGTGACGCTGGCCGGCATGCTGCTCTTCCGCGGGCTCACGCAGATCGTGCTGGAGGGGCAGTCGATCGCCCCGTTCCCCGACGGCTTCCAGAACATCGCCAAAGGCTTCATCCCCGAGATGGGCCCCTACACGCAGTACCACAACCCCACCCTGCTCCTCGGCCTGGTCGCGGTGGTCTTCCTGCTGCTGCGCGAGTGGCGCGACCGGCGGCGGCAGCTCGCCCATGAGCTGGACGTGCCGCCCTTCGGCCTGTGGGCGCTGAAGTGCACCGCCATCACGGCCGCGGTGGTCGCGTTCACCCTCACACTGGCCAGCTTCCACGGCGTGCCGGTGGTCATGCTCATCATGTGCGCGCTGCTGATCGGGCTCGGCTACGTGATGCGCAACGCGGTGATCGGACGCCATGTGTACGCGCTGGGCGGCAACAAGGCGGCGGCGAAGCTGTCGGGCGTCAAGGACAAGTGGGTCACCTTCCTCGTCTTCGTCAACATGGGCGTGCTGGCGGCCCTCGCGGGCTGTGTGTACGCGGCACGGCTGAACGCGGGCACCCCGCAGGCGGGCCTGAACTTCGAACTGGAGGCGATCGCGGCGTCGTTCATCGGCGGCGCCTCGATGAGCGGCGGCGTCGGCACCGTGATGGGTGCCGTGATCGGTGGCCTGGTGCTGGGCGTGCTCAACAACGGCATGTCCCTGGTCGGCATCGGCACCGACTACCAGCAGGTCATCAAGGGCCTGGTGCTGCTGGCGGCGGTCGGGTTCGACGTCTGGAACAAGCGCAGGGCCGGTAAGTAGACCTCACCTCAAGGGAGTTCGGATGGACACCAGCAGACGGACGGTGCTCGCGGCGGCGGCAGCGACGGGGCTCATGGCGGCGGCCACGGGCACGAGCACGGCGTACGCGTCACAAGGACGGAAACCGGTGAGGGAGCTCTTCGGGACGCTCACCGACGGCACGAAGGTGCACCGCTGGACGCTCCGGAACGGCGGCACCCGGATGAAGGTGCTGTCGTACGGCGGCGTCGTCCAGTCCCTGGAGATACCGGACCGGCACGGCCGCTACGCCAATGTGTCGCTGGGCTTCGACGACCTCGACGCGTACGTCTCGTCGTCGCCGTACTTCGGTGCCCTGATCGGCCGGTACGGCAACCGGATCGCGGGCGGCCGCTTCACCCTGGACGGCACGGAGTACCGGCTGTCCGTCAACGACGGGCCGAACAGCCTGCACGGCGGCACCCAGGGGTTCGACAAGCGGGTGTGGGACGTGGAGCCGTTCACCGACCGCACGGGCGTCGGGCTGGTGCTGCGGTACGTGAGCGCGGACGGTGAGATGGGCTACCCGGGCAGGCTGGAGGTGACGGTGACGTACACCCTCACCCCTCGGGGCGACTGGCGGATCGACTACCTGGCGACCACCGACCGGGCCACGGTGGTGAACCTGACGAACCACACGTACTACAACCTCGCGGGCGAGGGCGCCGGCGACGTCCTCGGTCATGAGCTGCGGCTCGCCGCCTCCTGGTACACGCCGACCGACGCGACGCTGATCCCGACCGGCGCGCCGGCGCGGGTGGCGGGCACACCGTTCGACTTCCGGCGGGCCAGGACGATCGGGGACGGCATCCGCACCGCCCACCCGCAGGTGGTGCTCGCCAAGGGGTACGACCACAACTGGGTGCTGGACAAGGGCACCACGGACCGTCCGCAGCCCGTCGCGACACTGCGCGACCCCGGCTCGGGGCGCACGATGACGATCGCGACCACGGAACCGGGGGTGCAGTTCTACTCGGGCAACTTCCTCGACGGCACGCTGACCGGGCCGTCGGGACGCACCTACCGGCAGGGCGACGGACTGTGCCTGGAGACGCAGGCCTTCCCCGACTCGCCGAACCGGCCCGCGTTCCCGTCGACGGTGCTGCGGCCGGGCGAGACCTACCGCTCGGCGACGGTGCACACCTTCTCGGCGCACTGACGGGCGGGGCTCACGACGGCGCGGCCGTACGGAGCAGGAGGAGGGCGATGTCGTCGTTGCGGGGTGCCGTGTCGTGGGCGTGGCCGATGAGCTCGTCGGCGAGGTCGTCCAGGCTCGACGCCCCGCTCGCGGCGAGCTGCCGGGCCAGTTCGGCCGTCGCGTCGTCGATGTCGACACCGGGTGCCTCGACGAGACCGTCGGTGTAGAGGGCCAGCACGGTACCGATGGGCAGGGAGAGCCCGGCGGTGGGGTAGTCGGCGTCCGGGTCGATCCCGAGGAGGAGGCCGGGGGGCATGTCGAGCGTTTCGGTGTGCCCGTCCGGGTGACGCACAAGGGGAGGCGGATGCCCCGCGGTGGCGAGCAGGGCCCGGTGGTGCCTGAGGTCGATGTGGGCGTACAGGCAGCTGGTGAACAGGCCCGGGTCGAGGTCGGTGAGCAGGCGGTTGGTGCGGGCGAGGACCTCGCCGGGCGGCGCGCCGGCGCTGGCGTGGACGGCGGCCCGTACCTGGCCCATGAGGGCGGCCGCTTCGACGTTGTGTCCCTGGACGTCTCCGATGGCCGCGGCGGCGGTCGTGCCGCTGAGCCTGATCAGGTCGTAGAAGTCGCCGCCGATGCCCTTGTCGCGCCCCGCGGCGAGGTAGCGGGCGGCGACCTCCAGGCCGGGGACGTGGGGCAGGGTGTGCGGGAGGAGACCGGCCTGGAGGCGGCGGGCCAGCTCGTGCTTGCTGTCGTAGAGCCGGGCACGGTCCAGCGCCTGGGCGATCAACCCGGCCAGCGACGTGAGGATGGCGCGCTCTCCCGGGTGGAAAGGCCTCGGCCGGTCGTAGGCGATGATCAGCGAGCCGACCGGGCGGCCGGAGGCGATCAGCGGCAGGAAGGCCCAGGCGGCGCCGTCGCCGTGCAGGGCGAACGCGGCGGGGTAGGCCCCTTCCAGTTCCGCGCGGCTGCCGAAGAAGAGCGGGGTGCCACTGGTCAGGACGTGGGCGGCGGGGGTGTTGGAGGACAGGGGCGCGGAGTCGAAGCGGGCCATGGTGTCGGCGGTGAAGCCCCGGTGGCCGACGACCCGCAGCCGGCCGTCCTCCGAGGTGAGCAGCGCGAGGGTGCGGGCGCCGAGGGCGGGCGTGATCTGGTCGGCGGCCTGGTCCACCACGTCCTGTACGCCGGCGGCCTCGGTGAGCGTGGCGGCCAGGTGCATCAGGTGGTAGAGGGCGGTCGCCCGGCTGGGCAGGGCGGACCGAGCGGTGTGCTCGGGGTCGGTGGTGGCACCGGTCCGGTCCTGTGGCGCGGGGGCGGGGGTGATGCGGACGCTGATGCCGTAGGCGTCGGGGTGCAGTTCGAAGCGGAGCCAGTGGTCGGGTGGGCGCAGGACGGTGAACGACGTGGTCCGGCGGCTGATGACCGCGGCCCGGTAGCGGTCCTCGACGGCGGGGTTGTCCATCCAGGGCAGGGCCTCCCACGGCAGGGCTCCGGTGAGGTCGCCGGCGTCGGCCCCCAGGAGGTCGGCGGCGCCCTCGGTCAGGAAGGTGATACGGCCGTTGAGGTCGAGCCCGCAGCTTCCGCCGGGCAGGCGGTGGATGAACTCGACCGCCGCCGTGGCCTCGACGGGCCCCGGGGTGCGCCGGGTGGGCCTGACGATCCGCGGCTGCGGTCCGGGCAGTACGGGTGTGCCGCGGCCGGCCGCCCGGGCGAGGGTTTCGGCCATGCGGTCGCAGCCGCCCAGGAGGGCGTCCTCCTCGGCCGCGGCGAGCCGCGGTGAGTGGCCTCCGGGCCACAGCAGGACCAGGCCGCCCCAGGTCGTGCCGTCATTGAGGATCGGGGCGGCGGCGAGCGAGAACGGGTACGGCAGGACCAGACCGGGCCGGGGGTAGCGGCGGGCCATCTCCTCCCGGTCCCCGATCCACACCAGGCGCCGCTCGGCCACGGCGTCGGCCACCGGTACGGGGTCGCCCGGCCCGACCCGCAGCCAGGGCGCGACGAACTCCAGGGAGACGCCGCCGAGGACCGCCAGCCGCAGCGCGCGGTCCCCCGGCGGCCGCAGGTACACCATGCCGATGGAGGCGCCCGTCCGCCGCAGGACGTCGGAGAGCGCGGCGCTCAGCGATCGCAGGCCCGAGCCCGTCTCCTCGGGGTCATTCACGCTTCAAGCGTGCCCCGCCGAGCCGCCGGGCGCAGGTCGAGTCGCGTTCCGGGACCCCTCGGGTCCTCCGGCACTCCGGGGCCGGGAGGAAAGCCGGATCAGCCCGGGTCAGGGCCCGCACGCAGCCAGGCCAGCCTCTCCTCGACGGCCCGCAGACGGGGGTGCCCGGGGCCGTAGATGCGGTGGTAGTCGCGTAGGCAGCGCTCGAGGAGCTCGGCCGCCTCGGTGTGGCGGCCCACGTCGATCAGCACGTTGGCGAGGTTGTCCCGGGCACTGGCGGTCGCGGGGTGATCCTCGCCCTGGAGTGCGAGGTGACCGGCCAGAACGGTGCGCAGAATCGGTACGGCGTCCTCGTAGCGCTCCATGCCGTGCAGGACGGCGGCGAGGTTGTTGCGCGCGGTGAAGGTGGCGTCGTCGTGCGGCCCCACCGTCGACTCGTACGACTGGACGACCGCGCGCATGTGCTGTTCCGCCTCGGTGTAGCGCTCCAGACGGCACAGGACGGCGCCGAGGTTGGCGCGGGCCGCGACCGTGCGTTCGTGGTCCCTCCCGTACCGGTCCTCCAGCCGGGGTACGAGCGCGCGCAGGGCGCGTTCGGCCTCCTCATGGCGGCCGCAGGTGAGCAGCGCGGCCGCATGGGCGTTCGCGGACGTCAGAACGTCGGGGTGGTCGGGGCCGAACCGCCGGACGCGGCGCTCCAGGACGTCCCGCAGCAGCGGCTCGGCCTCGGGGGCGCGGCCGAGGTCCTGCAGGACCGCGGCGAGTCCGGTGGCGCTGCGCAGGGCCTGGGGGTGGTCACGGCCGAGCGTGTCCGCCAGGCCGCGGAAGGTGTCGCGCCATGCCGACTCGGCGAGGCGCAGCTCTCCGGTGTCGTGGAGGACGGCGGCCAGTTCGGCGGAGGTGCGCAGGGTCTCCTCGTGGCGGTCACCGAGTGAGGTCCACTGGGTCCGCGCCACGTGCTGGTAGAGCTCGACGGCCTCTTCGCCGCGTCCCGGAATGGACGCGAGGACCCTGGCTAGGTCGCGCATGGCGGTGAGGGCGTCCGGGTGCTCGGGGCCCAGCCGGTCGATGGCGGACCGTGCCCGCATGGCGTGGAACTGCTCGGGGGAGATGTCGACGCGGGCGATCTCCTGCTCCGGCCGGCCCTCCGTCACCTCCGTGACGGTGATGTGGCCCCCGGTCGGCCGCCAGGTGTCCTCGGGCTCCGCTGTGGGCCCCGGCGTGTGCGGGTCCTGCCCGTATCTCCCGTCCGTCGCCTCCGGGTGTTCCCGCCGGGACTGGTGTTCCTCCTGAGGCTGCGGCGGCTGTGCGCCGGCCCCCTGGCCGTCCGCCGCGGCTCGTCGCCGCCACCATCGGGTCATCGTGACCGCCTCCTCGTCGCTGCCGGTGTCATCAGGCGCCCGCGTGCACGTGTGCCGCCCACAGGCTGGGACTGGCCGCGAAGGCGGCGCGGCACCGCAGGACCGCCCGGTGCAGGGCGACGGCCGTCCTCATGTCGTCCAACTCCGGCCCGCCGTCGGCTCCACCGGTGCACAGCTCCTGGTAGAGGAGGCGCGTGACGCGGACGGCCACCGCGTCGTGCACCGGCCAGAGCGTTCCGACGGCGTGGGCGTAGCCCGCGAGCTGGAACGCCGAGGTGATGTGGATCGCCTCGTCGGCCAGTTCACCGCCGCCGCGCGCGGTCTCGCAGGCGGAGAGCACCGCGAGCCGCGCGGCCGGCAGTTCCAGGCAGGAGATCTCGCGGACCGTCAGCGGCCGGGCCGGGTGGTCGTGCACGAGGAGGCGGCCGTTCGAGGGGTCGGCGGGCTCACTGATCCCATGGCAGGCGAAGTGGACGTAGGGGTGACGGGGCAGGGCGTCGACGACCTGCTGGAAGGTGGCCTCCTCCCCGTACAGCACCTCGGTCCGCACGAGGCCGCGGAGCACCTCGACCTCACGCCGCGCGCCTCCGAGCGGACGGGCCCCGGGCGTGTGCGGGAGTGCCACGGCGAGCAGCGGGCCGTGCGGTCGCGGGGTGGAGGCCCGGGCCCGGGCGTAGCGGAGGGCGCCGACCGTCGGCGTGTACGAGGACACCACCCGGTCCAGTACGGTCCGCGGGGCCGACCCGGCCGCGGCGGCGGGTACGGCTCCGTCGTCGGGCGCCGTGCGCGGGGTCTCGCCGTGGTGACCGGCCGCGTGCAGCGGCAGGGAGGCCAGTGCCCCGCCCGGTGCCCACCACAGGCGGGGCCACTGCCCGTCGGGCGTGGGCCCGCGCAGACCGAGCCGGTCGAGCACCGGGCCGGTGACGTGGTCCCACGTCCAGCACAGCACGTCGTCGACCGTCTGCTGGGCCGCCCGGTCCCGGGCGGGGTCGGCCGCGTCGGCGAGCGCCCGCTCGAGGCGGTCCGCCTGTTCTCCGACGGCCTGCGGGGTGGCGTGCGGCAGCGGGACGAGGAGGACCCGGCCGTCCCGCAGCACCAGTGCGTCGCTGCGGTAGGCACTGCAGTAGGCGAGCACCACCGGGCCCCGGTCGGCGCAGGCCAGCAGGGCCTCGAGGGTCGGCGCGGCGAGGAAGCCGGAGAAGCCGGGCCGGGCGCGGATCTCCGCGACCAGGTGCTCCAGCCGGGCGGCCAGGGTGTGCCGCAGGTCGGTGGTGTCGGCCGGCAGCCGGCCCTGGGCGGTGTCCGCGGCGTCGGCGGCCTCGAGCGCGTCGAGCCGTTCCCTCAGCCGTACGAAGCGCTCGGCGAGAGCGGGGTGGGCGTCCCGCAGGCGTCCGATCCCGTCGCGGGTGGCCATGCTCCGGCCCAGCAGGACGCCCCGGCCCTGTTCCAGCAGGAGCACCGCGTGCTCCGGCCGCCCGGCGTTGACCGCGCACGCGGCGGCTTCGGCGGCCAGGCCCCGCACCCGGGACAGACCGCGCTCCTGGTCGCTGCGGACCAGCCGGCCGGACGCGGCGAAGGGCAGGAGCTCCAGGGCCAGTTCGTAGGCCGGCAGGGCCTCGTTCCAGCGGAGGCCGTCCGCTGCGGCGGCACCCCATTCCCAGGCCGCCACGATCCGTTCGACCGCGGGCAGAGCGGTGGTTCCGGCGGCCTGCCGGTAGGCGTCCTCGGCGGCGCGGAGCACTCCCGGGTCGCCGTCCCGGCGGTACACGGCGTGCAGCGCGTCGCCGTAGGCCTTCAGGTAGGTGCCGTGGGCCGAGGTCCGCTCGGTGACGGCCCATACGGCGCGGCCCAGTTCGCTGACGGCCTGCTCCAACTCCCCCGGCGCACCGGTGATGTGGTGCTTGGCGAGGCGGGCGGAACCCAGGTTGGAGAGGACCAGCGCGAGCGCCGGGTCGCCGTACGGGGCGTGCCGGGTGGCCTCCTCCAGCAGGTCGACGGCCTCGTCGAGGTCCGCCGGGTCGGCGTCGGCCCCGAACCGCGCCCGCAGGGCGTTGGCCAGGTGGTTCAGCCGGTCGGCGCGAGGCAGGCCGACCGCGGGCGCCAGGTCGAGGGCCCGGCGGGCGGCGTCGACCGCCTCGTCGGCGGCCGCGGTGTCTCCGGTCGCGTGGTGCCAGCTCTGCAGCACCACACCCAGGTTGCCGAGCCGCACGACCTCGGCGGTGGGGGCCGCCCGCGTGGCGTGGAGCGCTTCCCGGGCCAGCCGGGCGGCTTCCCGCAGGGAGGTCATGTCGTCGGTCTGCAGGGCGCGCTCCCGCAGGGTGACGGCCAGGTTGGCGAGGGTCCCGGCGTACGCGTCCGTATCCGGGGCGTGCTCGGCCAGGGCGGCGCGCAGGGTGGCGACGGCCTCGTCGAGCACCGCCTCGTCGCCGGTCCACTGGGCCAGCCTGTGCAGGGTGTTCCCGAGGCTGTTCAGCCTCGCCGCGCGCTCCGGGGCACCGGGGCGGAGCAGGGCCACGGCCCTTCGCAACAAGGCCGCGGACTCCTCCAGCAGCGCAGGCTCGTCGGTGGCCTCGGCGGCCAGGCGCAGCGCGATACCGAGCCCGGCGAGCAGCTCGGCACGGTCCGGGTGACCGGGCGGGCACTCGGCCACGGCCGCCCGGTTGACCCGCAGCATCTCCGACCGGTGGGCCTCGTCGGGGGCGTGTTCGTGCCATTGCCGCAGCGCCTGGGCGAGGTTGCGCAGGACGATGAGGCGGGCGGGGGTGTCGCCCGGCGGGACGGCCGCCAGCGCGGTGCGCCACAGGCCGACGGCCTCGCTCAGGGCGGTGACGTCTCCGTCGAACAGGTACGCGCCGTGCCGTAACCCGGCGAGGTTGCTGAGGTACGCGGGGCGGTCGTCCGACCCGGGCGGCAGGACGTCGAGCGCGCGCCGCTGGGCTTCCGTCGCTCGGTGGAGATCCGCCGCGGCCTGGGCGGCGCCCGTGCGGCGGAGGGCCTCCTCAGCGGGCTCGGCCGTGGCGCGGAGGGTGCCCACGGGTTCGGCGGCGCCCGTCACGCCGCCGGGCGCCCGTGCCGGGCGGGACACACCGTCGCCGGGTGGGTCCGGCGTGCCCGCCCCGGCCGGAGGCCCGGTGGGCGGGCTCCCGGCGCGGGGCGGACGCGTGGCCGCCCGGGCCGGAGGGCCGGTGGGCGGGCTCCCGGCGCGGGCCGGGCCGCGCCCGGTGGCGATGCTGTGTCGCAGGTGGAGCACCTCGGCGAGTCCTCCCAGCGACTGCGCCACGGTCTCCGCCTCCTGCGGCAGGCCGGCCGCCCGCTCGAACGTCTCCGCCGCCCGGTCGAGGTCGCCGGGGTTCCCGTGGAGGGCGAACCTCAGCTGGTACGCGATGGCCAGGAGCCGTACGTCCTGCGGGCGCACCGGCTCGCCCGCCGCTCGTTCACGGCTCAGGGCGACCAGTGCGTCCACGTCGTCCGGGCGCCCGAGCAGTTGGTGACGCAGGTGGAGGGCGACCATCAGGTTGCCCGCCCAGGCGGCCGTCCGCGCGGCGTCCAGTGCCGCCGCCGGGGCGAGTTGCCGCCGGTAGAGCGCGATCGCCCGGTCGAGGGCCTCCCGGTCGCCCGTCCGCAGGTGCAGGGTCAACTGCCGATCGGCCTGCGGTCCCGCCTCCGGCTCGTCCGCCGCCCGCGCGTGCCTCGCGTTGAACACGCCACCCCCCGGTGTCACGCTGCCGTGGCCGCGGCCCTCGGCGCTCGCGCGGCCCGTGCTCACGATAGCGAACGGGCCGTCAGGCCACCGCCGTACGGCGGACGTACAATCGCGGCGAGCGACATCCGGCGTCCGAGGGGGAACGGTGGAGACCGAGGCGGAGGGGCGAGGCGCGCCAGGCGCGGGACACGCCCGGCTGGGGGAGCTGTGCCGGCGGCTGACGGACGCTTCCGGCGCGGCGGGCCTCGGTGAACGGGGGCTGCGGCTCATCGAGTCCATCACGTCCGACCTGCGTGCGGGCCGCCTGCCCGGGGAACTGGACGACGCCTTCGACGAGTTGGAGGAGGAGCTGCTGGCCGCCGGGCACAGCGCCGGCCTGGGCTCCTACCGCACGACACCCCCGCCGCCGACACCCGGTTACCAGAGGCTTCCGGTCACCGGTCCCGGTCACCCGGCGCTGCACGTGCTGGCCTGTCCGCGCGGCCACTGCGGGCGCGTGGAGGCGCCCGACCCCGAGGCCCCGCACCCCGGCTGCCGGATCTTCGACCAGCCGCTGCGCCCGGTTTCCCTACGGTGACCAGCGCCTTCCTCAGCGCGCTGGGCGGCCGGATCGCCGAGCGGTGGCTGACCCTGCTGGCCCTGCCGGGGCTGTTCTTCCTCGCCGCCCTCACCACGGCCATGGTGCTGGGCCACGCACACTGGTCCGACGTCGGGCGGCTGCGGGCCTGGCTCGACGCCCTCGCCGCCTCCCCCGCGTCGAGCAGCGCCGGAACCGTCGTCCTGGTGGCCCTGGGAGTGCTGGCCGGGGCCGCTGTGACCGGCGCGGCCGCCCAGGGTCTCGGCTCGGGCGTGGAACTGCTGTGGTGCGCCGAGCCGCGTGGGCCACTGCTGCGACGCCTCGCCGACCGCCGGGCGCGCCGCTGGAGCGCCGCCGACGCCGCTTTCCGTGCCGCGTTGGTCACGGCGGGACGGGCCCGTATCGAGGGAGCGGCCGACGCCGACCGGCTCGCGGGCGTCGCCGAGCGCCATTACGCGGCCCGCGGCCGCATCGCCGCGGCGCCGCCCCGTCATCCCTTCGCCATGGGCGACCGCCTCGCCGCGCCCGGGCAACGGCTCTGGCGCGCCCACCGGCTGGACCTGGGGGCCGCCTGGCCGCATCTGTGGCTCCTGGCCCCCGACGGTACGCGTGCCGAACTGCAGGCCGCCCGGGCGAGGCTGAGCGCGTCGGCGCGGCTGTGCGCCTGGGGCGTGGGGTATCTGGTGCTGGCGCTCTGGTGGTGGCCGGCGGCCCTGGTCGGTGGCGTCGCGGTCGTCTCGGGTGTGCGGCGCGGGCGTGCCGCGTCGGAGGCGTTCGGCGAACTCACCGAGGCGCTCGCCGACCTCCACCTGCGCGAATTGGCGGCGGTGCTGGGCGTCGACTGCGACGGTGGCGTCGACAGGGTGGTCGGCGAACGCCTCTCGCGGGTGCTGCGGAAGGAGACGGAGGCCGCGTAGGCGGCTCATGGGCGTGCGGGGCGCCCGGTGTGCGGGTGCCCGGTGTGTGCGGACGCCCGGTGTGTACGGCGCGCGTCGCGGTGGGTCGAGCCGACGGGCGCCGGCCGTATGACGGCGCCGGTCTCGAAAGATCGGTTCTGTACGGCTTCGGTGTACTGGCCGCCGGTGGCGTCGTCGACGTCCTCGAAGGAGACGCCTCGGCGAAGACGCCTCGGCCGTTCGGGTGCCATGGGTGCTCCTCCCCGGCAGGACCGGCCGTCCCGCCCGCCTGCCCCCGCCCCGCCCGCTCGGCCCACCAGGACGTGCCGACACCTTGGCGTTCGCGCGTGACCGGCTCGACAATGAGGGGGATGACGGACAACCGGGCACACAGCGGCGAGATCGGGCCCACCGAGCGGCTCGCCATGAACCGCACGGGCAGCTTCGACTGGGACCTCGACGCGGGCACGATCGACATCGACGAGGCGGGGCTCCTGGTGTTCGGCCTGGCGCCCGGGACGTTCGACTCCCGGCCCGCCTCCTTGGTGCACCGGCTGGAGGGCGAGGAGCGGGCCCGCCTGGACGCCGTGATCAAGGACGCGCTGGTCAGCGGCCGGTCCTCGTACGCCGCGCGCTTCCAGATCCCCCTCGACGACGGGTCGGTGCAGTGGACACACGTCCAGGCCCGCATCCTGCGCGACCGGGACGGCCGGGCCCACCGGATCGTCGGGATCGTCCGGGACGCCACGTCCGAGATCACCCACTCCACCTTCGTGATGGAGCTGGAGAAGCGCAGACAGCGGCAGACGAACATGGTCGAGCGCACCACGCAGGCGCTGTCCCGGGCCGTGACGGTGGACGACGTCACGGCCGCCCTGACCGGCCCAGGGGGCCTGGCCCGGCTGGGCGCGGACGGCTTCGCGCTGGGTCTGGTCGAGAACGGCTCGCTGAACATCATCGCGCTCAGCGGTGAGTCCCTCGACGTCCTGGAACATTTGCGGATGCGACGACTCGAACCGGGGATGCCGCTGGCGGAGACCGTGCTGAGCGGGCGCCCGCTGTTCAGCAGCTCGTTCCAGGAGCTGATCAGGGACTACCCGGTGCTCGCCCCGTTCGCCGGGCGGCTGAGGTTCAGGGCCGCCGCCTATCTCCCGCTGGTCGCCCAGGCACGCACCCTGGGCGGGATGGCACTGTTCTACCGGGGGCGCACCGCCTTCAGCGCCGACGAGCGGAACCTCTCACTGGGCCTGGCCGCCATCGTGGCGCAGTCGCTCCAGCGGGCGATCCTCTTCGACGAGGAGCGGGAGCTCGCCACCGGCCTCCAGGCCACGATGCTCCCCCGCCGCATTCCCGCCGTCGACGGCGGGGAGATCGCCGTGCGCTACCACTCGGCGTGGAGCGGCCGGGAGGTCGGCGGCGACTGGTACGACGTGATCCCGCTGCCCCGCGGCCGGGTCGGGATCGTCGTCGGCGACGTCCAGGGGCACGACACGCACGCCGCCGCCATCATGGGCCAGCTGCGCATCGCGCTGCGGGCGTACGCGGGTGAGGGCCACGCCCCCTCGACGGTGCTGGCCCGGGCGTCGAGGTTCCTCGCGGAGCTGGACACGGAGCGGTTCGCCACCTGCACGTACGCACAGGTGGACCTGGACTCGGGCACGGTACGGGTGGTGCGGGCGGGCCACCTGGGGCCGCTGATCCGGCACACCGACGGGCGTGTGGGGCGGCCCAAGCTGCCGGGCGGGCTGCCGCTGGGCGTGGCGTCGGTGTTCGGGGACGAGGAGTTCCCCGAGACCCGGCTGGACCTGGTGCCGGGCGAGACGCTGGTGATGTGCACGGACGGGCTGGTCGAGCAGCCGGGCGTGGACATCGGGGAGGGGATGGACGCGCTGGAGGCGGCGGTGAGCAGTGGGCCGCCCGGCGCGGAGGCGCTGGCCGACCACCTCTCGCAGCGGTTCTGGGAGCGGTGGGGGGCGGGCGACGACGTGGCACTGCTGGTGCTGCGGCGCAGCCCGGACCCGGGGACGCCGCGGGCGCCGCGCATCCACCAGTACATCCACCAGGCGGATCCGCAGGGTCTGTCGGAGGCACGGGCGGTGGTGCGGCGGGCGCTGCGGGACTGGGACATGCGGGCCTTCGCGGACGACGCCGAGCTGGTGACCGGTGAGCTGCTCGGCAATGTGCTTCTGCACACGGAGGGCGGCGCGGTGCTGACGCTGGAGGTGCTGCCGGAGCCCGTCCGCCGGGTGCGGCTCACGGTGCAGGACCGTTCCAGCGCGTGGCCCCGGCGCCGTACGCCGGGTGAGGCGGCCACGTCGGGGCGGGGTCTGCTGCTGCTGGACGCGCTGGCCCTGCGCTGGGGTGTGGAGCCGCGCGGCGAGGGCAAGGCGGTGTGGTGCGAGATCGGACCGTCGTCGCGCCCCGGTTAGGCGAGGAGGCTCATGCGATGGACCCCGTCGAGGCACTGGACCGGATCGCCTTCCTGCTGGAGCGGTCACAGGCGCCGACGTACCGGGTGAAGGCCTTCCGTACCGCGTCGGCGGCCGTGTCGGCGCTGGGCGGGGGCGAGGTGGCCGAGCGGGCGGCGGCCGGGACCCTGGAGCAGCTCAAGGGTGTGGGGCCGAAGACCGCGCAGGTGGTGCGGGAGGCGCTGGCCGGGGACGTACCGGCCTATCTGCGGCGGCTGGAGAGCGAGTCGGGTGACGCGCCGGACCTGGGCGCGGCGCTGCGGGCGGCGCTGCGCGGCGACTGCCATCTGCACTCCGACTGGTCGGACGGCGGCAGCCCGATCGACGCCATGGGGCGAGCGGCGGCGGCGCTGGGTCACGAGTGGGCGGTGCTGACCGACCATTCGCCCCGGCTGACGGTGGCCCGCGGGTTGTCCGCGGAGCGGCTGCGGGAGCAGCTCGACGTGGTGGCGGAGCTGAACGAGACCTGGGCGCCGTTCCGGCTGCTGACGGGCATCGAGTGCGACATCCTGCTGGACGGCTCGCTCGACCAGGAGGACGACCTGCTGGACCGGCTGGACGTGGTGGTGGCCTCGGTCCACTCCAAGCTGCGGATGGACGCCCCGGCGATGACCCGGCGGATGGTCAGGGCCGTGAGCAACCCGCTGGTCGACGTGCTGGGGCACTGCACGGGCCGGCTCGTGGGCGGGAAACGGCCGGAGTCCCGGTTCGACGCGGAGCGGGTCTTCGCGGCCTGCGCCGAGTCGGGGACGGCGGTGGAGATCAACAGCCGCCCGGAGCGGCTGGATCCGCCGCGGCGGCTGCTGCGGCAGGCCGTGGAGGCCGGGGTGTTCTTCGCGGTGGACACCGATGCCCACGCGCCGGGGCAGCTTGACTGGCAGATCCTGGGCTGCGCGCGGGCCGAGGAGTGCGGCGTCCCCGCCGACCGGGTGATCAACACCTGGCCGGCGGGGGATCTGCTCACCTGGACGCGCACGCGTGAGGCGCCAGGGAGCGGGTGAGGGCCCTGAGGGACGCCCTCGCGGGCCGTGGCCCTCGTCGCCGTGTCCGCGCGGTTCGCGGAACGGCGCAACCGGGGCCGCCCGGTGCTGGCCCGGGCGGCCACCCGGCCGTTTCAGTCCTGTGCGGCGCGGCGCTTGCGGACGGCCCTACTGCTCACACCCGCCGCTGCCGCACCCGGGCCCGCTCAACTCCCGTCTGCGAGAGGCGAGTTGGGGCCGCCCTATCACGGGGGACGTACCGATGATCCGGTGTGGCGGCCCGGAAGGCCCTGGCTCGACCTTGCGGTATCCACGCGATGCCCGGCAGGGCACGCTGCCCGTGCCCTGCGTTGCCCGTTTCTGGCATGAGGCGCGGACAACGCCCCCCGTAATAGCGGTTTCGTGGACCGGCGGGCGCCCGGAGGGCGTGCCGATCAACTCGTCCAGGATGCAGCAATCGTCCGGGGATTTCTTCTGATGCTTCTTCGGTGAAAAACCTCGGCCATCACGGGGCCTCCGCACCGCCGCCGGCTGGCCGGATCGTCACTCCCCGGGCCCGGCGGACCCCGCCGGCTCGTCCGTCATCCGCCGCCGTTCGGCGGACAGGGCCCACTGGTAGGAGAGCGCCGCGAGGGTGGGGGCGCCCCAGCGGGCACGCAGGACTCCGAGTTCCTTGGTGAGCGTGCGCAGCCCGATGCTCAGGCGCCGGGCGGTGATGCGCTGGTCGACACCGGCGGCCGTGTCGATGAGGATCTCCCGCTGACGGTGGGTCAGCCCGGACCGCCCGTCGGGGGTCGCCCGCCGGGGGTCGCCGTGCCAGATGTCGGCACGGCGCCAGGCGTCCTCGAAGCCCTCGGCGATGAACGCCACCAGAGCCCGGTCCATCACATGCCAGGCGGAGTGCGTGGGGCTGGAGTTGACCACGTGGTCGGGGATGAACGCCTGGCGCCGGTCGACGACGACACAGCTCTGGAAGGGCGCGGCCAGCGTACGGAACCGGGCGCCGCGCGCGGTCAGCCGGGTCACCCGGTCGCGGGTCGCCGGGTCGTCCCGCTCCCCGTCGCGGTACAGCGTCCGTACGCTCACGCCACGGTCGAGTGCGTGGGCGTCGCGGGCGAGTGCGGCCTCCATCGCGTCGGCGCCGCGCGGGCCGAGCGGCTGGGCGGTCAGCAGCTCGGTCTCGGCCTGGCTGACGGCCTCGCCGATCCGGGCGCCGACCTGCTCGGGTTCGGCGAGGAACTCGCTGCCCGACCCGGAGCGCCACTTGGCGCGCTCGAAGTGCAGGGCGAGCTCGTCGGCGACGTCGGGCACGGCCGCCATGCCGGCCGCCCGGGCGGCCAGTTCGCGCAGCCCTTCGTCGAGCCTGCGCCGGCCCGCCTCCTGGGGGTCGAGGGCGACCGGCGTCCCGGGCCGGTCGGGGTCGACGGCGACCAGGTGCCAGGCCAGCAGTTCCCGCAGTGCGGCGCCGTCCGCCGGGCCGACGGACTCGCCCCGGGTGATCCCGGCGTACAGCGCCCTGGCGGCAGCAGACAGGGCGTCCCGCCCGTCGGCGCCCACGCCGGAACCGGCACGCGCGGAATTGCCCTCGTCCATCGTTCTTGCCCCCGTTTACGCCTGCGTGTGTGCGCCGTGCGCATGTACGCACCACGCGAATGCTTGATCGCTGACGTACGACGGGCCAGCGTACCGGTGTGGCCCTTTCCGGCTGGTTCCCGGAACGGTCCGCGGCACACCACGGCGGCCACGGGCACAACCGGTGGCCGCCCTTGGGGAAGAAAGCGTCATGGACAAGCTTGCACTGCGTCTCCTGCTCAGCGAGCGCCGGGCGTCGATCACGCCGGAGAGCCAGGGACTGTCGCGCCCCACGCGCCAGGGCAGGCGGGCCCGTGGGCTCTCCCAGGCGCAGATCGACCAGATACTGCACCGTGCCCCGGACACCTACGGCCGTCTGGAGTCGGGCCGTTACCCGAACCCGCCGGTCGACCTCCTCCAGGACGTGGCGCGGCTGTTCCGCATGAACGAGCAGGAGTGGATCGCGCTGTGGCGGTACGCGCTGGGCCAGGATCCGCCGCGCCCGCTCGACTTCCGCTCCGGTGAGGAGCTTCCGGGGGTGTGGCGGGAGATCCTCGGCGCCGTCTCCCACCCGGCCTACATCAACGACCGCTCGTGGAACGTGCTGGCCCACAACGCCCCTTTCGCCGCGCTCTTCCCCGGCCGGCGGGTCCCCGCCAACGCCATGCGGTGGATGACCGTCGAACCGGACGCGCGCACCGTCCTGACGGACTGGGAGACCTCGTGGGCGCCGGTGGTGCTCCCCCAGCTGCGCGTCGCGCTCGCCGCCGACCCGTCCGACAAGACCCTGTGCGCCATCGAGCAGGACGTCCTGGCCGACCCGGTGGCGTCCGGCCTCTACGAGTCGGCGAGCGCCTACAGCCACCTCGACGGCGACGAGCGCCCGCTCACCCACCCCACCCTGGGCCAGGGGTGGGTGACCATGTGCGCCGCCCAGCCGCTGGCGGCCCCCGGGTCCCGGCTGATCATGCTGGTGTTCCACCCCGGAGCGCGCCGCCGCCGCGGCCGCCCGGCGGCGCTGCGCGCCCAGCCGGAGGGGGCGCCGGACCAGGGCTGAGGCAGGGGTGATGCCCGGCGCGAGGCGGGTACCCGGACCGCGCAACTCCGTCGTCCCCGTCGCGAGGAAGGACAGGCGCCGTGCGCGATTCGGCCGAGTTCACCCGGTCCGCCAGCCGTTTCACGGACCGGATCACGACCGACGGCAGGGACGGCTGGCCGGCAGAGCCCGGGCGGTACCGGCTCGTCGTCAGCCGGGCCTGCCCGTGGGCGAGCCGTTCCCTGGTGGTGCGGCGGCTGCTCGGCCTGGAGGAGGCCGTGTCCGTGGCCGTCGCCGATCCGGTGCAGGACGAGCGGAGCTGGCGCTTCACCCTGGACCCGGACGACCGGGACCCGGTCCTCGGCATCCGGTTCCTCAGCGAGGCGTACCGGGCCAGGGAGAAGGACTACGACGGCCCCGTGAGCGTGCCGGCGATCGTCGACGTACCGAGCGGCCGGCTGGTGACCAACGACTACCAGCGCATCACCCTGGACCTGTGCACCGAATGGCGGGACCTGCACCGCGAGGGCGCGCCGGACCTGTACCCGCCGGACCTGCGGGACGAGATCGACGAGCGGATGGAGGGCATCTACCAGGACATCAACAACGGTGTGTACAAGGCCGGGTTCGCCAAGAGCCAGGAGGCCTACGACGCGGCGTACGCGCGGCTGTTCGCCCGGCTGGACCAGGTGTCGGAGCACCTGGCAGGGCAGCGCTACCTGGTGGGTGACACGATCACGGAGGCGGACGTCCGGCTGTTCACCACGCTCGTCCGGTTCGACGCCGTCTACCACGGTCACTTCAAGTGCAACCGCAACAAGCTCACCGAGGACCCCGTCCTGTGGGCGTACGCGCGGGATCTGTTCCAGACGCCCGGCTTCGGCGACACCGTGGACTTCGACCACATCAAACGGCACTACTACGTGGTTCACCAGGACATCAATCCCACGCGTATCGTGCCACGCGGACCGGACCTGCGGGGCTGGCGGACCCCGCACCACCGCGAGGAGCTGGGCGGGCGCCCGTTCGGTGACGGGACGCCGCCGCCCCCGCCGCCCTCCGGCGAGGTCGTCCAGCCGCTGTAGGGGCGGCTACGACGCCTGCCACACGGTGGTGGCGTTGCAGAACTCCTTGATGCCGTGGCCGGACAGCTCGCGCCCGTACCCGGAGCGCTTCACGCCACCGAACGGCAGCGCGGGGTGGGAGGCGGTCATGCCGTTGACGTACACGCCACCGGCCTCCAGGTCCCGCACGAACCTGCGTACGTCGGCGTCGTCGCGGGTCCAGACGTTGGAGCTGAGCCCGAAGTAGGTGTGGTTGGCGACCTGCACGGCCTCGTCGATGCCTGCCACCCGGTAGAGCGTGGCGACCGGTCCGAAGGTCTCCTCCTGGTGGATCCGCATGCCGGGGGTGATGCCGGTCAGCACGGTCGGCGCGTAGAACCAGCCGCGTTCCAGTGCCTCGGGCAGGCCTTCGGGACGGCCGCCACCGCACCGGACGGTCGCGCCCTGGCGTACGGCGTCGTCGACGAGCTCCTTCAGACCGTCGCGGCCGGCTTCGCTGGCGAGCGGCCCGACGTCGGTGGACTCGTCCATCGGGTCACCGACGGCCAGCGCGGCCATTCCGGCCGTGAACCGTTCCTCGAACGCGTCGTACACGTCCGTGTGGACGATGAACCGCTTGGCGGCGATGCAGGACTGGCCGTTGTTCTGGGCTCGGGCGGTCACGGCGACCTGTGCGGCCTTCTCGATGTCCGCGGACGGCATCACCACGTACGGGTCGCTGCCGCCGAGTTCCAGCACGGTCTTCTTGATCTCGTCGCCGGCGATGGCGGCGACCGAGCGTCCGGCGGGTTCGCTGCCGGTGAGGGTGGCGGCGGCCACCCGGTCGTCGCGCAGGATGCCCTCGACGGCGCGGGAGCCGACCAGCAGGGTCTGGAAGCAGCCGTCGGGGTACCCGGCGCGGCGGAAGAGGTCCTCCAGGTAGAGCGCGGTCTGCGGGACGTTCGAGGCGTGCTTGAGCAGCCCGACGTTGCCCGCCATCAGGGCGGGCGCGGCGAAGCGGACGACCTGCCAGAGCGGGAAGTTCCACGGCATGACGGCCAGGACCGGGCCGAGCGGGCGGTAGTGCACGCGCGCGTGGGCCGCTCCCGCGTCCCGTACGTCGGCCTCGGGCGGGCGCTCGTCGGCGAGGAGCCGCTCGGCGTTGGCCGCGTACCAGCGCATGGCCTTCATACACTTGGCCGCCTCCGCGCGGGCGGCGGTGAGGGGCTTGCCCATTTCGGTGGTCATCGTGCGGGCGATGTCCTCCTGGTCGGCCTCCAGCAGGTCGGCCGCGCGTTCGAGCAGCCGGGCCCGGTCGGCGAAGGTGGTCGTGCGGTAGCCCCGGAAGGCCGCGTCGGCGGCGGCGAGGCACCGTTCGATCCCCTCGGGCGGGAGCTCGTCGAAGGTCTTGAGCGTCTCGCCAGTGGCGGGGTTGACGGTCGCGATGGGCATGGACGGGTCCTCCTCGCAGTCGCTGCCTCGACCCTGCCGCCCTGGTCGCGGCGCCGCAACGCGAGCGTCCGTGGTGCGGGGCGGCGGGTTATGACCGGTCTGTCGGGTAACCCGTGCCGGTATGGCACACACAGGTGATGACAAGGAAAGGCGCGCCGGCGCCCCGGACGAGCCGACGGACCTCTCCGCCGGCTCGTGGCGTGCGGTGCTGAAGCGCACCGGCAAGGAGTTCATGGACGACGAGCTCCCCGACCGGGCCGCGGCCCTGACGTACTACAGCGTTCTGTCGATCTTCCCGGCCCTGCTGGTCCTGGTCTCGGTGCTGGGCGTGATCGGCGACTCGGCGACCCGGACCGTGCTCGACAACCTCCAGAAGCTGGCGCCCGGATCCGTACGGGACATCCTCGGTGACGCCGTGAAGCAGCTCCAGGACAGCCCTGGGGCCAGCGGTGTGGTCGCGGCCATCAGCCTCCTCGGAGCGATCTGGTCGGCCTCCGGGTACGTGGGCGGCTTCATCCGCACGGCGAACGCCGTGTACGACCTTCCCGAGGGGCGTCCGGTGTGGAAGCTGACCCCGCTGAGGGTGGGCCTGACGCTGGTGCTGATGGTGCTCCTTGCCGTGAGCGCGGTGATCGTGGTGTTCACCGGGCCGCTCGCGGAGCGCGCCGGCCAGGCCATCGGTCTCGGTGACGAGGCGGTCACCGTGTGGAACATCGCCAAGTGGCCGGTGCTGATCGTGCTGGTGATCGTGATGATCGCGCTGCTGTTCTGGCGGGCACCGAACGTCCACGGCCAGGGCTTCCGCTGGCTGAGCCCCGGCAGTGTGCTGGCGGTGCTGCTGTGGCTGGTGGCGTCGGGCGGTTTCGCGCTGTACGTGGCGAACTTCGGCTCGTACAACAAGACCTACGGCACCCTGGCGGGTGTCATCACCTTCCTGATCTGGCTGTGGCTGTCGAACCTGGCGATCCTGCTGGGCCTGGAACTCGACGCGGAACTCGCGCGCCAGCGGGCGATCAGCAGCGGCATGCCGGAGTCGGAGGAGCCGTACGTGGAGCCGCGGGACACGCGCAAGTGGCCCGAGGAGCTGCGCGAGGAGGCCGCCCGGGAGACGCCCCGGGACACCCCGCGCGACGGCCGCCCCCAGGAGCCCCGCCGCGAGTGACCTGCGTGCGGCGGACGCGTGCCCGTCGCGCGGCCCGGGCCGGGGGTGCCGCCCAGGCCCGGGCCGGCCGTCGCGAAGGCGTCAGAGGCGGTCGGGGCGCCGTGCGATGAGCCCGGCGTCGTCGAGGTCGTAGAGCAGTCGCTGTGTCTGGGCCGCCAGCCCGCCCACCGACGTGGCGGTCTCGTCGTCCTGCTCGGTGAGCCGCGCCTTCAGGCGTCGCTGCGCCTCCCACGCCCGCTCCATCGCCTCGTCCCGGACGCCGCGGTCACCGTCCCGGTCACCGTCTCCGCCATGCCCGTCATCACCGTCGGACTGGCCGGTCAGGATCGCGTTGTCCGCGTCGCACACGTCCGCGAGGGCGTGCAACAGCGGCGGTACGTCCGCGAGGACCGTGTCCGGCGGCGGCCTGAGCCGGGGGCGTTCGCCCGCCGCCTCCGCGAGCATCCCGGTGAGCGCGGTCAGGTGGTCCGCGATCCGCTCCCACGCGGCGTCCCACCGGGTGGACGGCAGTTCGGGGCCGGGCCGGCGGATGCGTCGCCCCGCCGGGTTGAGACGGAAGCTCTCACGGGTCCACATCCGCGCGTTGCGCAGGTCCGCGAGCAACTGCGGCAGCCTCCGCGCCCGGGTGTGCCATTCCTGCGCCTGGTGCCGGGCGTAACCGCGCGCCATCTCGTCGCCCATCGCGCGCAGCAGTTCGGCGGCGTCCCTGGGGACCCGGCACAGCGACTCATGGGCGTGCCGCAGGTGGACGGGCGGCAGGATCAGCGCGGTGACGCCGATGCCGATGGCGGCACCGAGGAGCGTCTCCAGCAGCCGGTGCAGGATGTCGGAGCCGCTGAACGAGCCGTACACCAGGACGAACAGCGCCGTCGTGGACGCGTAGATGCCCTGGCCCTCGAAGCGGGAGTAGTTGCCGAGCAGGGCGGTGACGGGCAGGACGAGCGCCATGGCCGCCATGGTGTTCCCGTCGGTGAGCCCGGCGGCGGCGGCCGCGAGCACGGTGCCGGCGGCGATGAGGACGACCTGCTGCACGCCGGTGCGTACGGAACGGTAGACGGTGCTCTGTACGAGGGCGACCGCCGTCCAGGGCGCCATCAGCGCCAGCGGGGCCTGCCACCACCAGCCGGCCACCGCCCAGGCGAGGATGGCCGCCCCGGCTGCCTTGATGGCCTGGACGGCCAGGTCCCGCTCCGGCCCGGGGCCGGTCAGGGCCCGGTGCACGGACCGGCCGACGGCCGCGGCCTCCCAGCCGGCCCGGTGCCACAGGTCTTGTGCGCGGGCCGCCGGGGTCACGGCAGCGGGGTGCCGCCGGTGGCGTTGACGATCTCTCCGGTGATGTAACTCGCGCTCGCCGAGGCGAGGAAGACGTACGCCGGTGCCATCTCCGCCGGCTGCGCGGGGCGGCCGAGCGGGGACTGCTTGCCGAACTCGGCCGTCTCGGGCATGGTCGCCGGGATGAGGGGCGTCCAGACCGGCCCGGGGGCGACCGCGTTCACCCGGATGCCGCGCTCGGCGACCATCTGCGCCAGGCCTTGGGTGAACGTGACGATGGCGCCCTTCGTCATGGCGTAGTCGAGCAGCGGCGGGCTGGGCTTGTACGCCTGCACGGAGGTGGTGTTGATGACGGAGCCGCCCCTGGGGATGTGCGGCAGCGCCAGTTTGGTCAGCCAGAACATCCCGTACACGTTGGTCTTCATCACCCGGTCGAACTGTTCGGTCGTGATCGCCTCGATGCCGTCCGGCTGGGCCATCTGGTAGGCGGCGTTGTTCACCAGGACGTCGATCCGCCCGAACTCGTCGGTGACCCGTTGGATCAGGGCGCGGCACTGGTCCTCGTCCCGGTTGTCGGCGGCCATGGCGATGGCCTTGCGGCCGGCCTCCTCGACGAGCCGGGCGGTCTCGCGCGCCTCGTCCTCCTCCTCCGGGAGGTGGGTGAAGACGATGTCGGCGCCTTCGCGCGCGTATGCCAGGCACACCGCGCGACCGATGCCGGAGTCGCCTCCGGTGATGACGGCGACGCGGTCCCGCAGGACTCCGGTGCCTCGGTAGGAGTCCTCGCCGTGGTCCGGCGGCGGGTCCATCGGCCCGGTCCATCCGGGGTGTCGCTGGTCCTGGTCGGGGAAGTCCGGCCGGGGGTGCCGGGTGACGGGGTCCTGGGGCTCGTGGGGGTCTGTCATGGTCCGCCTTTCCGATCATCAGGGGTCGACTTCTCGCTTTCCCAAGACTCACGGACCGATGCATTCACCGCGAATCAGACGGTGATCCGTGCCGAAGCGGCGGTGATGGGCACGTCGTTGATGCTGGCGTAGCGCTTGCGCATCAGGCCGCTCGCGTCGAACTCCCAGTTCTCGTTGCCGTACGCGCGGAACCACTGCCCGTCGGCGTCGTGGTACTCGTAAGCGGACGGCGATGCGGTCGCCGGTGAAGGCCCACAGTTCCTTGCGGAGCCGGTAGTCGTGTTCGCGCTGCCACTTGGCGGTGAGGAAGGCGACGATCTCCTCCCGGCCGCGCAGGAACACGTCGCGATTGCGCCACTCGGAGTCCTCGGTGTAGGCGAGGGCGACCTTCTCCGGGTCGCGGGTGTTCCAGGCGTCCTCGGCGAGTCGCACCTTCAGGCGGGCGGTCTCCTCGGTGAACGGGGGCAGGGGCGGGCGCATGGCGGCTCCTTTCGAGCGAGGTGAGAACGACCGTTCTCACCTCGTGGGGTACCGTACGAGAACGATGGTTCTCACGCAAGGGAGTGGCGGTATGGACACCGAGGAGGCCAGGACACGGGTGCTCGACGCGGCCGAGGAGCTGTTCTACGGCCAGGGCATCCAGACCGTCGGCATGGACGCCGTCCGGGCCGCGTCCGGAGTCACCCTGCGGCGCCTGTACCAGCTCTTCCCCTCCAAGGACGCGCTCGTCGAGGCGTACCTGCTGCGGCGCGACGCCCGCTGGCGCGGCAGCCTCGCCGCGTACGTGGACGGCCTGGACACCCCGCCGCGCGAGCGGGTGCTGGCGGTCTTCGACTGGCTGGGGGACTGGTTCCGGGAACCGGGCTTCCGCGGCTGCGCGTTCGTCAACGCCTTCGGGGAGCTCGGTGCCACGTCGCCCGGGGTGACCGAGGCGGCGCGCCGGCACAAGGAGGAGTTCCGGCGGTACGTCATCGGCCTGGTGGCCGGGACGGACGGCCCCGCCTCGGCCGGCGCCCCCGTCGCGCTGCTGGCGGAGGGCGCGATCGCGACCGCCGCCCTCAGCGGTTCGGACGCGCCCGCCCGGGAGGCCCGGGAGGCGGCCGCTCTGCTGCTGGACGCGTCGGCCCGCCCCTGAGTCACCGCCCCGGGGGCCGGGCCCGCGCGGCCGAACCGGTGAATAGGCGTCACCCCGCGCATGCGGCGGCGCCCTTCTCGCAAGGACACCTTGAGGTTCCGCTCTGCGAAAGGATGGAGATGCGCCTCGCCCATTCCTCACTGGGTGCCGCCGCGCTGGCCCTCGTGCTGAGCACGACCGGGTGCGCCCCCGCACAGGGGCGGTCGTCCGCCCTGTCCGCTCCCCCGGTCGCAGCGCCCGCGCCACCACGGCAGGAGGCGGGCGGAACGTGCCGTGCGCCAACGGAGAAGAAACGTCACTGCACTCGGGTGCCCCGCCCCCACTACGGCCAGCGGATCGTCACCATCGACATCCTGGCGGGGTTCACCGCGCGCGCCGTCGGCGAGGCGGGCGGCGAGGGGACCCTGCGGGCCAGGATCCGCCAGGCCGTCACCTCCACCTCGCAGGCGTTCGCCGCCGGGGCGGTCCACGCCCGCCTCCGGCTCACCGGCATCGTCCGCGCCAAGGTGCCCGCCCGGCTGGACCGGTCCGGTGACGCCCTGCTGAAGGCGGTGGCGCGACGCGGCGACGGCGTGGCCGACCACCTGCCCCGCCTCCGCGACCGCGTGGGAGCCGACCTGGTCACCGTCGTGACGGGCAGCAAGGGCCCCGCCGGGCTCGCCAACCGGCCCCGGCGCGTGACACCCCGGACCAGCGCCCACGGCTACAGCCTCGTGGCGCAGAAGGCGCTCGCGCACCACTCGCTGGCCCACGAGATCGCCCACAACCTCGGCGCCATGCACGACTACGTGACCGCGCCACGCGGCGCGAACAGCGCCCGCGGCTACTTCCCGCCCTCCGGCAGGTGGTCGACGCTGGAGGCGTACGAGTCGAGTTGCCGCAAGGCCACCGGCGGCCCCTGCCGGCGCATCAACCGCTACTCCAACCCCCGCCAGACCTACCGGGGAGAACGGCTCGGCACGCCCGTGGGACACCCACGGCCCGCCGACAGCGTCCGCGCCTTCAACGCCGTCGTCCGCATCGTGGCCGACTACCGGCGCCGCCCGGCCCGCTGACGGGCGGCCACCCCCGCGGCCCGGGCCACGCGCCCGGGCACCCGCGCCTGTCGTGGCCCCGCCCCCCGACGGCGTTCGGGTTCGGAGGGCGAGCCGGTGCCATGCCGGACTGGGCCACGGCCGACCACTGCCGGTACGAGCCCGAGCCCGGCAGCCCGGCAGCCCGTCCGAGGATGGGCGCTCCGGAACCGGCCGCCGAGGCAGGGGCCAGGGGCACGGGGCAGGCGTCGCCCTCGAACCGGCGCCGTGGCGGCCGGTACGGGGGCGGGCCCCGGGCCACGGGAGTCAGTCCCGGCCCGGCCCCTGACCGGAACCCCGGGAAGCCGAAACCCCAGCCCCACAGGGCGACCCCGCCCCGGCACGGGTTCCGGCCGTGAGCGAACCGGTGCCGGAGGAGGGCCGATACCAGGACGGGGCACGCGCGAGTCAGTCCCAACCGGGACCCTGACCGGAGGCCGGACAAACCGAGATCCCGGCCCCCCACAGGGCGACCCCGTCCCCACACGGGTCCCTGCCGTGGACAGTCGCCGGAGGAGAGGCCGGCCAGTACCAGGGCGGGCCCAGCCCCCGGCGCGGGTCCCGGCCGTGGGCAACCGGCGCCGTGGCGGCCGGTACCGGGGACGGGCCGCCCGGGCGGCGCCCACTTGCCCGGCGGCGATCCGGCGCGGTGGCAAGCCCGGCCGCGTGAGCCGCGGGCGGCCCGGGCCCGCGTGAGCCGGGGGCGGCCCGGGCGGGCGGCGCGGGGTGAGCCCCGGGCAGGGAAGCCGGGCGCGGGGGGCGTTGTGCCGTGCGGGGCCCGGAATTTCGCACTTCCCAGGCGTATGTCGGCCCTACCGGATAAAATTCCCCTATGGGAGAGCGGCCATATGTGCCCACCGCGCCCGAGCTGGTCCTCGACATCGACGGGGACTCCACCGTGATGAGTCCGAGTCGGGAGTACCGCATCGGGCGAGACCCGGCGAGTGACATCGTGCTGGGCGACGCCCGGATCTCCTGGCATCACGCGGTGCTGCGTCCCGAGGGGGGACAGTGGACCGTTCAGGACGAGGGCAGTACCAACGGAACCTTCGCCGAGGGAAGACGCGTGCGGGTCTGGGGCGTGGGCCCCGGCAGCGTGGTCCACTTCGGCCATCCGGCAGATGGCCCGTGCGCCATGCTGTCGGCACCCGAGCGGCCCGCGCCGGCCGCCCCGGCACCTTCACCGTCCTGGTCGCACGCACCGCCCGCGGCACCCGCACCGCCCCCGGTGCCCCGGCCGTCCTCGGTGTCGCTGCCCGGCGCCACCGGGACGTTCCGGCAGCCGACCTCGGTGCGGCCGCTGCCGGCCCGGACCGTGCGCATCGGGCGTGGCCCCGACAACGACCTGATCGTCGACGACCTGACGGTTTCGCGCCGCCACGCCGAGTTGCTCGCCGATCCGGACGGCACGCACTGGATCCATGACCTGGGCAGCCACAACGGCACGTTCCTCAACGGCCAGCCGGTCACCCGAGCCCGGGTGACGCCCGAGGACATCGTGGGCATCGGGCACTCGGCGTTCTGCCTGGTCGGTACGCAGTTGGTGGAGTTCACCGACACGGGCGAGGTGTCGCTCGACGTACAGGACCTGGCGGTCACCGTGGACCGGGGCCGCAAGACCCTCATCGACGAGGTGTCCTTCCCCGTCGGGGAGAAGTGCCTGCTCGGCGTCGTCGGGCCCAGTGGCTCGGGCAAGTCCACGCTGCTCAACGCGCTGACCGGGCTGCGTCCCGCCGACCGGGGCACGGTGCTGTACGACGGCCGTGACCTCTACCGGGACTACGCCGAGCTGCGCCGCCGTATCGGTCTCGTACCGCAGGACGACATCCTGCACCTGCAGTTGACGGTGCGCCGCGCCCTCGCGTACGCCGCCGAGCTGCGCTTCCCCGAGGACACCGCCCGCTCCGAGCGGCAGGCACGGGTGGACGAGGTCATCGAGGAACTCGGCCTGCAGCAGCGCGCCAAACAGCCCATCCACAGCCTGTCGGGCGGACAGCGCAAGCGGGTCAGCGTGGCTCTGGAGCTGCTGACGAAGCCGTCGCTGCTGTTCCTGGACGAGCCGACCTCCGGCCTCGACCCCGGAATGGACCGGTCCGTGATGCACATGCTGCGCGGGCTCGCCGACGACGGCCGTACGGTCATCGTCGTCACCCACAGCGTGCTCAGCCTGGACGTCTGCGACCGGCTGCTGGTGCTCGCGCCGGGCGGGCGGATCGCCTACTACGGGCCGCCCGAGGACGCCCTCGGGTTCTTCGACTTCCGCGAGTGGCCGGAGGCCTTCGAGGCGTTCGAGAACGACCGGAGCCGCGACTGGGCGGGCCAGTACCGCACGTCCCGGCTCCACCAGCAGTACATCGCGGGCGCCATGCAGCGCCCCGCGCTGCCCGACGGGGCCGCCGTCGCCACGCCGCCCGCCCCGCCGCCGAAGGCGCAGAGCTGGGGCGCCCAGCTGCGAACGCTCGTACGGCGGTACGCGGCCGCGCTGAGCGCCGACCGGACGTTCATCGCCATCATGATCGCGCTGCCGTTCGTGATGGGCGCGATGGCCCGGGCTCTGTCCGAGGGCGGCTTCGGCCGCGAGTCGACGATGAACGTGCTGCTGATCCTGTGCGTCGGCGGGGTGCTGACCGGCGCCGCGAACGCGGTGCGGGAGCTGGTGAAGGAGCGGACGATCTACCGCCGGGAGAGAGCCGTCGGCCTGTCCAGATCGGCGTACCTGATGTCCAAGGTCGTGGTGCTCGGCGTGATCACGGTCGTGCAGGCCGTGGTCCTGACACTGGTCGCGCTGATCGGCGTCCCGCTGAACGCCCCGGGCGGCAAGGGCGTGCTGATGCCGCCGCTCATCGAGATCACCCTGGCCGTGGCGCTGCTGTCGTTCACGGCGATGATGCTCGGCCTGTTCGTGTCCGCGCTGGTGCGCAAGGAGGAGGTCACCATGCCGCTCCTGGTGCTCCTCGCGATCGTCCAGGTGGTGTTCTGCGGCGGCCTGCTGAAGATCCACGGGTCGCTCGTCCTGGAGCAGCTGGCGTGGTTCATCCCGTCCCGGTGGGCGTTCGGGGCGATGGGATCGACGGTCGACATCCAGCGGCTCTCGCCGACCGACAAGACCGCGGACCCGTTGTTCGAGCACACGGCGGCGACCTGGCTGCTCGACATGGGGATGCTGGTGGTGCTGTCCGTCGTCCTGTGGTTCCTGGTCGCGAGGCTGCTGCGCCGGCACGAGCCAGTGATCATGCGAAAGTAGGCACGGCTGATGGTCTTCCCCGGTTCCTCGGGCGTTTCCCGCTCCCCGGACGACGGCTTCCGGCCCAGTCACGTGGTGCCCGCCGAGGGGCTGCCCGCCTGGGAGGCGCCGGATCCGAGCCGCCCGACGGTGCCGCTGGACCCGTTCCTGCCCGTGCAGTTGCTGGAGCGGCTCGGCGACTGGGGGCGGGTGCTGTGCTCCAACGGATGGTCCGCCTGGGTGGACGGACGGCTGCTGGTCTCCGTGCCGCCCGATCCTCCGGCGGCGGGGCAGCCGATGGGTACGGCGTCCGATCCGCGGCCCCTGCTGGCCCGGGCCGAGGAGGCGGTGAGCCGGTACCGGCTGGCCGCGGAGGAGCTGGCGGCGGGGCGCGTGGACGGCGAGACGTTCCGGCGCCGGACGCAAGGGCTGCGGATCGGTCTGGTCGTGGACGGCGAGGCGCTGTGGATGTACGACGCCCGGCGTGAGCGCTGGCTGTACTGCGACGGTGCCCGGCTGAGTACGTACGCCACTTCGGTCGGCCCGTCGGCCGCCGGGGCCGGTGCGGTCGCCGTTGAGGCGCCGCCGGCGGCCCCGTCCGACCCGCCGGCTCCGGCCGAGCCCGATGCGCCCAACGACCCCGTGACACCGACCGGGCACGAGCCCACCCGGGTGGTCGACCCCGCCGCCGCGCCCGACATCCCTCCCGGGCCGGCGGCTCCGGCCTCGCCCGACGCTCCTGCCGGGCCCACCGCTCCCCCCGGGCCGCCGGCTTCCGGCGCGCCGGACGCTCCTCCCGGGCCCGCGGCTCCGGCCGGGCCCGACGCGCCCAACGACCCCGTGACACCAACCGGGCACCAGCCCACCCGGGTGGTCGACCCCTCCGCCGCGCCCGACATCCCGCCGGGGCACGAGCCCACCCGGGTGGTCGACCCCTCCGCCGCGCCCGACATCCCGCCGGGGCACGAGCCCACCCGGGTGGTCGACCCCTCCGCCGCGCCGGACGCTCCGCCCGGATACGCGCCGACCCGGGTGGTCGACCACTCGGCGGTGCCCGACGCGGGCGACGAGCCGACCCGGCTGGTGGAGTGCGGGGACGACGAGGGCGACGAGGGCGACGACGCGGACGGTCCGCCGGACCGGACGGGTGACGGCTGATGGCCGACCGCCTGACACGTGACGACCTCCCCGCCGGGCGGCCCTCCGGGCTCGTCGGGAAGCAGATCGCCGACTACCTCGTGGAGAGCGAGGTCGGCCGCGGCGGCATGGCCGTGGTGTACCGGGCGCGGGACCTGCGTCTGGACCGTGCGGTGGCGCTGAAGCTGCTCGCCCCGGAACTGGCCCGCAACGACACCTTCCGCAAGCGGTTCGCCCACGAGTCCAGGGTGGCGGCCGCGATCGACCACCCGCACATCGTGCCGGTGTTCGAGGCGGGCGAGAGGGAGGGCGTGCTGTACATCGCCATGCGGTACGTCGCCGGGCAGGACCTGCGGGCGCTGCTGGACCGGGAGGGCCCGCTGCCGCCCGACAAGGCGGGGCGGATCGCGGCGCAGGTGGCGTCGGCGCTGGACGCGGCCCACGCGCACGACCTGGTGCACCGGGACGTCAAGCCGGGCAACATCCTCGTCGCGCCGGGCACCGACAGTGAACACCCCGAGCACGTCTACCTCACGGACTTCGGCCTGACGAAGAAGTCCCTGTCCTTGACCGGGTTCACCAGCGTGGGCCAGTTCGTGGGGACGCTCGACTACGTGGCGCCGGAGCAGATCTCGGGGCGGCCCGTGGACGGGCGGTGCGACGTGTACAGCCTGGGGTGCGTGGTGTTCGAGACGCTGGCGGGGGTGCCGCCGTTCCGGCGGGACGACGACATGGCGTTGCTGTGGGCCCACCAGTACGATCCGCCTCCGCCGCTGACCGGGGAGCGCCCGGGGCTGCCCGCCGCGGTCGACGCCGTACTGGGGAAGGCGCTGGCGAAGACGCCGGACGAGCGGTACGACACGTGTCTGCAGTTCGTGGCCGAGCTGCGGGCGGCGCTGGTCGCCGGTGGTGGCGCCGCCGCGCCACCACCCGCCCCGCCTGCCTGGGCACTGCCGGTGTTCCGCGAGCTGTGACCGGGAGGGCGGTCAGGACGACGCGGTGGGTTACGCCGAGGGGGGCGTGTCCTGCTTCGTGGGGACCTCCCCGTGGCGGCGTACGCGGGAGGCCAGCAGGCCGCCGAGGGGGCCGACGACCAGGCCCCACAGGAGGGCGAGGCCGGCCGCGGTCCACACGTGGGGGTGCAGGGCCACCTGGCCGCCCAGGTCGTCGATCTCCACGATGCCGAGGATCGACAGGCCCAGTCGGGCGACGACCCGGGTGACGGGGGTGACGACGAGCATGGTGAGCGCGAAGGCGATGCCGAGGTGGACGGCGTACTGCCACAGGCGGGTGCCGGCGGGTGAGCGCACGGCCATGGCGAAGGCGGCGGCCAGCAGCATCACGGCGGCGACCGGGATGAGCCACCAGGCGCGGCCGTCGTGCTCGGCGAGGGCGGCCACGTTCAGCGTGGTGGTGTCGGGGCCGCGCAGCGCGGCGTCGAGGACGTGAGGCATGGGCAGGCCGAAGGGGCCCTCCACCTTGCCCTCCCAGGAGGCGCCGATGCCGAGGCCCAGGGCGAGCCAGGCGACGTTGGGCAGGCCCAGCAGGATCACGGCGAACGTCTCGGCGGCATGGCCCCTGGTCGCGGCCACGATCAGGCCGATGACCAGGCCGACGGCGACGTACGCGAGGAGCAGGAGCAGCATGGCGAAGGCGGCCGGGCGGACCGGTTCCTGGTAGCGCAGCAGCCGGGCGGGGAGCGGGGCCCTGCGGGAGACGAGCAGGGCCATCGCGAGGACGCCGAGCAGCCAGATGAGGCCGAACAGGAGTGTGAGGCCGACGTCGGCGCGGAAACCGACGGTGGGTGTGATGTCCAGCAGGCCGCCGATGATGTCGATGGGTGAGTCGGGCGGCACGATGGTGAAGGTCTGCCTGGCCAGGGCGGTGAGGGCGGCGAGCGCGGCCAGCCACAGGACGGCCGTCCGGGCGACCCGGCCGAGGAGTTCGCCGGTGCCCGTGACGGCGCGGTGCCGCAGCGGCCTCAGGAAGAGGTGTCCGGCCACCAGGGCCCCCGTGAGGGTGACCGACAGCGGCATGAGGGTGAGTTCCGCGTCGGTGCCGGCGAGGCCTCCGGCCTGGCCGGAGACGTCCACCGAGCCGCCGGCGGCGATGACGACGACGGCCGCGACGACGTGCGGGAAGGCACCGTCCGGCAGATCGGCGGCGCCCGCCGCCCACAGGCCGAGCGCGGCGACGACGGCCATGGCGACCAGCGCGGCGAGCACGGTGACGAGGGCGTCGACCCAGTCGCGTACGGCACTGTGCGCGCCACCGGACGGGCTCTTCGCCGTGGGGTTCGATGCATGGGCTCCCTGGCGGATCACGCTGCCACGTTAAGCGCGCGGGCGGATGCCCGCCTGCGGACGGTGGCGGGGGGTCACCGGGCGGACGCGGTCCGCTTGCGGGACACACCCATACGGGGCACACAATGAGCGCGGAACGGAAGAAAGGGAAAAACGTGACTTCCCAACCGCCCTCCGATCGTCCGACCGGCCCTCCCCCAGGGCCCATCTCGGGACACTCCACGCACCCTCAGGGCGGCCCTCCGCCGCCCTCCGAACCCGGAGGCGAGGGGCCGGGCCGCCCGAGCGGGCCCGGTGGCCCAGGTGGCCCCGGCGGGCCGGGCGGTGGCGGGCGCGGCCCGGACGACCGGGGCGGCGGGGAGCGCCCGTGGTGGCGGTCCGTCCCCCGTATCGCGATCGCGGCCACCGCGATCGTCGTGGCGGTGGTGCTGGCCGTCGTCCTGACCCGCCCCGGCGGGGGTGACGGGGACGGCGGAGGAGGCGGCGGGGGCGGCACGATCTCGCTGCAGAACGCCGCCGCCAGCGGCCCGGACCCGTTCACGGACTCCACGGCACGCGACCCGGTCGACTCGCCGTCACCGACCGTGCAGGTGCCCACGACCGCACCGCCGCCCGGGGACAACGCCGTCCGGCAGTACGACGGTTCACGGCGCGGCCTCTACGGCGGCACCAAGAACGTGGCCAGTTGTGACGTCGAGCGTCAGATCGAGTACCTCGCGGCCGAACCGGCCAAGAACCGGGCTTTCGCCAACGCCCTGCGCGTCCAGCCGCAGACCGTGCCCGACTACCTGCGGTCGCTGACGCCGGTGCGGCTGCGCGCGGACACCTGGGTCACCAACCACGGGTACCGGGACGGGGCACCACGCGCGTACCAGGCCGTCCTGCAGGCGGGCACCGCCGTACTGGTCGACAACCGCGGCGTGCCGCGCGTGCGGTGCGCCTGCGGCAATCCGCTCGGCGAACCGGTCGTCACCAGGACCGCGCCGCGCCCCGTCGGCACGCCGTGGCCCGGCTACCGCATCGAGAACACGGTCGTCGTCAAGCCGGCCCCGAAGGTCGTGAAGGTCTTCGTCCTCGTGGACGTCAACACCGGTGAATGGGTGGCCCGCCGGCCCGGCGACTCCAACGCCGACCGCGACAGGGCGACCGAGGCGCCGACGATCAGCCCCACCGACAAGGCGACATCACCGCGCCCGTCGTCCCCCGCGCCCAAGCCTCCGTCCTCCCCCAGCGACCAGCCCCCCGAGCCCCCGGTGAGCCCGGACACGCCGGACACGCCGGACACCGAGACGACCACGGCGGAACCGCCTCCCGGCGAGGAGACCACCACCGAGCAGTCCCCCGGCAACGGCTCACCACCCGCCGGGGAGTCGCCCTAGCCGGACGGCCGGGTGCGGATCCGGCCGCTCGCGGGGAGTCCCCGGAACGCTATGCCCGCATCCGGAAGTAGCACCGGATGGTGGTACCGGTGTCCACGGTGTGTACGCGTACCAGGTCGGCGAGGTAGTTGACCAGGAGCAGGCCGCGTCCGCCGAGCTGGCCGGGTTCGGCCGGGCGACGCCCGGCGAGCGGGTCGGTCAGCCGGCCTCGGTCCTCCACCTCGCAGACCACGTGGCCGTCCTCGGCCCAGACCCGGAGAGTGCCCGTACCGCCGCCGTGGATGACGCTGTTCGTGGTCAGTTCCGACACCGCCAGGGCCACGTCGTCGTGCCGGTCCGCGGGCAGTCCCAGCCGGTCCGCCCGGTCCAGGGCGTAGCTGCGCGCGTCGGGCAGCAGGTCGGCGTCGTAGACGAGGTCACGGACGCCGGAGGGCAGGGACAGGGGCAGGTTGTAGCCGGTCACGACCCGGTCGGGGGCGTACGCGTCGCTGGTCCACTCGACGCCGTCCTCGATGAGCAGTGGATGGGTGACGCGGGCGTCGGCCAGCACGACCTCGTCCAGCTTCGACGTGTCGTACGGACACAGGATGGTCGCGTCGCGTCCGGTGAACGCGTGATTGATCAGCGCCTCGTGCTGCGCGCAGGCCGGGTACTCGCTGACGCTGCGGCCCTGCCAGATCGGTTCACCGATGATCCGCACCCGGCGGCCGGGATGGGCGTCGGCGAATCCGCGCAGCACGCGCGGGATGATCCGCCCGGGGTTGCGCCCCGCCTGTTCCATGTCGAGCAGCCGTACACGGTCGGCGTCTCCGCCCAGGGCCTTGCGCAGCAGGGCGAGGTTCTCCCCGGGGACGGCCACCGCGACCGGCTCGCCGGCGGCGAGGCCCGCTTCGACGAACGGTACGGTCCCTTCCAGGTACCCCGCCTCGTCCGCGTAGAACAGGGCCGGGTGCGTGAACGGATCCGCCGTCGGCGCCATGTCGTTCACTCCACCACCTCGATCGCCACCAGTTCCGGCCAGAACAGCTCCAGCACACGCGTCAATGAAACCGGCGGCTTGCGGACCATGATCCGCCGGTCTCCGGGCAGGCCCTGCGCCGCACGCGCGAGCGAGGTCGCGCCCGCCACGTCGACGAAGGTGAGACCCGACAGGTCCATCCGGATGTCCCCCTCGCGCTGGAGCAGACCGCCCAGGATCCGCTCCCATTCCGTGAGCGTGTCCAGGTAGACCTGCCCCGCCACGTGGACGCACCCTCCTCGCCCGCACTCGTCCGACACCAGGGGGCGGCGCGGACGTCCGGGCACGGACCCGTCCTCGGTGTGCAGCACCGCCATGGCCCCTCCGCGATCTCCGTCCGGCCTCCCGACGGTACCTCCGACGCCGCTGTGAGCGAAGTCGGTTCCGGTCCGGAGCCGGTTCCCCGCGCGCGTTCCCGCCTTTTCGGGCGTTATGTTCGCTTTAGCCTGACGGCATGTCCGATACGCATGGTGCCAGGGAAGACCAGGGTGCTCCGCACGGGGCCCACGGCCGTCCGCCGACGCGGGCCGACAGCTGGGCGAGGTTCAAGGCGTCGCCATTCCTTCCCGCCTCGGTTCTGGTGCTGATCCTGGCCGCGGCGGCCTCGCTGTTCGCCGGCTCGTACACGTACACCATGGCCAATCCGACGCCGCGCCACATTCCCACGGCGGTGGTCGGGGCGACGGACACGGAGCAGGGCCGGAGGTTCGTCGACGGCATGGAGCGGGCGCTGGACGCCTCACTGAAACTGCGCCCGTACGACAGCGGTGCCGAGGCGCGCCACGCGGTGGACGAGCAGGAGGTCTTCGCGGTGCTCACCGTCCGCCCGAGCGGCGCCGGTGTACGGCTGGACGTGGTCGGGGCCGCCGGGGCTTCGGTGGCGCAGTTGCTCGCCGAGGCGGGGGTGACGGTGGGCAGGGCGACGGGCGTGCCCGTCGAGGTGCGGGACGTCAAGCCGCTGCAGGAGGGCGACCCGCGGGGCCTGGCGCTGTTCTACATCTCGCTGGCCGCCGTGATCATCGGCTTCGTGGGGGCGATCCAGCTGAGCGTGCACGCCCGGGCGCTCGACCCGGCCGAGCGGATCGTGTTCACGCTGGTGTACGCGCTGCTCGGCGGTTTCGCCATCGCTGCGACCGTCGACTGGCTCCTCGGTGCCCTCGACCTGCCGTTCGTGGAGTCGTGGATGATTCTCGCGTTGACGCTGTTCACGTCCGGCATGGTCTTCACCATGTTCAACACCCTCATGGGGCGGTGGGCGATGCTGCCGACCTGGGGGCTGATGGTGCTGCTGGGGAACCCGTCGTCGGGCGGTGCCGTCTCGTGGCCGCTGCTGCCGTCCCCGCTCGGACACATCGGGCGCTGGCTGCCGCCCGGGGCGTCGGTGAACGCCCAGCACACGGCCGTGTACTTCGGTGGCCACCAGCACCTGTTCCCATTCGCGGTGCTGGGCGCGTGGGCTCTGGTGTCCTCGTGCGTGTTCTGGTTCTGGCGCCACCGTCACCCGGGCGGCCGTGACCGGGCCCCGGCGCACGCGGCGGCCTAAACTGACAGTGACCGTCTTCTTCGTGGGGGGCGGGAGGCACCATGGGCGCCAGGGTGATCTACGTCCACGGCAGCGGCAATCAGGTCCGTCCGGAGCTGCTGACGTCGCGGTGGGACGACGCGCTGTTCGGCAGGGACATGGGTGATGCCTCGTCGATGGCGTACTGGGCGTCCGTACGGCACGAGGCACCGCTGCCGGACTCGGGCCCCGATCCCCTCGACGGCCGGCCCGGGAGTGTCGAGGGCGCCGAGGACGAGATGCCTGCGCCGGTACGGGACGAGCCGCCCGAGGAGTTCGTCGCGCGCACGCTGGGCGAGGCGTGGTTCGAGTCGGCCAGCCCCCCGCCGGAGGGGCCCTGGACCGGCGGGGAGCCGGGCGACCCGCTCGGCGGCTGGCTGCGGGACATGACGTACCTGGCGGACACGATGGCCGAGTCGGTGGCGGCCCGCAGAGCCGCCCTCCGGACCCTCGTCAAACACACCTTCAAGGACACGTACGCGTACTTCCTCGGTGGAACGCGGGCCGCCGTCCGCGACGTTCTCACCGCGCAACTGGAGAAGGCCGGCGACGCCCCGCTGGTCGTCGTCACCCACGGCCCCGGCTCCGTCGTCGCCCATGAGGTGCTCACGGAGTCGGGGCGGGAGACCGAGCTCCTGGTGACCCTCGGCTCACCGCTGGCCGTCGCGGAGATCCAGGGCCACCTGGCCGCACGGCCCGTGGTGCCGCCGGGCGTTCGTGCCTGGCTCAACGCCTCGGACCCACGGGACCTGGTGGCCCTGGCCCATACCCTGCGCCCCGAGTTCACCCCGGCCGAAAGCATCACGGACGTGCTGGTGAGCAACGAGAGCGCCAACCATCACGGCGTCGCCGCGTACCTCGGCGACGCGCACGTCCGGGACGCCTGCCGGGAGGTGCTGGAGCGCCTCGGGTAGCCGTCGGGCCCCGGTCAGCCCGTGCCGAGCAGCTTCTCCATTCGGGTGATCTCGGCGGACTGGGAGGCGATGATGGCACCGGCCATGTCCTTGGCGGGCCAGTGGGCTCCCTCGGCCCGCTCCGTCTCCGCCATCGCCACCGCGCCTTGATGGTGCTTGATCATCAGCTTCAGGAACGCCGTGTCGAAGGCCTTCCCGGAGGACTTCTCCAGCTGGTCCATCTCCTGTGCGGTCATCATCCCGGTCATACCGCCGCCGTGGCCGGAGTGACCGGAGTGGCCGGAGCCTGCCGCGGCGTCCTCGGCCGGGACCCGCTCGCCCCAGGAGGTGAGCCATGCGGACATGGTCCGGATCTCGGGGTCCTGGGCCTTCTTGACGGCGGCGGCGAGGTCCTTGACCTCCTTGGCGGAGGCGCGGTCCTCGGCCAGGTCCGCCATGTCGACGGCCTGGCGGTGGTGCGGGATCATCCCCTGGGCGAAGGCCGTGTCGGCGGCGTTGTGACCGCCCTTTCCGGCAGGGGCGGAGGCGGAAGGTGCCCCGGCCCGGTCCGCGTGGTGGGACGGGGCCCCGCCGTCGCTGCCGCAGGCGGCGAGCAGCAGGGCCGCGGCGGTGACGGCGGCCGCGGAAGCGGCGGTCCTACGGGGACGGAACATGCGTCGTGCGGTCATGGGTGGTGCGACTCCTTGCGTGCACAGAGGGATGGATCACGGCCACGGCGCGGGCCGTCCTCGGGAGGACGGTGCGCCGTGCGGGCGTCCCTATATGCGGAGGAGTTGCAGCCGGGCCAGGTCGGGCGGAGCGCGGTCGGTCGCCGTCGCGCCGCCGTGACGGGCCGCGAGTCCCGCGTCGGATGCCGAGGTGACGGGGCCCGCGACCAGGGGCGCCTGGCCGGGCGCGGTGGAAACGCCTCCGGCCGCGCACGTGGAGTCCGCGTGCTCGGCGTGGCCCGCGCCGCTGTGCGGCTCGTCCACGTGGTCGCACGCGTCACCGGTCACATGGGCGGCCCGCTGCGCGTGCGCGTGTCCGCCGGTGGACGGGGCGACGGTGCCGGGCGCCAGCCCGTGCATGGCGAACACCCCGGCGAGCACGGCCAGGATCAGCAGCGCCCTGAGGTACGCCGGGGGGCGTACGGGGCTGCGGTGCTGATCGGGGCTCACGGGCCCCATCGTAAGGGGCCGTCCGTCACGTTCGCCGTCGGGTGGGTCCGCCGACCGGCGGGCAGACCGGGGCCCGGGGGGGGGGGGGGGGGGGGGGGGGGGGGGCGAAGGAGGGGGGGGGGGGGGGGGGGGGGGGGGGGGGGGGGTGGGGGGGGGGGGGAGGGGGGGGGGGGGGAGGGGGGGG